>JBGAHT010000051.1:0-20367 GCA_044226035.1 Thermomonas sp. | reverse complement strand
CTCCTGTTCTGGCCATGGACGCGGACGGTTCCGGATCGGGCCGCCCTGCGTGTCGACGGCCTCAAGGGATGGATACGCCGTCTTGCCGGATGGTTGCAGGCCGGTGCAGCCGGATTTGCGCGAGCCTACGCGATGCCAGACTCGTGTCGGGGATGGCGAGAGGGAACCGTGGCGGCCCAAACGAATTGTTCGGCCTCATGCACGTTTCGAAAGAATGCCGGCAAGGCCGATTCCGATCATCGACAATCCGGTTCCAAAGAAGAATCCTTTGTTGTGTCCGGACATGAAGAACGAACCGATCACTTCCGCGAAGCCGAGGATCAAGAAAATCCATGCCAAGCCGGCAATTTCGTTGGCTCGCAAGGGACGAGGGGCGGTACTGACCGCTCGGTAAAACACCCAACAGCTCAGCGCGAATAGCATCGCAAAAATGCAACCGACCAAGTAAAGGTGCACGTAAAACCAGAAAAGCGCGGTCATCCCGGCCAATGCTGTCGAAGCGATCAAAGCGAGACCGGCTGCCAACCATCTCTGCATATTTGTTGGAGCCTTGTCGAACTCACTCAATTCCGAAACCTACATCCGATTACCCTTGGCAACGAGGGCCTGCATCCCATCCTCCAACCCTGAATACGCCCGGTCAACGCGCCTGCCGCAGCGCAGCATTGCAACCTTCGGCGGCGCCGGCGCATCCGGTTTATAGTGTGCCCCCGCCCTCCCGGGGGCGGCCCCCGGGGAACGCCATGCATCGCATCGCCATCTGCCTGATCCTGCTGTGCGCCAGCCCACTGGCCTTCGGCCGCGACGCGCGTCCGTCGGGGGAAGTCGGCGATTGCCGCGACAGCGTGATCACCGTGCCGAGCCCCGCGCCGGCCACGGCCAAGCGCTCCGCGAGCGCCGTGCACAAGGCCCGCCCGGCGGCGACCACGGCCCACACCACCGGCGGTGGCGGCGGCGACGATGCCGGCGGCGTGCCGCGCGTGCCGCGCTGGCACAGCTTCCTGCCCGGCATGTTCCGCTGACCGGATCGCTGTTCCGCCGGCTGCTGGATCCGTTCCGGCGCGCGCCGGTCGACATTCCCGAACCCGACTGGCAATCCGTGCGCGCGCGCGTGCGCTGGATCGAGGCGCTCGCGCCCGAACGCGAGGCGCGCCTGCGCGGACTCGCCGCGCTGTTCCTGCGGCGCAAGGCGATCACCCCGCTCGCCGGGCTGCAGCTCGACGACCGCGACCGCCTGCTGCTGGCCGCGCTGTGCTGCCTGCCCTTGCTGGAATTCGGCGCCGAAGGCCTGCATGGCTGGTCGCAACTGCTGGTGTACCCGGATGCGTTCCGCGCCCATCGCAGCCACATCGACGCCGCCGGCGTGCTGCACGAGGGAGAGGACGAACTGATCGGCGAGGCCTGGGAACATGGCCCGCTGGTGCTGTCCTGGGCCGATGTCGAAGCCGACCTCGCCGCGCCGCGCGACGGCTTCTGCGTCGCCGTGCACGAAATGGCGCACAAGCTCGACGCGCTCGACGGCGCGATGGACGGCACCCCGCCATTGCCGCGCGACTGGCAGAAACGCTGGGCAAGCGACTTCCAGCGCGCCTACGACGCATTGTGCGAACGCGTCGACGCCGGCCGCCGCGTCGCCATCGACGACTACGCCGCCGAATCGCCGGAGGAGTTCTTCGCGGTGTGCAGCGAATACCACTTCAGCGACCCGCGCACGCTGCGCCGCGCGATGCCGGAGGTGGCGGCGCACCTGGAGCGGTTCTACGGGGCGGCGCCGTTTTGACCTCCTCCCCTTTGCGCGCAGCGCAAGGGGGAGGTCGGGAGGGGGTTGGATGATTCACCCCTCCCCAGCCCTCCCCTTCGCCTTCGGCGAAAGGGAGGGAGCGAAAATCAAAGGCCCGGCGGGAACCTCGCGGTGAAGCTCGCGCCGCCGAGTTCGGACGACGCGCCGACCTCGAGCGTGCCGCGATAACCCTGCACGATGTCCTGCACGATGGCCAGGCCGATGCCGTGGCCCTGCACGCGTTCGTCGCCGCGCACGCCGCGCTGCAGCACCGCGGCGATGCGGTCGGGCGGGATGCCGGGACCGTCGTCCTCGACCCGCAGCACCAGGCCCGCGCGGCGCCGCGGCTCGCTTTCGCCGACCAGCGCGGTGAGCATCACCCGCGACTTCGCCCACTTGAACGCGTTCTCGAGCAGGTTGCCGAGCAGTTCCTGCAGGTCGCCCGGTTCGCCGTGGAAGCGCGCGTCGGGCGCGATCTCGAACTCGCACAACACCTTGCGCGCGGCGTAGATCTTCTCCAGCCCCTGCACGATCTGCTCGGCATAGGGTTGGATTTCCACCGGCGCGGCGAACAGCGCATGTCCGCCCGAGGCCGCGCGCGAGAGCTGGTAGCCGACGAGGTCGTTCATGCGCCGCAGCTGCAGGTCGACTTCCTCGCGCAGTTCGCCTTCCGGCGCGCCGCTGTCCAGGCGCGTGCGCAGCACCGCCAGCGGCGTCTTCAGGCTGTGGGCGAGGTCGGCGAGCGTGTTGCGCTGGCGTTCGAGGTGTTCGCGTTCGCTGTCGACCAGCGCGTTGATGCTGTCGGTGAGCGGCGCGAGTTCGCGCGGGTGGCGTTCGCTCATGCGCGCGAGCTGGCCGCGCTGCACGCGCTCGAGTTCGACCACCACGCGCCGCAGCGGGCGCAGGCTCCAGCGCAGGATCAGCGCCTGCAGCAGCAACAGCAGCAGCGCGGCGATGCCGAGGTAGCCCCACAACGCCTGGCGGAACACCCGCACCTGCCGCGGCAGCGTGCCGGCGTCCTCCATCACGTAGATCGTGTACGGGAACTCGGCCCTGGGGTCGTCGCCCGGGGCCCAGACCACGCCGATGCCGTAGCGGTAGACCGCGCCGCGGGTGCCGTCGCTGCGCGTCATCGGCAGCGGGCCGTCCTGGCGTTCCTGCAGGGGGCCGAGCACTTCGCCGCTGGGCAACGTCTGCCCGGTGGAGGACGCGGACCGCCAGCGCCCGTTCGGCAGTTCCACGTCGACATAGAGGCCGCCGCCGGGTTGGTCGAAGCGGCCGTCGGGCGAGGCTTCCGGCGGGATCAGGGTGCCGTCGCGCGCGAATTCGATGCCGGTGAGGTAGCCGTAGGCGTAGTTCTTGAGCCTGTCGTGCAGGCCCTGCCCGGCGACGTCGATGAAGGCGCGATCCAGCGCGTAGCCGGTGATGGCGAGGAAGGCCAGCAGGCCCAGGCTCGCGGCCAGCAGCTGCCGGCTCTGCAGGGAACGCGGGCGCCAGCCGAGGAAGGGCTCGCGCGCCGCCATCGCTTCCCCGGTCCGCGCGTGCGGCCGGTCAGCCCTCGCCCGTGCGCGGGATGGCGAAGCGGTAGCCGCGTCCGCGCACGGTCTCGATCGGCTTCAGCGCGCCGTCCGGATCGAGCTTCTTGCGCAGGCGGCCGATGAAGACCTCGAGCACGTTGGAATCGCGGTCGAAGTCCTGCTGGTAGATGTGCTCGGTGAGGTCGGCCTTCGAGACCAGCTCGCCGGCGTGCATCATCAGGTACTCGAGCACCTTGTATTCGTAGCTGGTCAGGTCGACGTTGCTGCCGTTGACGCTCACCGTCTGCGCGGCGAGGTCGAGCATCACCGGGCCGCATTCCAGCGTCGGCTTGCTCCAGCCCGCGGCGCGGCGCACCAGCGCGTGGATGCGCGCCAGCAATTCCTCGACGTGGAACGGCTTGACCAGGTAATCGTCGGCGCCCTGCTTGAGGCCGTCGACCTTGTCCTGCCAGCTCGAACGCGCGGTGAGGATCAGCACCGGGAACTTCCTGCCCTCGTCGCGCAACGCCTTGATCAGGTCCATGCCGGACATCTTCGGCAGGCCGAGGTCGATGATGCCGACATCGAACGGGACCTCGCGGCCCATGTACAGGCCTTCCTCGCCGTCCTGCGCGGCATCCACCGCATAGCCTTCGCGCTTGAGGCGCGCGGCCAGGGTTTCGCGCAGCGGGGCTTCGTCTTCGACGAGCAGGATACGCATGCAGGACTCCGGGAAAGGTTGGCCGCAATGCGGCCGGCAGCATCAGGATGATGCGTCAGTTGTCGTCGTCGCGTGCAGGCGCCGACGGGGACGGCTTCTGGTCGGGATCGTCCATGATCACGCGCACGCGGCCGGACTGGTCCACCACCTTGATGCGATTGACGTCGCGGCCATCGTACGGCACCCGCTCGGCGCTGAGCACGCGGCCGCGGGTATCGCGTTCGACCCGGCGCACGCTGTCGGACAGATCGTCGTGGCCCTGGCCGTGCTGCGGGCCGGCGAAGGGCGCCCCCTGCTGCTGCTGCGCCGATCGGGGGCCGTTGCCGCCCTGCCCGCCGCGCGGGCCCGCCCACGCGTTCGCCGCCAGGCCCAGGGCCAGCGGCAGGACGAGCGCGATGGTGGCGGAATGGCGGTTCATGGCTGCAAATCAGGCGGCTGCGCATGCCGGCGGAAGGCCGACGTGGCATGCATTCTCGGAACGAGGCGGTGAATCCGTCCTTAATTCGGCGGTTTTCCGCGATTTCAGAATATCTCGCCGATGCAGCAGCGCAGCGAACCGCCGCCGGCCTCGATCGCGTCCAGCGCCACCGATTCGACCCGGAAACCCGCCGCCGCCAGCCGCGCGCGGTGCGCCGGCGACAGCGCCGCGTCGGCGTTCGCGCTCATCCAGACCGCGTCGCCGGACAGCGCGATGCAGTTGCCGGCGAAGGCCGCGTGCTCGGCGTCGCTACAGAGCACGGCGTGCGGCGCGTGGAACGCGGCGATGGCGGCCGGAATCTGCGGATCGGCGAAACCGCGCGGGCACACCACCGCCGCGCGCCCGGCCAGCACCGCCAGCACCACGTTCGCGTGGTATTCGCCCGGCGCCAGGTCGAACAGCAGGGTCGCGCGCAGGCCGAAGGCCTCGTGCATCAGGCGTGCGCCCTCGGCGTCGCAGCGTTCGGACAGGCCGCAATAGCCGAGCCCGCGCGCGCGGTCGATCACCAGCGCGCCGGTGAGCTCGCACGGATGCGGCTGGGTCGAGAGGTCGATCTCGGCGTAATCGAGCACGCCGGCGAAGAAGCCGCGGATGTCCTCGCGCGCCGCTTCGCGCTGCCGCACTTCATGGCGCATGCGGCCGACGATGTACCGCCCCGCGGCGGTCGCTAACACGTTGTTGGGGAACACCGCGTCCGGCGTGGCCGGATCGCCGGCGAAGCAGACCGTGGGCAGCGCGTTCGAGATCGCGCGCTGCAGCTCGCGGTGCTGCATCGACGCGCGCTGCGCATCGAAGGCCATCGCATCGGCCATGTAGGCGTTGTCGCGCGCGGACTGCTCGGCCAGGCGGAAACCGTCCGGCGCCACCAGGAACGCGGCGCGCGCGGTGGCCGGGCCGAAGTCCGTGGCGAGCCCGCGCGCGTAGGCGAAGAACGCGTCGGGGTCGCGGGTGATCATGCCGCGGCCTCGCGTCGCTCGGTCAGCGCCAGCGCGCGTTCAAGCAGCGACCAGTCGGCGCCCGGCTTGTGCGCGCCTTCGCTCAGCACCTGCCGGAACGCGCGTCCGCCCGGCTGCCCGGCGAACAGGCCGAGCACGTGCCTGGCGATGTGCTTGAGCTGCACGCCGCGCCCGAGCTGCGCCTCGACGTAGGGCCGGTAAGCGCGCAGCGACTCCGCGCGCGATCGCAGGTCGCCGCCGAACCACGCCACGTCGAGTTCGTGCAGCAGGTAGGGCGTGTGGTAGGCGGCGCGGCCGAGCATCGCGCCATCGACGTGTTCGAGGTGCGCGCCCGCTTCGCCGCCGTCGGCGATGCCGCCGTTGACCACGACCTGCAATCCGGGGCGTTCGGCTTTCAGGCGATACGCCCAGTCGTAGCGCAGCGGCGGCACTTCGCGGTTCTCCTTCGGCGACAGGCCCTGCAGCCAGGCGTTGCGCGCGTGCACGATGAACATGCGGCAACCGGCATCGGCGATCGCATCGACGAAGGCGAGGAAACGATCCCAGTCGTGGTCGTCGTCGACGCCGAGCCGGCATTTCACCGTGACCGGGATGCCTGGCGCGGCCTCGATCATCGCCGCCACGCTGTCGGCCACCAGCGCCGGCTCGCGCATCAGGCAGGCGCCGAAACGCCCGGCCTGCACCCGGTCGGAGGGACAGCCGCAATTGAGGTTGACCTCGTCGAAACCGGCCTCGGCACCGATTCGCGCCGCCTGCGCCAGCAGTGCCGGTTCGCTGCCGCCGAGCTGCAGGGCCACCGGGTGTTCGGACGCATCCATCGCCAGCAGCTTCGCGCGGTCGCCGTGGATCACCGCGTTCGCGTGCACCATTTCGCTGTACAGCCGCGCGTGCGGCGCCAGCACGCGGTGGAACGCGCGGCAATGCGAATCCGTCCAGTCCATCATCGGGGCGACGGACAGGCGCAACGCGTTGGCGGCGATTGCAGGGGAAACCGCGGGCATGCCGTCATTTTACCCGCCGGCAAAGGCGTAAAATCGGCGGATGACGACCCAATACCGCAAGCCGCTCCCCGGCACCAAGCTCGACTGGTACGACGCCCGCGCCGCGGTCGAGGCGCTCGCGCCCGGCGCCTGGGCCGGCCTGCCCTACACCGCGCGCGTGCACGCCGAGAACATCGTGCGCCGCGCCGACCCGGCGCTGCGCGATGCCTACCTCGCGCAATTGATCGAACGCCGCCGCGACCTCGATTTCCCGTGGTTCCCGGCGCGCGTGGTCTGCCACGACATCCTCGGCCAAACCGCGCTGGTCGACCTGGCCGGCCTGCGCGACGCCATCGCCGCGCAAGGCGGCGATCCGGCGCAGGTGAACCCGGTGGTGCCGGTGCAGCTGATCGTGGACCACTCGCTGGCGGTGGAATGCGGCGGCGACGATCCGGATGCGTTCGCCAGGAACCGTGCGATCGAGGACCGCCGCAACGAGGACCGCTTCCACTTCATCGAGTGGACCCGGCGCGCGTTCGCCAACGTCGACGTGATCCCGGCGGGCAACGGGATCATGCACCAGATCAACCTGGAGAAGATGTCGCCGGTGGTCTACGTGCAGGACGGCGTCGCCTTCCCCGACACCTGCGTCGGCACCGATTCGCACACCCCGCACGTGGACGCGCTGGGCGTGATCGCGGTCGGCGTGGGCGGACTGGAAGCCGAGAACGTGATGCTCGGCCGCGCCTCGTGGATGCGCACGCCGGACATGGTCGGCGTGGAACTGACCGGCAAGCCGCAACCGGGCATCACCGCCACCGACATCGTGCTCGCGCTGACCGAATTCCTGCGCAAGGAAAAGGTGGTCGGCGCCTACCTGGAGTTCCGCGGCGAAGGCGCCGCCGCGCTGACGATTGGTGATCGCGCGACGATTTCCAACATGGCGCCCGAATACGGCGCGACCGCGGCGATGTTCTTCATCGACGGCAACACGCTGGACTACCTGCGCCTGACCGGCCGCAGCGACGAACAGGTGGCGCTGGTCGAAACCTACGCCAGGGCCGCCGGTTTGTGGGCCGACGATCTCGCCGACGCGCAGTACGAGCGCACGCTGCATTTCGACCTGTCGAGCGTGGTGCGCAACATGGCCGGCCCGTCGAATCCGCACCGGCGCCTGCCGGTGAGCGAACTGGCCGCACGCGGCATCGCCGACGAAGCCAAGCTCGAACGCGGCAAGGCCGAGGAAATGGCCGGCCTGATGCCCGACGGCGCGGTGATCATCGCCGCGATCACCAGCTGCACCAACACCAGCAACCCGCGCAACGTGATCGCCGCCGCGCTGCTGGCGCGCAACGCGAACGCGAAGGGTCTGGCCCGCAAGCCGTGGGTGAAGTCCTCGCTGGCACCGGGCAGCAAGGCGGTGCAGTTGTACCTGGAGGAAGCGAAGCTGCTGCCGGAACTGGAAAAGCTCGGCTTCGGCATCGTCGGTTTCGCCTGCACCACCTGCAACGGCATGAGCGGCGCGCTCGATCCGGCGATCCAGCAGGAAATCATCGACCGCGACCTGTACGCGGTGGCGGTGCTGAGCGGCAACCGCAACTTCGACGGCCGCATCCATCCCTACGCGAAGCAGGCCTTCCTCGCCTCGCCGCCGCTGGTGATCGCCTACGCCATCGCCGGCACGGTGCGCTTCGACATCGAGAAGGACGTGCTCGGCCATGACGCCGACGGCAACGAAGTGCGGCTGAAGGACCTGTGGCCCAGCGACGCCGAGATCGACGCGGTGGTGAAGGCCAGCGTCAAGCCCGAACAGTTCCGCAAGGTGTACGCGCCGATGTTCGACGTGCGCGTCGAGCACGGCGGCGGCGCCGACCCGCTGTACGACTGGCGCGGGATGAGCACCTACATCCGCCGCCCGCCGTACTGGGAAGGCGCGCTGGCCGGCGAACGCACGCTGCGCGGCATGCGCCCGCTGGCGGTGCTCGGCGACAACATCACCACGGACCACCTTTCGCCGTCGAACGCGATCCTCGCCAGCAGCGCCGCCGGCGAATACCTGGCGAAGATGGGCCTGCCGGAGGAGGACTTCAATTCCTACGCGACGCATCGCGGCGACCACCTGACCGCGCAGCGCGCGACCTTCGCCAACCCCAAGCTGCTCAACGAGATGGTGCGCGACGACGCGGGCAACGTGAAGCAGGGTTCGCTGGCGCGGGTGGAGCCCGAAGGCGAGCACATGCGCATGTGGGAGGCGATCGAAACCTACATGCAGCGCAAGCAGCCGCTGATCATCATCGCCGGCGCGGATTACGGCCAGGGTTCCTCGCGCGACTGGGCGGCGAAGGGCGTGCGCCTGGCCGGCGTGGAGGCGATCGCGGCCGAGGGCTTCGAGCGCATCCACCGCACCAACCTGATCGGCATGGGCGTGCTGCCGCTGCAGTTCCAGATGGGCGTGAACCGCAATACGCTCGGCATCGACGGCAGCGAAACCTTCGACGTGGCCGGCACGCCGGCGCCGGGCGCGATGCTGACGCTGGTGATCCATCGCCGCGACGGCGGCCTCGTCGAGGTGCCGGTGCTGTGCCGGCTGGATTCGGACGAGGAAGTCGCCATCTACGAAGCCGGCGGCGTGCTGCAGCGCTTCGCCCAGGACTTCCTCGCGGCGAACCAAGGCCCCTGACCCCTCTCCCGCCCTTCGGGCACCCTCTCCCACAAGGGGAGAGGGAACAGCAGAAGCCATGACATGACCACGTTCGCACCGCAACTGCGCATCCCCGCCACCTACATGCGCGGCGGCACGTCCAAGGGCGTGTTCTTCCGTTTGCAGGATTTGCCGGATTTCGCGCAGGCGCCGGGCAAGGCGCGCGACGCGCTGCTGCTGCGCGTGATCGGCTCGCCCGATCCCTACGGCAAGCACACCGACGGCATGGGCGGCGCGACCTCGAGCACCAGCAAGGTGGTGATCATTTCGCCGCCGTCGGTGCCGGGCCACGACGTCGACTACCTGTACGGACAGGTGCCGATCGACGGCGACTTCATCGACTGGAGCGGCAACTGCGGCAACCTGTCCTCGGCGGTGGGGCCGTTCGCGATCGCCAACGGCTTCCTCGACTCCGCGCGCGTGCCGCGCGAGGGCACCTGCACGGTGCGCATCTGGCAGGCGAACATCGGCAAGACCATCGTCGCGCACGTGCCGATGGCGAACGGCGAGGTGCGGGAAACCGGCGACTTCGAGCTCGATGGCGTGACCTTCCCCGCCGCCGAGATCGCGCTCGAATTCCTCGATCCCGCCGACGAGGGGGAGGACGGCGGCATGATGTTCCCGACCGGAAACCTCGTCGACGACCTCGACGTGCCCGGCGTCGGCACGCTGCGCGCCACGCTGATCAATTCCGGCGTGCCGGTGGTGTTCATCGAAGCGGCCGCGCTCGGCCTGGACGGGACCGAACTGCAGCCGGCGATCAACGAGGATCCGGCGCTGCTGGCCAAGCTGGAGGCGATCCGCGCCGCCGGCGCGCTGCGCATGGGCCTGATCGGCGACGTCGCCGAAGCGGCGCGCCGCCCGCTGACGCCGAAGGTCGCCTTCGTCGCGCCGGCGAAGGATTACCTATCGTCCAGCGGCAAGCCGGTGCGCGCCGCCGACATCGACCTGCTCGCGCGCGCGATTTCGATGGGCAAGCTGCACCACGCGATGATGGGCACCGCTTCGGTCGCGATCGCGACGGCGGCGGCGGTGCCCGGCACGCTGGTCAACGCGGCCGCGGGCGGCGGCACGCGCGATGTGGTGCGTTTCGGCCACCCCTCCGGCACCCTGCGCGTCGGCGCGGAGGTGAAGCAGGCCGGCGGGCAGTGGCTCGCGACCAAGGCGGTGATGTCGCGCTCGGCGCGCGTGCTGATGGAAGGCGCGGTGCGCGTTCCGCGCGAACAGGTCGCCGCGGGCTGAACCGCCCGGCGGCGCGCGGTTTCAGCGCGCGCTGATAATGAAGTTGCCGAAGGCAATGCCGAGGTCCCAGCCCTCGCCCTTGCCCGACAGCGCCAGCGAGATGTCGCCCTTGGTCACCACCTGCGCGTGCGCGGACTTGCCGGCGCCCGCGTGCGCCTCCGCGGCGGCGTAATGGCCGAGCACGTCGTGGATGTCGCGCACGCCGGAGAATTCGCCGACGCCGTTCTCGATGCGGGTCTTGCCGAAGGTCAGGCCGCCGCCCTTGCTGCGGATCGACACCGCCATGCGCTGGCCGTTGTCGCAGCTGACCGTGCCCGAGCCCGACAGCGTCTTGTAGAACGCGGACCAGCCGGACATGCTGAAGTGCAGCTTGCAATCGACCGGGCCGGTGGCATGCGCCGAAGGCGCGACGACGGCGAACATGGCGGCGAGCAGGCAGGACATCGGCAGGCGCATGGCGTTGGCTCCCTGGGGAATGGCGCGAGCTTACACCGCGACCGCGCGCGCCGATGCGCGGGTTCGCGGAAAAGAACGGCGCCCGTGGGCGCCGTTCATTCAACGGTTATCGAATGCGCGCGGGCGCGCATCAATCGTCGTCGTGGTCGTGGTCGTGCCAGCGATGGCCGTCCCACCCGCGATCGTCGTGGCGCCGGTCGTAACGGCTGTCGTAGTAGGTGACCTTGCACTTGCCGTGCTTGTTGCAATCGACGTCGCGGTAATAGCGGTCGTCGTCGCGGCGGTAGCCGGCGCCGTAGGCGACCGGCATGTAGCGGTAGTACACCGGCCGGCCGTAGCGGTCGCGCTGCACGACCAGGCGGTCGTAGCGGCCGTAATCGCCGTAGCGGTAGTACGGCACGCCGGCACGGAACACCACGTCGGCGATGTCCACCAGCACGCGGGCCAGGTCGTCCTGCGCCTGCGCCGGCGCGACCGGCGCGGAAAAGCCCGCGCCCAGCGCAAGGGCCAGCACGGATGGCGCAAGCAAGCGGGAAAGGATGTTCGCGGCCTTCATGGCGCACCTCGTTCTCGTGTGTGGATGTCCCGTCGGGGACACCGCCAGAGTCGCGTGGCGGCGATGAACCGGCGAAGAATCCCGCGCCGCGCGATCAGCGCGCGTTCGGCGAGGTGAACGAGGACTGAGCCGCGGCGGCCAGCGCGCGCACCGCGCCCGGCAATTCGGATGCTTCGGCGACTTCGCGCATGCGCGAGGGATCCGCGACCTCGCAGGCTTCCTGCTCGTGCGCCCAGGTCACGTGATAGGGCATGTGCACGCCCCAGCCGCCGAGCGCGAGCACCGGCGCGATGTCCGAACGCAGCGAATTCCCGATCATCAGGAATTCCTGCGGCCGCACCTCGAATTCGCGGAACAGGCGCGCATAGGTGCCCGCGTCCTTTTCGCTCACGATCTCGATGCGGCCGAACGCGTCGGCGAGCCCGGATTCGCGCACCTTCGCTTCCTGGTGGAACAGGTCGCCCTTGGTCACCAGCACCACCGGGAACTCGGTGGCGATCTCCGCCACCGCCTCGCGGATGCCGGGGATCAGCTCCACCGGATGCCGCAGCAGGTCCTTGCCCAGTTCGACGATGCGGTGCAGGTCGGCGGCGCTGATGCGCGCGTCGGTGATCGCCACGGCCGCTTCCAGCATCGACAGGGTCATGCCCTTCACGCCGTAGCCGAACAGCGCCAGGTTGCGCTTCTCGACCGCGTACAGGCGGTCGCCGACATCGCCCAGGTCCACGTAGCCGGCGACGATGCGCTCGAACTGCACCTGCGCGTCGCGGTAGTAGTCCTCGCTTTTCCACAGGGTGTCGTCGGCGTCGAAGCCGACCCGCCGGATGCTCATCGTACCGGCACGTCGTAGGCGGTGGTCGGGGTCGGTTCCGGCTTGAAGGTGAAGTGCCACCATTCCAGCGGATAGTTGGCGAAGCCGCGCTTCCTCATCGCATCGAGCAACAACTGGCGATTCGCGCGCTGCGCCGCGGTGATCGCGGGCGAATCGGTGTTGGCGCGCGGATCGAACAGGTCGAAGTCCGCGCCCATGTCCAGCGGCGCGCAGGCGCCGGCGTCGCAACGCAACAGGCCAAGGTCGACGGTCGCGCCGCGGCTGTGGCCCGAGGTTTCTGCGATGTAGGGCCCGAGCAAAGCGGACTTGTCGACGTCGGGATAGTGCTCTGCTTTCGTGCGCTGGTCGGACAGGTCGTGCGCCCAGGCGACGAAGGCGTGCACCGCGCGCACCGGGCGATAGCAGTCGAAGATGTCCAGCGACAGGCCCTGCGAACGCAGGTCGGCCTGCACCTGCGCCAGCGCCTTCGCCACCGGTTCCAGCAACAGGCACTTCTTCGCTTCGTAGCCGGGCACGACCGCGCCGGTGAAGTTGTCGCTGCCGGCGTAGCGCATTTCCATGCGGATATCCGGCGCGAGCGTGGCCACGTCGACCAGGCCGGCCTGCTGCGCCGTGGTCGCCGTCGAGACCTGCACGGCCGGCTTCGCCGGCGCGGCGGTCGAGGTGTTCGCCGGCGTCGCCGCGCAGGCGGTGGCGGCGAACGCGAGCAGCGGAACCAGGGCGAGGCGCATGCGGATTCCCGGATGGCGGAACACGGATAGTATGCTGCGGCTTTCCACTGGAATGCAGGGCAGTGTCTCCATCCGAAATTCCCTGGAGATCGCGTGACGGTTCTGGATCGATTCCGTTCGCCCTGAGGAGCCGGGGTCGAGGCCGCAGGCCGAGCCCGGCGTCTCGAAGGGTGGTTGGAGCGTGGTTCGAGACGGGCTTGCTCAGCCTGCGGCTTCGCCAAGCCCTCCTCACCACGAACGGCATGATGGGTTTGCCCAGCCTGCGGCTTCGCCAAGCCCTCCTCATCACGAACGGGCATCGAAAGCCTGGCGCGAGGCTGCGCGCGCTGCTCGCGACCTTGTTGTTCGCCGCCTCGCTCGCGGCGGGAACGGCGTCCGCCGGCGATGCGCTGCCGGTCGCGCCGGCGCAGCTCGAGGCCGGCTACTGGATCGCGAAACTGCCCGACGCCGAACGCGTCGTGCTCGACGCCGAGGCCATCGCTGCACGCAATGCCGCGCTGCCGCGGCTGGAACCGAGCTGGCACGACCTCGCCGCCCTGCCCGCCGCGCTGGATCGCGATGCGGTACGCGCATGGATCGAAAAGCTCTCCGCGCCGCCGACGCGCGCGCTGTATGCCGAAGACGGCCATGCGCTGACTGCGGGCGAACTCGCATCACTGCGGGAATCGCTGGCGCTGGACGCGATTCCGGATCGCGTGCCGGTGAACTTCGCACTGGTCGTCCATCGCGCTGCGCTGCGTACGTTCCCAACAAGGCAACGCGTGTTCTCCAAACCGGGGGATACCGACATTGATCGCTTCCAGGAAAGCGCGCTGTTCCCCGGCACGCCGGTGGCGGTGCTCCACGACAGCCACGATGGCCGCTGGAGTTTCGTGGTCGCGCCGAACTACGCGGCATGGATCGAGACCGATGCGCTTGCGGGCGACTCACGCGACGGAGTACTCGGCTATGCCGAACGACAACCGCAGCTGGTGGTCACCGGCAGCGGCGTTCGCACCGCGTTCGATCCATCGCGCCCGGCGCTGTCGCAACTGCCGCTGGACATCGGTGTGCATTTGCCGCTGCTCGCCGACTGGCCGCGCGATCGACCGGTCTCCGGGCAGGCGCCCTACGCGTCGTGGGTGGTGCAGCTGCCGACGCGCGATGCGAACGGTCGGCTGCAGCTGGCTCCCGCCCTGATCCCGCGTGGACAGGACGCGCGTGTCGGCGACCTGCCGCTCAGCCGCGCGAACCTGCTGCGGCAGGCGTTCAAGCTGCTGGGCGAACGCTACGGCTGGGGCCACGACTACGCCGGCCGCGATTGCAGCGGCTTCCTGTCCGACGTGTTCGCCACGTTCGGCGTGCGCATGCCGCGCAATACCGGCGACCAGGCGAAAAGCCCGGCGTTCGAACACCAATCCTTCGACGCCACGGCATCGCGCGAGGCACGCATGCGCGCGGTCGCGGCGCTGCGGGCCGGCGACCTCGTCTACATCCCCGGCCACGTGCTGATGGTGGTCGGATTCGAACACGGCGAGCCCTGGGTGATCCACGACGTGCAGGGCGTGAGCGTGCGCGATGGCGGCGCGCTGCGGCGCATTCCGCTCAACGGCGTGTCGATGACGCCGCTGCTGCCGTTGCAGTTCGATGCCGGCCACGACTACATCGACCGCATGACGGCGATCGTGCATCCGCTGGCGCCGCTGCCGGCCGGCGCGCATTGAGCGCGGGCTCGGCCAAGGCATATCCATTAACATCAGCGCATGAACGCACTCCGCTTCGCCTTCGCCGCCCTGCTGCCGCTGCTCGCGGCCTGCGCCACGGTCGCCGCGTCGCGCGCGCAGCCCTGGGACAACGCGCGGCAACTGATCGTGGTCACGACCGCGGACTGGGATGCGCCGACCGGCACCCTGCGCGCGTTCGAACGCGACGGCGCGGGCTGGCGCGAAACCGCGCCCGGATTCGCGGTGAACGTCGGCCGCAGCGGCGCCGGCTGGGGCCTGGGGCTGCACGACGCGCGCGACCAGGACGCCGGCCCGGTGAAGCGCGAAGGCGACGGCCGCGCGCCCGCCGGCGTGTTCGCCATCGGTCCCGCGTTCGGCTATGCGCCGGAGCTTTCCACCGGGCTGGCCTACAAGCCGATGCAGGCCAACGACTGGTGCATCGACGTGCCCGATTCGCCGCTGTACAACCGCATCGTCGACCGCAGCCTGGCGAAGGCGCCGGGCCTGGACCGCGCCAGCGAACCGATGCGCCGCGACCTGCAGCCCAAGCCCGACGACCTGTACGAGGTCGGTTTCGTGATCGAACACAACGCGCAGGCGACGCCGCAGGGCGGCAGCTGCATCTTCGCCCACGTGCAGCGCGGAATCGACATGCCGACCGCCGGTTGCACCTCGATGCCGGAAGACGCGTTGCGCGGCCTGCTCGCGTGGCTGCGCGAGGACGCGCACCCGGCCTTCGTGCTGCTGCCGCAGGCCGAATACGCGCGCCTGCGCACGGCCTGGCACCTGCCTGTCCTCGGCGATACCACTTCCCACTGACCAGCGCCGGAGCCGCGCATGACCACCACGCAACGGGTACTGGCGGGACTGGCCGCGGGCGCGATCCTCGGGCTCGCGCTGGCATGGTGGGAACCGAACGCGGCCGCGACCGCCGCCGCCATCGCGCAGCCCATCGGCAAGCTGTGGCTGTCCGCGCTGCAGATGACGGTGGTGCCGCTGGTGTTCGCGCTGGTGGTGCTGGGCGTGAACAGCGCGCGCAACGCCGCCGCGTCCGGGCGCACCGCGCGCGTGGCGATCGCGACCTTCCTGATCCTGCTCGCGCTGGCCGCGACCATCGCCGCCCTGCTCGCGCCGTTCCTGCTCTCGCTGCTGCCGCGCGACGCCGCCACCGCGGACGCGATGCGCGGCGCGCTGACCGCGTCCACCGCCGCCACGACCGTGCCGCCCGGCCCCGCCGACTGGCTTGCGAACATCATCCCGACGAACGCCATCGCCGCCGCCGCGCAGGGCGCGATGCTGCCGCTGGTGGTGTTCGCGCTGTTCCTCGGCTTCGCCCTGCCGAAGATCGATGGCGAGCGCCGCGCGCAGATCCTCGGCCTGCTGCAGGGCATCAGCGAGGCGATGATCGTGGTCGTGCGCTGGGTGCTGTGGGCGGCGCCGCTGGGCGTGTTCGCGCTGGTGCTGGCGGTGACCGCGAAGGTCGGCTTCGACCTGATCGGCGCGCTCGGCGCCTACATCGCGCTGCAGAGCGGCATCTACCTGCTGGTGACGCTGCTGGTGTACGTCGTCGCGATCGTCTTCGGCGGCGAGAAGCTGCGCCACTTCGCCAGCGGCATCGCCCCGGCGCAGGGCATCGCCGCGAGCACGCAGTCCTCGCTGGCCTCGCTGCCGGTGATGCTGGAATGCGCGCACACGCGGCTGGGCTACCGCGACGAGACCAGTTCGCTGGTGCTGCCGATGGCGGCCTCGCTGTTCCGCATCACCAGCCCGGTGCAGTACGTGGTCGCCAGCGCGTTCATCGCCTGGGCCTCGGGCATCGAGATCTCGACCTGGCACATGCTGGCGGTGGTGCCGCTGACGGTGGTGGTGAGCATGGGTTCGGTGGGATTGCCGGGACAGGTCAGCTTCATGGCGACGAACGTGCCGGTCGCGCAGGCGCTGGGCCTGCCGATCGAACCGCTGGGCCTGCTGCTTGCGGTGGACACGATTCCGGACGTGTTCTCGACCATCGGCAACGTCACCGCCGACCTCGGCGCGACCGCGGTGGTGGAGAAGCGGACGGCATCGACGTAAGCATCACCCGCAGGTTGCCGTGAGCGTGACGCTCTTCCCTCTCCCTTCACGGGAGAGGGTGCCCGAAGGGCGGGAGAGGGGCATTTCTGCGGCAGAGCCGCATCCTGTTTTCGGAATCGTCCGATCACGCTTCGCGGCAGGCATGGGCAACATCGTTCAATGCCGCACCAACTGCTCCCGTTCGCCAGGCGGATGCGTCGCACCTCTACCGAATCGGAAGCGCGCTTGTGGTGGAATTTGCGTGCCGCGCGACTCCGCGGGTTCAAGTTCAGGCGCCAACAACCGCTCGGGGATTACATCGTCGATTTCGTTTGCTTCGAGCGACGATTGATTGTCGAGGTCGACGGATCACAACATCTGGAATCCATCGGACGAGACGACGCACGAACCAAGTGGTTCGAATTACAAGGGTTTACCGTCATTCGGTTCTGGAATGATGCGGTTTTGTCCAAACTTGATCACGTTCTGGACGAAATCATGCATTTTCTGGAATCTGGCGCCTGACCCCTCTCCCGCCCTTCGGGCACCCTCTCCCACAAGGGGAGAGGGAAATCTTGCGTGTTCACGCATCATCCTCGCGCGAAGCGGCCACGCCCCAGTCGCCCGCGGCGTCGCGCCAGACCTCGAACACGATCGGCCGGCAGCACACTTCGCAATCCTCGATGTAGCGCTGCGCATCGGCGCCGGCGTCGATCGCGATGGAGATGCGTTCGCCGCAATACGGACACGCCACGCGCACGCTGGAATCCGCGTTCACTCCGCCGCCCTCAACCCCACCTGCAACGGCTTCAGCCCCATCGCCGCGCGGTAACGCGCGTGCAGCGCGGTCACCTTGTCCACGTACTCCAGCGTCTCCCGGTACGGCGGCACCCCGCCGTACTTCGCCACCGCGCCGATGCCCGCGTTGTAGGCCGCGGCCGCGCGCGCGTAATCGCCGTGGTAGCGCGCGACCAGCCTTGCGAGCAGCTTCGCGCCGGCGCGGATCGATTGCGAGGACGCGAACGGATCGGTGACGCCGTTCTCGCGCGCCACCGCCGGCATCAGCTGCATCACGCCCTGCGCGCCCTTGGGCGAGGTCGCCTTGGGGTCGTAGCCGCTCTCGGCGTGCGCGATCGCGCGGACGAAGGCTTCGTCCACCTTGTTCGCCTTCGCCGCGGCGCGGAACTCGGCCGGATACAGGTCCATGCGCGGCTTGCCGACATGGCCGAGCCCGGCGTGCGCGCTCGAACCCGGCGGCGTGGCGACGGTGAAGCGCGTGACCACGGTCGAACCCGGCAGCTTGCGCGTGCCGTACACCGTCTTGCCGTCCTGCTGGCGTTCGTACAGCGTGCCGTGGATCACGCCCAGTTCGCCCCACAGGTTCGGCAGCTTGGCCGCGTCGTCGTCGATGTGCTTCGCCGTGCACTTCGAACCCGGCTCCGGCGCGGTCGACAGGCTCACCGTGCCGTCGCGCACGCAGCGATACACGGTGCGCGCCTGCGCCGCGGGCACGGCGAGGGCGCAGAGCAGCAAGGCGGCGATGGCGCGGGACGCGGTCATGGCGCGCATTCTAGGCAGCGGAGCTGAACCGGCGGATGTGCGGTTCGCTGGCCGACGACGGGCCTAGCCGACCCTGCGCGCCGCCGCGCGCGCCAGCCGCCACGCCAGCGGCCGGAACAGGTAGGCGGCGACGATGGCCGCGGGCAGCGCGAGGCACCAGGCCAGCAGCCAGCGGCGCGGATAGCCGGCGTCGAAGCCGGTATTGATGAAGGTGACCACGGCGGCGACGAACGCGGACATGAAGGCCGCGAGGATGCCCGGCAACAGGCGCTGGGCCCGGCGTTCGACGGCGTCCATGCCCGCGGCCTCAGTCCGCGCCGAGGAAATCGTCCTTGCCCAGCACCACCCCGGCCTCGCGCAGGATCGCGTAGGCGATGGAGGCATGGAAGAACAGGTTCGGCAGCAGGAAGTGGAACAGGTAGGACTGCCCGTCCATGCGCAGCGGGTCGCGCCCGCGCCGCGGCACGTCGATGGCGCGGCCCTCGCTGCCGTCGATCTGCGCGGCGGCGTAACCACGCACCACCTCGCAGGCGCCGTCGATGCGCGCGTACAGCCCGGCGAAGTCGGTCTCGGTATCGGGGAAGGACGCGGGCTCGGCGCCGGCCAGGCGCGCGCTGCCGCGCGTGGCCATGTCGGTGGCGATCTGCACCTGCCGGGTCAGCGGGAACATGTCCGCGATCAGGCGCGAGTTGAGCAGCACCGCCGGTTCGATGCCCTTGTCGATGGCGTAGGCCTCGCCCTTCTGCAGCACCGCGCGCAGGTTGCCGAGCGCGCGCAGGAACACCGGCACCGAGGCCTGGTACATCGACAGCGACATGGCGGACTCCGGGGTGTGGGGAGGCGCGATTATGCGCGCTCCACGCGATGTCAGGGCGAAGCGGCGGGTGCGGGCGCGCCGGCGTCGTTGAGCGCGAGCGCGCGTTCCACGAACTGGTCGAGCGTGGCGCGGGAAACGCTGGAATCCTGCCCGTCCTCGTGCTTGCGGTAGACGTAGAGGAACACAACCTTTCCCCCCAGCGGCAGTACCGCGCCCGCGCATTCGATCGCAAGCTGCCTCTGCACCCCGGCCACCGATATCGTGCCCGGGACCAGCATCACGAACCGCAGCGAATCTTTTTCGTCGTGATACAGCTGCGGCTTGCCGATGTCGCCGAATTCCAGCCCGACCTTCATGCCGAGTGCGCCGCCCATGCGTTCCGCGCTGCCGTCGGACAGCGCATGCGCAACGGTGTTCATGTCCGTTTCCCGCAAGCTCCTGGCAATGGCCGGGCGCAGGGTTTCCCAATCCGAGTCGCTGAATGTCAGCGCTTCGGCATTGCGCAATGCCTGCACCTGGTATCCGGCCTGTTCCGCGCTCATGCCCGCCAGCATGCGTTTCGCATCCGCTTCCGAAACGAAGCCTTCCAGCAACCGGTTGCCGGGCGGTATCGCCGCCGAGGTGACTTCGAACAACTGTGGTTGCGCGACGCTCATGCGCAGGTAGCCGTCGGGAACCTCGATGCGCACGTCCTTGCCGCCAACCTGCAGGGTCACGACCTGCTGCGCCCACGCGAATGGGCTGGCGAACAGCATGACCAGCGCGAACGCCAGCGCACGCGCATTCCTTCCTGCATTCCCCGACATCGCGATGCTCCCCGCGCGAACGCGCCGATGGGCGCATGTTAGCGCGGGATGCGGCATGGATCGCCAGGCGGACGCCGCGCAACCCCGCGCCTCATTCCCCGCGCCTCATTCCCCGCGCCTCATTCCCCGCGCCTCATTCCCCGTGCAGCAGCACCTCGCGCAGCACCACCGCGTCGTTGTGCACCTCGTCGCGCGCGCCGTACACCAGCGTCAGCGTGCCCTTCGCCGCGATGCCGCGCAGGCGATCAAGGTCCGCGCCGTGCTGGCGCAACTCGGCCTTGTAGCGGCGCTGGAACTCCACCCAGCGCGAAGGCTCGTGGCCGAACCACTGACGCAGCCCGGTGCTCGGCGCGATGTCCTTCATCCAGTCGTCGAGCGCGGCCTTCTGCCTGCTCACGCCGCGCGGCCACAGCCGGTCGACCAGGATGCGCGTGCCGTCGCCGGCCGCGGCCGCGGCATAGGCGCGCTTGAGCAGGATG
>JBGAHT010000099.1:0-2623 GCA_044226035.1 Thermomonas sp. | reverse complement strand
CGTAGCGAATAGCGCCCAGAGCCGCCACGCAGCAGGTTCGGCTTGAACGAATTGTTAGGCGCGCTGCCACGCCCCATAAGTTGCGAGCATATGCGACTCGAACGCCGGGGAGCCAGTTATCTCCCAGAACGACGAGTCGACCGCGAACAGCTCAAACACGCGCTCCCCACCAGCTAGACCAACGAAGTGCCCATCAATTGTTTGGTAAATACCGCGGTACAGAGACCGAAACTCTCCATCCGACATTGACAGGCCGGAAGCAGTGATCTGCTCAATCTCTAGGGCGCGCTCACCCATACACCGATCGATGGTTATGTGCCAGGTGTCTGGTGGCGCAAACCGATCGACGTCAGCGAGGAAGTTCGCGATATCGAAGAGTTCGCCGTTGGTTCCGTACTGATGGATAGCAACCATGCGCGCCTAACGCCTGAATTAAGCCGCGCCACGAAGTGGCGTCGGCTTGAATGAATTGTTAGGCATAAGCCCAGAGCAGCCAACCGCCTAACGGCAACAAGGCAAACAGTACTACAACACCCAAGCAGCCGGAATTGCCGCCCGATGTGCCGTGCCGGGTGTACGACTCTCGCTCCTGCGGCGGACGAGACTGGAGCCACTTGGCATGGCAGGCTTGGCAGAAGAACTTGGTCTTGCCATTGCGCCACGCCTCCGCCGTGCGATTGTTGTGTCGGGTGGCCATGCCACAGCGCGAACACTTGAAGACAGGCGAGGGTGGCTGGCGCTTTGGCAGGAGCTTGGCAATTATGGCCAGAACCACGGCAGCCGCCACGATGGCTCCAAAGATCAATTCAGGCGCCACAAATCTCCCCCTTATGCCTAACTACAAATATGCCCCCTATTCGGGGCGATAAGACTTATCGTGCGCGCCGCCGGTCGGGGCGGTCAAGGTGTTTTCCTGCGGAACATCAAGGACTTGTCTGATCCACCGTGCGGCGATGCAGCGCGAGGATCCTGCGCTATCCGGCATCCGTCACCCGATATGTCTTATCGCAGCGAATCCGCGCCGATAACAGGCGGCCAGCAGCCCGGGCCGCGTCCGGCCAGCAGCCCGGGCCGCGTCCACGCTTGTTCGACGAAGTTCGCCGCAAGTTGCGGTTGAAGCATTACAGCCTGTCCACCGAGCGGGTGTACCTGCAGTGGATGCGCCGGTTCATCGTCGCCAACGACAGGCGCCATCCTGCGGTATTCGGCGAGCCTGGCCTGCGGCACCGCAAGCACGAAACCATCGACGTAATGCATGGCGTTCTCCCGAAGCGGGGAACGCCGATGCTGCCGATGCGCGCGTTAGCGCGATGCGATAGCTCAGCGCCCGCCGCCGCCGCCGCCACCGCCGCCGCCGCCGGAGAAACCGCCGCCACCGCCGCCGGACGAACTGCCCGGCGGGGTCGAGGCGGAGGCGATCTGCGAGCTCAGGCTGCCGCCGATCGCGCTGGTCAGGCTGGACAGGTTGTCGCCGCCGACGCCGCGATACCACGCCATGCCGGCGGTGGCCGTCGCGGCCGCGGCCGCGCCCACCGCGAGGGTGAACTTGCGCGTCCACGCTTCCTCGACTTCCAGCGCGACCGCGTACGGCAGCAGGAACTGGTAGCGCTCGGCATCGAGCTGCGGCGGCGGCGCGTCCGGCCCTTGCAGGTGCGCGAGTTCGTCGCGTTCGGCGACGCCGAGGTAGAGCTTGAGCCCGGCGATTTCGTCCAGCAGCTTGCGGCCTTCGGGCGTGGGCGCGCGCACGAGGATGGCGAAGGCGATCAGCGCGGCGACCGCGAGCACGCCGATGGCGACAATCAGCGGGATCCCGCCGCCGCCCGACAGCGCGAACGCGAGCGCGATGCCGCCCAGGCCGATCAGCGCGGCGATGCCGACGCTGCCGAGGTTGCGCTGGAACATGCGCCCGGCGTAGGCGTCCTCCAGCACCTTCTTCTGCGCGCCGATGGCGGCCTGCAGCAGCGTGGCGTTGTCCTTGTCCAGTTCGAGCACATGGCCGTCCTTGAACAGGCCGGCCAGCAAGGCGCGTTGCGAGGCGGAAAGCGCGGCGTGCGCGCCGTCGCCGGTGCGCTGCAACGACCACTTGTCGGCGAGCAGGCCCTTGTCGCGCTCGATGCGCAGGCAGCCGGCCACCGCCAGCGACAACAGGTCGGAAGTGACGCAGCGGTTGTCGCCGCCCATCTTCTGGATGAAGCGCAGCGCGGCCGGCGAATAATCCTTGGGCGGTTCGTAGCGGGCGATGACGATGCCGGGCTCGGGATCGCGCCCGACCTGCCGCCAGCGCCGGAACGCGTACGCGCACATGCCCAGCAGCGCGGCCAGCGCGACCAGCACGCCGCGGTTGTCCTGCAGCAGCCACCACAGGCGCTGCGCCCGCGACGGCGCGGCGACGATGCCCCTGGGGAAGCCGAGCACGATGGTCAGGCCTTCGCGCGGCGCCAGCGGCCGGGTCAGCTGCCAGTGCGCCTCGCCGGGCGCGGGCAGGCTCGCGGCGTAATCCCGGCCCTGCACGCCCTGCGCGCCGGTGTACGCCTCGGCATGCATCGCATTGGTCGGCACCGCGCGCGGCAGGCGCACGTCGACGCTGCCCGATTCGATCGGGAATTCCCAACCGGTGCCGATC
>JBGAHT010000098.1:0-2680 GCA_044226035.1 Thermomonas sp. | reverse complement strand
CCTTTTCTTCGTCCTCGGGCACGATGAATGCGACGCAATGGCCTTTTTCTGCATGATCGTAGAAGTCTTCTTTGGTGCAAAGATGTACTGAATGGTCGCACCTGTCGCAATATCTGATGGCCGGAGTGTCCTTGATCTCAGCCAGGTCTTCCCAAGTGCGGAAGCACGCAACGCTGAAACGACAGTTCTCAACTTTTCCTGAACCTTTCATGCTTCACCTGAATATGGAGAAATTGGTTCATTGTCCGTGTCGTAATCCTGCTGCAGGAGCACTTTAACGCTTTGCAGGTTCCAGCTTCAGCGTATACCTCACCGGCCCCGGTAAAAACGGCGTCGGTTCGCCTTTGACCCAGGCCTCGTGGCCCGCACCCCAGAACGGCGAGAGCGGATTCCCGCTTTGCCCGCCCGGCATGTGCAGGATGCCGTCGGCCTCGTGCCCGGGCGAGACCACCATGCGTTCGGAGGCGCCGAAATCCGGCGCGGCGACGCGCGGCATGTCGGTATCGCCATCGAGTTGATCGAACGGCATGCACAGCAGGCGCTTGGCGAAACCCGGCAACGCCATCGACAACGGATGGCAGATGCGCGCGGTGTTGCGCTCGCCCCAGGTGCGCTGCGCCAGCGGACCGTCCTTCGCCAGCGTGTCGCGGACTTCCGTCGCCGCATCCTCGAACAGCGCGTTCCAGCTCGCGTATTTGCGCGGCAGCAGGTTCATCGGCCGCTGCGTCACCAGCGGCCAGGCCACGCCTTCGAACTGCGGCACGTCCGGCATCGCGAAATCCTTGCCGAGCGCGGCCTGCGCCGGCGCGGTGAGGCCGTCGAGCAGGCGTGCCAGCACCGCGCGATGCCAGGCGCGGACGATGCGGTAGCTGGTCGAAGCCGTATCCGCGCGGCCGTCCCACTTCGCCGCCGCGTCGGCCAATGCGCGCAAGGCCGGCGTCTTCGCCGATGCGGCCTCGTCGTGCAGCAGTTGCCACCAGCGCTGCAGGAACAGCGCGCGGTCGTCGAGCTGGATCGCGAGCAGGTCGCGTTCGCCGAGTGTCGGCTTCGCGGCGAGGTCGTCGCGGATCTGTTGCGCGCGCGCGCCGAGCGCGTAGCCGCCGTCGCCGACGCGGGCGAGGTCGGCGCCGTCGAGCGTGCGGTTGTTCGCGGTCCACAAGCGGCCCGAGGGCGGATCGACCACGCGCGGCGCGACATCGCTGCGCAACGGCCACGGCGGGCAGGTCGTGCCGATGTCGGGTTCGCGCATCGTGCAGGTGGTCGCGCGCTGCGGGATCGGCCCGAACAGGCGCCAGCCGATGCGCCCGTTCGCATCGGCGAGCATCAGGTTCTGGGTGGGAATCGCGGCGCGGTCGGTGATGGCGAAGGCTTCGTCGAGGTCGCGCGCGCGGGCGATGTCGCCGATGTCCAGGCGCAGCGCGCCGGGCAGTTGCGCCGACCAGCGCAGCGCCAGCAGGCGGCCGTCGGCGTCCTTCGCCAGCACCGGGCCCCAGTCGGTTTCGGCGACGTCGAGTTCGACCGGCTGCGCGCCGGCGACCTCGATGCGTTCGCGATGGTGCGTCACGCGCACGCATGCGTTGTCCGGCGTTCGCGCCGGCGCGCATTCGCGCTGTTCCGCCCAGTCGTTCGAATCGATGTAGCTGTTGGTGAAGCCCCAGGCGACGTGGCCGTTGCTGCCGACCACCACCAGCGGCAGGCCGGGCAGGGTGACGCCCTGCACGTCGACGCGGCCGCCGGGCGCGCGCGGATCCGGATAGCGCAGGCGCGCACGGAACCACAGGTTGGGCGCGCGCAGGCCCAGGTGCATGTCGTTGGCGACGATGGCGCGACCGTCGCGGCCGACCGCGCCGGAAACGGCGAAGTTGTTGCTTCCGGGATAAAGATCGGTCGCCCGTGATTCAAGCATCGCGACCTTGTCTTCGACAGCGGCGGGCATCGGCAACTTGCGCAAGTCGACTTCGCCGGCGCCCGGCAGCACCGCGTCGCCGCGCGCCCCGCCTTGCAGCGGCGCGTCCCAGCGCGTGCCGTCGCGCGCCAGCAGCGCGAACAGCGCCGGCGGCAGCTGCGGGCGCAGCGTCCACAGCGCGCGTTCGTTGCCGGCCTGCGCGCCCTGCAGGTCGAAGTACATCGCATCGCCGACCAGCGGCGAATCCTCGATCCGCCACGGCTGCGGCCGCTGGCGCAGCAGCAGGTACGGCCACGGCCGCGCGCGCAGCGCGGCCAGCCCGGCGTTGGCGCCTTCGGCGTAGGCGCGCAGCTGCGGCATCTGGTCGCCGGCGATCAGCGCGAGCCGTGCGCGGGTGCGTTCGCGCAGGCGGTGCATGCGGTGTTCGCGGTCGAGGTCGAGCGCGACCGGCCCGAACAGCGCGGCGAGCTCGCCGGCCGCGGTGCGCCGCATCAGGTCCATTTCGAAATAGCGTTCCTGCGCGTGCACGTAGCCGAGCGCGCGCGCGGCGTCGACCGCGTTCGCGGCATCGATCGTGACCACGCCGAGCGCATCGCGCGTCACCGTCGCCGGCGCCGACAGCCCCGGCAACGCGAGTTCGCCATCCAGCGCCGGCAGGCTGCCGCGCAGCAGCCACCAGCCCGCGAGCACCAGCAACAGCACGATCGCCAGCAACAGCGCGGCGATGCGTTTCAGGATCCTGGCCATGCGTCCCCCGCGAAGCGATGCCGCGAG
>JBGAHT010000050.1:0-21983 GCA_044226035.1 Thermomonas sp. | reverse complement strand
AACACGGGCTCAATGGTAGCGCGAGAACTGACGAATCGCGTCACTTTCGGGCGGGTCAGGTTTGGCCCCCGGGCCCGTTCCCCCTCGCGCAGGGGAGGATGTTTCAGTCGATGCCCAGCTTCTTGAGCTTGTAGCGCAGCGCGCGGAAGGTGATGCCGAGCGCGGCCGCGGTGCGGGTCTTGTTGTAGCGGTTTTCCTGCAGCGCCTGCTGGATGGCGTCGCGTTCCATCTGCTCGATGAATTCCGGCAGGCGGCTGCTGGCGGTGTCGAACGGATTCAACTGGCGCGGGTCGGTGTTCGCCGCGGCCGCGGGGGCAGGCACAGGCGCGGGCGGCGGCGTCGCCGGGCGCGGCGCCGGCGCGGCGCTGGGCAGGTGCAGGTCCGCGACGCCGATGCGGTCGCCGTCGGACAGGGCCATGGCCCGTTCCAGCACGTTCTCGAGTTCGCGCACATTGCCGGGGAACGGATACGCGTGCAGCGCGGCCAGCGCGTCGGCTTCCAGTTGCGGCGGCGCGCGGCCCTGCGTTTCCGCCAGCCGCGCGAGGATGCGTTTGGCGAGCTGGACGAGGTCGTCGCCGCGCTCGCGCAGCGGCGGCACCGGCAATTCGATCACGTTGATGCGGTAGTACAGGTCGTGGCGGAAGCGGCCGTCGGCGATCAGCGCGGCCAGGTCCTTGTGCGTGGCCGAAAGCAGGCGCACGTCCACCGGCACCTCGGCCTGGGCGCCGACCGGGCGCACCGATTTCTCCTGGATCGCGCGCAGCAGCTTCACCTGCATCGGCAGCGGCAGTTCGGCGATTTCGTCGAGGAACAGGGTTCCGCCCTCGGCGGCCTGGAACAGGCCGGTCTTGTCGGCGTGGGCGCCGGTGAAGCTGCCCTTCTTGTGGCCGAAGAATTCGCTTTCCATCAGCTCGGCCGGGATCGCGCCGCAGTTGACCGGCACGAACGGCCCGGCGGCGCGGCCGCTCTCGGCGTGGATGGTGCGCGCGACCAGCTCCTTGCCGGTGCCCGATTCGCCGGTGATGTGCACCGGCGCCTGGCTGCGCGCGACCTTGGCGATGGTGCGGCGCAGGGCCTGCATCGGTTCGGAATCGCCGCCGAGGCGATCGAGCCCGTGGCGGCCGCGCGTGGCCGCATCTTCGTTGCGGCGGTTGGTGCCCAGCTCCAGCGCCTGGCGGACCAGGCCGCGCAGCACGTTGAGGTCCACCGGCTTGCTGACGAAATCGAAGGCGCCGGCCTTGAGCGCTTCCACCGCCGCTTCCTGGTTGCCGTGCGCGGTGATCATCGCCACCGGGGTTTCCGGATGGCGCGCGGCCAGCTCCTGCACCAGCTCCATGCCCGAGCCGTCGGGCAGGCGCATGTCGGTCAGGCACAGGTCGAAGCGGTCCTTGGCGAGCATCGCGCGGGCGGCGGCCACGGTCGCGGCGGTCTCGGTGCGCAGGCCCATGCGACCGAGGGTGAGGACGAGGAGTTCACGGATGTCCCGTTCGTCGTCGACGATCAGGGCGGAGCGAGGGATCTCGGCCATGGTGGGCACCTTAAACAATCCTCCGCGCGGATGCCACGCCCCGCCTAGCGGTGGAGCAGCGGGTTGGTGGCGGGAAGGGTGATGCGGAAGCAGCTGCCGGTGGCGGCGCCGCGGGCGATGTAGTCGAGGCGGGAGCCATTGGCCTGGCAGAGCTCGCGGGCGATGTACAGGCCAAGCCCGGTGCCGTGCTCGGAGGTGGTGTAGAAGGGCCGGAACAACTGCGCGGCGGCGCCTTCCGGAATGCCCGGGCCGCGGTCGGTGACGTCGACCACCGGATTCGCTCCTTCCCGGTGCGGGTGCACGGTGACGATGGCGGTCTGTCCGGGCGGACGGCCATGGTGCAGCGCGTTCTGCACCAGCACGGTCAGCACCTGGTGCAGGTGGCGCGGGTCGAACATCCCCGGCAGGCGCAGGTCGGCGCCGGCCGCGGACACGTGGCCGGTGCCCTCGGGCATGGTTTCGCGGAACTCGGTGGCGAAGCGCCGGCAGAACGCGACCAGGTCGAGCTGCTCGGGGGTGGCGCGTTCGCGCCGGGCGAGGCCGAGCACGCTCTCGACGATGTCGTTGGTGCGCTGGCACTGCTGGTGGACGATCTGCAGCAGGCGGCGGTCGCCGGCGGGGATGTGCGGCGATTCCTCGAGCAGCTGCACCGCGTAGTTGATCGCCGCCAGCGGATTGCGGATCTCGTGGGCGAGGCTGGCGGAAAAGCGCCCGAGCGTGGCCAGGGTCAGCGATTCGGCGCGCCGCGACACCTGCGAGGCGTCATCGAGGAACACCAGCGCGATGTCGCTGTTGCCGAGCAGGCCGGCGAAGCGCGGCAGCACCTCGACCTGGTCGGTGCCCAGCCGAAGAGGGATGTCCGAGGCCTTGCCTTCCGCGCGCCACTGGCGCAGCCGGCGCGCGACCTCGGGCGCGAGCAGGTCGATGCTGCGCCCGCCGGTGTCGCCCAGCAGGGCGCCTGCGGCCTCGTTCGCCAGTTGCACGTGGCCTTCGCCATCGACCAGCAGCACGCCGGCGTGCAGGCGGCGGATGATCAGTTCGTTGACCGCGGCCAGGTCGGCGAGCTCGGCGCCGCGGCGTTCGGCCAGCGCGTGGCTGTCGCGCATCTGCCGGCCGAGCATGTAGGTGAGCATGGCGATGGACAGGAAACTCACCGAGTACATCAGCACCTCGGCGAAGGGCCGGGGGAGCGCGCCGCCGCCGAGCTGGGTCCACAGGTATTCAGCGGTGAGCGCGCCGCCGGCGAGCAACGCGCCGCCCAGGCCGAAGCGCAACGGCAGCAGCAGCGCCGCCGAGCCGATGTTGAACAGCAGCATCAGGGCGATGCCCGAGTCCGCCTCCGGCAGCGCGTGGGTCGCGAGCGTGGCGGCGAGGATGTCGATGGCGGTGCCGACCAGCACCTGCCAGCGCAGCCCTTGGCCGTGGCGCGCCCACTGGAACAGGGCCAGGGCCGCGAACAGGTACAGGAACGACACCCCGCGCGCGAGCAGCGGCAGGCGCGGTTCGCCGGCGAGGAACCCGAACGGGCTGAACAGCACCAGCGCCAGCAGCGCCGCTTCGAAAATGCGGTAGAGGCTGAAGAAATACAGTTCGCGACGCAGCGCGTCGGCGATCGGCAACGGTTCGCGGGTGCGCAGGGCCAGGGGAAGCGCTCCGGGAGGATCGTTGCGAGTATGCACTTAACCCCCTCCCTTTCGCGAAGCGAAGGGGTGAAGAGGTGCGTTTGCGAACCACCGGTTCGCGCACCGATGAACGCCCATCGGTGAGCCGATGGGCCGGATGGGTTGGGGTGGGGTGCTCTCGTTGCGATCAACCCCCTCCCAACCGTCCGGCCCGCCGGCATGGCCGGCGGGCGCTGCGCCGCGCGCGAGGCGATGCCTCGCAAACGCGCGTACTCGCCCCCCTGCGCATTGCGCAAGGGGAGGAGGAAAGCGGAGTTTTGCCCGCGCCCGGCGCATCGGCGACAATGACGGGCTCCCGTCCATGCCCGCCGCGACCTCCGCGGGCCGCGCGGCGGGCGCCGGTTTCCTCCATCAGGGTGATAGATGAACTTCCACGAATACCAGGCGAAGCAGCTCTTCGCCGACTACGGCATCGCCGTTCCCGCCGGGCGCGTGGCGCGCACGCCGGAAGAGGCGGTCGACGCGGCCAAGGCCATCGGCGGCGATTTCTGGGTGGTGAAGGCGCAGATCCACGCGGGCGGCCGCGGCAAGGCCGGCGGCGTCAAGCTGGCCAAGACCCTGGACGAGGTGCGCGACTACGCCAAGGGCATGCTCGGCACCAGGATGGCCACCTACCAGACCGCCGGGGTGGAGCTGCCGGTGGACTGCGTGCTGGTCACCCAGGCCACCGACATCGCCAAGGAGCTCTACCTCTCGGTGCTGGTCGACCGTTCCAGCAAGTCCATCACCTTCATCGCCTCGGCCGAAGGCGGCATGGACATCGAGCAGGTCGCGCACGAGAAGCCCGAAGCCATCCATGCGCTGCACGTGAACTACGTGCAGGGCCTGCAGCCCTACCAGTGCCGCGACCTCGGCTTCGCCATGGGCCTGGACGCGAAGCAGGTCGGCCAGCTGAGCAAGATCATGCTCGGCCTGTACAAGCTGTTCAACGACAAGGACCTGGCGCTGGTCGAACTGAACCCGCTGGCGATCCTCACCGACGGCAACCTCGCCGTGCTCGACGGCAAGATCAATTCCGACGACAACGCGACCTTCCGCCACCCGGAACTGGCCGCGATGCGCGACATCCGCCAGGAAGACCCGACCGAGGTCCGCGCCAGCCAGTACGACCTCAACTACGTGACCATGGACGGCAACATCGGCTGCATGGTCAACGGCGCAGGCCTGGCGATGGCGACGATGGACGTGATCAAGCTCGCCGGCGGCGAACCGGCGAACTTCCTCGACGTCGGCGGCGGCGCGACCAAGGAACGCGTCACCGAGGCGTTCAAGCTGATCCTCTCCAGCGACAAGGTGAAGGCGATCTTCGTCAACATCTTCGGCGGCATCGTCCGCTGCGACATGATCGCCGAGGGCATCATCGCCGCGGTCAAGGAGGTGGGCGTCAAGATCCCGGTCATCGTCCGCCTCGAGGGCACCAACGTCGAAGCCGGCAAGGAAATGCTCAAGAACTCCGGCCTCGCCATCATCCCGGCCGACGACATCAACGACGGCGCGAAGAAGGCGGTCGCGGCGGTGTCCAAGGCCGCCTGATTTTCTTTTCCCTCTCCCCTTCGTGGGAGAGGGTGCCCGAAGGGCGGGAGAGGGGGTTCAGGCAAATGCCGCCCTCGCCCCAACCCTCTCCCGCCAGCGGGAGAGGGAGTCCAATCAAGGAATTCGAAACCATGTCCGTATTGATCGACAAGAACACCAAGGTGCTCGTCCAGGGCTTCACCGGTTCGCAGGGCACCTTCCACGCGCAGCAGATGCTCGACTACGGCACCAAGGTCGTGGGCGGCGTGACCCCGGGCAAGGGCGGAACCGAGCACCTCGGCCTGCCGGTGTTCAACACCATGGGCGAAGCGGTGAAGGCCACCGGCGCCGACGCGTCGGTGATCTACGTGCCGCCGCCGTTCGCGGCCGACGCGATCCTCGAGGCCGCCGACGCCGGCATCAAGGTCATCGTCTGCATCACCGAGGGCATCCCGGTGCTGGACATGCTGCGGGTCAAGAACACACTGAAGGGCTATCCCGACGTCGTGCTGGTCGGCCCGAACTGCCCCGGCGTGATCACCCCCGGCGAATGCAAGATCGGCATCATGCCCGGCCACATCCACAAGCCGGGCAAGGTCGGCATCGTGTCGCGTTCGGGCACGCTGACCTACGAAGCGGTGAAGCAGACCACCGACGTCGGCCTCGGCCAGTCGACCTGCATCGGCATCGGCGGCGACCCGATCAACGGCACCAACTTCATCGACGCGCTGCGCTGGTTCCAGGACGATCCGCAGACCGAGGGCATCATCATGGTCGGCGAGATCGGCGGTTCGGCCGAGGAGGAAGCGGCCGAGTTCATCGCGAAGCACGTGACCAAGCCGGTGGTCGGCTTCATCGCCGGCGCCAGCGCGCCCAAGGGCAAGCGCATGGGCCACGCCGGCGCGATCGCCTCGGGCGGTTCGGGCACGGCCGAGGGCAAGTTCGCGGCGATGGAAAAGGCCGGCGTCACCACGGTGAAGTCGCCGGGCGACCTGGGCGCGGCGATCGCGAAGCGTTTGGCGAAGTAATTTCCTTCGCGGATTGTCATGCAGGAAGCCGCCGACAGGCGGCTTCCTGCTTTTCGGGAATGCGGAAAAAGCGGGCCCCTCATCCGCCCCTGCGGGGCACCTTCTCCCGCAGGCGGGAGAAGGGTTATGTCTCGCACCGCTCTCGGTGGAAGAAGACTCGTGTCTCGGGCCTTGGCTCAGTGGAAGCAGGGTTGGTGGTCGGTTAACCCCTCTCCCGCAAGCGGGAGAGGGAGAGGCGCGAAGCGCCGAGGGTGAGGGGCGGCTTTTTCCTACAGACACCGCAATCCTTTCAGGCGAGCTTTTCGTCCCGAGCCACCGAAATGGAGCGAGGCGCATGCGCGAAGGAAGGAAAACCGGATTCGCCCGCCATCTGCGGCGAACCATGACCGACGCCGAACGCTCCATCTGGCACCATCTGCGCAACCGCGCTTTCATGGGCTGCAAGTTCCGCCGCCAGCATGCCATCGGCGCGTATGTCGTCGATTTCGTTTGCCTGGAACGCCGGCTGGTCGTCGAACTCGACGGCGGCCAGCATGCCGACGATGTCGACGAGAACCGCGACAAGGCCCTGCAGGACATGGGTTTCCGCGTCCTGCGTTTCTGGGACAATGCCGCACTGGCGGACCAGCAGACCGTGCTCGCCGCGATCTTCGAAGCGTTGGATTGCTTCTTCCCCGCAGCCGCGAAAGTGGACAAGTCCCGACCACCGACATGACCCGAACCCTCCGCATCGCGATGGCGCAGTTCGATTTCCCGGTCGGCGACGTGGCCGGCAACCGCGAACGCATCGCGCGGATGATCGCCGAGGCGCGCGATACGCACGCGGCCGACATCGTGCTGTTCCCGGAGCTGGCGCTGTCGGGCTATCCGCCGGAAGACCTGCTGTACCGGCCCTCGTTCCTGCGCGACTGCGAAGTCGCATTGAACGGGATCGCCACGGACGTGCGCGGCATCGTCGCCGTGGTCGGCTGGCCACAGGCGGACGGCGCGGTGGTGTTCAACGCCGCGTCGGTGTTGCGCGACGGGCGCATCGAGCAAACCTATCGCAAGCGCGAGCTGCCGAACTACGCGGTGTTCGACGAACGCCGCTACTTCGACGTCGATCCGGACCGCGACGATTGCGTGTTCGAGGTCAAGGGCGTTCCGGTCGGGCTGGTGATCTGCGAGGACCTGTGGTTCGCCGAGCCGATCGCCTCGACCGTGGCCAAGGGCGCGCAACTGGTGCTGGTGCCGAACGCCTCGCCGTTCGAACGTGACAAGCACGCACAGCGCGATGCCTTGCTGGCGCAGCGCGTGGGCGAAACCGGCGCGGCGATCGCCTACCTCAACCTCGTCGGCGGGCAGGACGCGCTGGTGTTCGATGGCGCCTCGGTGGTGGCCGACGGCGACGGCAACGTGCATCCGGCCGCGGCGGCGTTCACCGACCAGTGGCTGGTGGTGGACTTCGATCCCGCCACCCGCAGTTTCAGCCCGGTGCAGTGGATGTCGGACGGCGACGAGAGCCGCGACGCGCTGGCCTGGCGCGCGGTGGTGCGCGGCACCCGCGACTACTGCCGCAAGAACGGCTTCGACAAGGTTTGGCTCGGGCTCTCCGGCGGCATCGATTCCTCGCTGGTGCTGGCCATCGCCGCCGATGCGCTCGGCGCGGACAAGGTCACCGCGGTGCGCATGCCTTCGCGCTACACCGCGGAGCTGTCCAACGACCTCGCGCAGGAACAATGCGACGCGATGGGCGTGAAGCTGGTCGCGCTGCCCATCGAAAAACCGTTCCAGGGCTACCTCGACACCCTGGCCGAAACCTTCGCCGGCAAGCCCGTCGACACCACCGAGGAAAACCTGCAGTCGCGTACCCGCGGCGCGCTGCTGATGGCGCTGAGCAACAAGTTCGGCGGGCTGCTGCTGACCACCGGCAACAAGAGCGAGTACGCGGTCGGCTACGCGACGATCTACGGCGACATGTGCGGCGGCTATGCGCCGATCAAGGACCTGTACAAGACCGAGGTGTTCCAGCTCGCGCGCTGGCGCAACACCGTCGGCGACCGCGTCGTCCCGGAGGCGGTGATCGAACGGCCGCCGTCGGCGGAACTGCGCGAGAACCAGAAGGACCAGGATTCGCTGCCGCCCTACGACGTGCTCGATGCGATCCTGCTGCGCCACGTCGACCAGGAGCAGTCGCGCGAGGAGATCGTGTCGGCCGGCTTCGACGCCGCCACCGTGGACAAGGTACTGAAGCTGGTGCGCATCGGCGAATGGAAGCGTCACCAGGCCGCGCCGGGGCCGAAGGTGAGCCGGCGCGCGTTCGGGCGAGAGCGGCGTTACCCGATCACTAACGGATATTCCGGCTGAGGGGCTTTTGTGGGAGCGGCTTCAGCCGCGAATGCTTTTGTAGGCAATGGTCAAAGGCATTCGCGACCAAGGTCGCTCCCACAAACCGAAACCCTGCTTTTTGGACGGCGTTCCGCCGCCGCGCTCAGCGCTGCGACTGCATCTCCGGCGGGCGCTCGTTGTCGAGCGCCGATTTCTCGCCGGCGAACGGATTCAGGCCGCGCAGCTTCGAGGGGTAGTCCGGCCAGTCGCGGCCGTGCAGCCACGGATGGCTCGGGTCGTTCTGCTCGAGCACGCGCCTGGCGTCGTCGGCCAGGGCCTGGTTGCCGAGCCGGGTATAGCTCTCGGCAAGGGCGGCGATGGCGTCGTACTGGTAGGCCGACTGCGGGTAGTTCTCCAGCAGGCCCTTGGCGCGGCCGATGGCCGACAGCCAGGCGCCGCGGCGCATGTAGTAAAGCGTGGTGTCCATCTCGTGGCGCGCGAACATGTTGCGCAGCGCGACCATGCGCGCGCGCGCGTCGTCGGCGTAGCGGCTGTTGGGGAAGCGCGTGGCGACGGTGCTGAAGTCGTTGTAGGCCTGCTGCGGGGTGGCGAGGTCGCGGCGGCTGGCGTCGAGGTTCCAGACGCGCTGCATGAAGACGGTGTCGCGGTTGGAGTTCGCCAGGCCGCGCAGGTAGTACATGTAGGCGTTGTTGCGGTGGCTCGGATAGGTACGCAGGAAGCGATCGATGGTGGAAACCGCGTCGTCGTTGCTGCCCGCCTTGAACTCGGCGTAGGCGGTTTCCATCAGCGCCTGCTCGGTGTAGGCGCCGTACGGGTACTGCGCGACCAGGCGCTTGTAGGTGGTGATCGCGGAATCGTAGTTGCCCTGGCGCAACGACTTGTGGCCCTTGGCGTACAGCTGCTCGACCGGCACGCCCTCGTTCGCGTCCTTGTCCTTGAACATGCCCTTTATCCGGCTGCAGCCGGTGCCGGCGAGTAGCACGACGGCGAGCAGCAGCAGCGCGAAGCGCGAAAACCGGAACATCTGGGTCATGGACGGGGCACGTGGGGCACGGAGCGCGGATAATAGCAGCCCGCCCGCGCCGGCCACGGCCGCGCCCTGAACGGTTCCCGCATGAACGATCCTGCCATCGAAGCCGCGTCGCCATTGCTCGCGACCGTCCCCGCGCACGCCGCCGGGCGGCGCTTCGACGCGGTACTGGCGGAGCTGTTCCCGCAATACTCGCGCTCGCGGCTGGCGGAGTGGATCAAGTCGGGCGACGCCCTGCTCGACGGCCACCCGGCGCGTCCGCGCGACCCGGTGCGCGGCGGCGAGGCGGTGGCGCTGGCGGTGGTCGAGGACGTGCAGACCCACGCCGTGGCCGAGGACATCCCGCTCGACATCCTGTACGAGGACGCGTCGGTATTCGTCATCGACAAGCCGGCCGGCCTCGTCGTGCACCCGGGCGCCGGCAATCCCGCCGGCACGCTGGTGAACGCGCTGCTGCACCGCGACCCGGCGCTGGAGAAGCTGCCGCGCGCGGGCATCGTGCACCGGCTCGACAAGGACACCAGCGGCGCGATGGTGGTCGCGCGCACGCTGGAGGCGCACACCGCGCTGGTCGCGCAGCTGTCCGCGCGCGAGGTGCATCGCCAGTACCTGGCCATCGTGGTCGGCGCGCTGGTGTCGGGCGGCACCGCGAACGCGGCCATCGACCGCCACCCGCGCGACCGCTTGCGCCAGGCCGTACGCGAGGACGGCAAGGATGCGGTGACGCATTACCGCCTGCGCGAACGCTTCCGCGCGCACACCGCGCTGGAATGCCGGCTCGAGACCGGGCGCACGCACCAGATCCGCGTGCACATGGCGCACCTCAAGCACCCCATCGTCGGCGATCCGCTGTACGGCGGTTCGCTGAAGCTGCCCAAGGGCGCGTCCGACGAACTCATCGCCGCGCTGCGCGGCTTCAAGCGCCAGGCGCTGCACGCCGAGGTGCTGGAATTCGTCCATCCGGCGACGGGCGAACCGGTGCGCTGCACCGCGCCCGTACCCGCCGACATGCAGGCGCTGCTGCGCGCGTTGCGCGAGGACGCGGCCGCGCACGCGGCGGGCGCGCGCCGGTGAGCGCCTGGGTCGACGCCGCCTGGCCCGCGCCGCCGGGCGTGCGCGCGCTGGCCACGACGCGATCCGGCCCGGGCGTGTCGCTGCCGCCGTTCGATGCGTTCGACCTCGGCCTGCGCAACGGCGACGACCTCGCCGCGGTCGCGGAGAACCGCCGGCGGTTGCAGGCGGCGCTGCGATTGCCCTCGCCGCCGCGCTGGCTGCGGCAGGTGCACGGCACTCGTGTTGTGCACTTTGCCCCCTCCCTTTCGCCGCAGGCGGAGGGGAGGGTTGGGGAGGGGTTGGTTTCCATCGACGAGGAACTTACCCCCTCCCAGCCTCCCCCTTCGCTTCGCGAAAGGGGAGGAGACAGTGGCGAACCCGAAGCCGACGCCGCAGTGACTTCGACGCCGGGCACCGTCCTCACCATCCTCAGCGCGGACTGCCTGCCGGTGGTGTTCGCCGCGCGCGACGGAAGCGAAATCGCGGCCGCGCACGCGGGCTGGCGCGGGCTCGCCGCGGGCGTGCTGGAAGCCACGGTCGCGGCCATGCGCACGCCGCCGGCGGAGATCCTCGCCTGGCTCGGCCCGGCGGCGGGACCGCTGGCGTATGAAATCGGCGCGGAGGTGTTCGACGCCTTCGTCGCGCGCGATGCGCGCGCGCAGGCCGCATTCGCCGCGACGCGTCCGGGCCACTGGAACGTCGATCTCTACGCGCTGGCGAAACTGCGCCTCGGCGACGCCGGCGTGACCGCTGTGCACGGCGGCGGCCTGTGCACGATCTCCGATCCGGCCCGCTTCTACTCGCATCGCCGCAGCACGTCCGATGGAAGCGGGCGCACCGGGCGCATGGCGACGCTGGTGTGGCGGGAATGAACATGCGTCGCCCGCGCTGGTTCGTTGCCGCCGACCTCAACGGCTTCTTCGGCCTGATGGTCGACAACCTGTCGATCCTCGGCTTCATCGCCGCGGTGCTGGTCGGCGCGTTCGGATTCCCGGCCGAGGTCGTGTTCGGGAAGATGTTCCCCGGCACCGCGTTCGGCGTGCTGCTCGGCAACCTCGCGTACACGTGGATGGCGCGGCGCCTGGCGGCGAAGAGCGGGCGCGACGACGTCACCGCGATGCCGCTCGGGCTGGATGCGCCGACCAGCATCGGCATGGCGCTGCTGGTGCTCGGGCCCGCGTTCGCCGGTTTCAGGCAGCAGGGCATGGACCAATACGCGGCGGCCATCGCCACCTGGCAGCTCGGCATGGCCTCGCTGGTGGTGATCGGCCTGCTCAAGCTGGCGTTGTCGTTCGCCGGGGACTGGGCCACGCGCGCGTTGCCGCGGGCGGCGTTGCTCGGTTCCATCGGCGGTGCGGCGCTGGCGCTGCTCGGTTTCCTGCCGCTGGTCGAACTGCTGCGCGAACCGGTGGTCGGCGTCACCACGTTCGGGCTGTTGCTGTACGTGCTCGTCGCGAAGGGGAAACTGCCGATCAGGCTGCCGGGCGTGCTGTTCGCACTGGTGGTCGGCGTCGCGCTGCATTACGGGCTCGGTATCGCCGGGCTGGGCGCGCCCGGTTTCGCATGGCCGCAACCGATGCGGCTGGGCTTCACCCTGCCGCTGCCGTCGCTGGGCTTCGTCGCGGGGCTGCCAAATACCGTGCCCTACCTGCCGTTGCTGCTGCCGTTCGGCCTGCTGATGGTCGTCGGCGGCATCAACGTCAGCGAAAGCGCGCGCGCCGCCGGCGACGATTACCGCACCCGCGACGTGCTGCTGGTCGAGGCGCTGGCCACGCTCGCGGCCGGCGTCTGCGGGGGCGTCGCGCAGACCACGCCGTACATCGGCCAGCCCGCGTACAAGCACATGGGCGCGCGCAGCGGCTACACGCTGTTGACCGGCCTGTTCATCGGCCTCGGCGGCATGCTCGGCTACGTCTCGGGGCTGGTGCAGTGGCTGCCGGTCGCGGCGCTGGCGCCGATCATCGTCTACGTCGGCCTGGACATCGGCGTGCAGGCCTTCCACGAAACCCCGCGCAAGCACGCGCTCGCGGTGGCGCTGGCGTTCCTGCCGGCCATCGCCTACCTGTTGAACATCAAGCTCGGCAATCCCGCGCTGGTCGCGCCCGATGCCTTCGCCGGCTTGTACGCGGCCACCGATGTGCACGGTTTCTCCGACCTCGCCGCGACCACCGCGCTGGGCAACGGCTTCATCATCACCGCGATGCTGTGGGCCGCGGCGCTGGTCGCGCTGGTCGAAGCGCGCACGCGCGCCGCGGCGGGCATCCTGCTGCTGGCCGCGGCCTTGACCCTGTTCGGTTTCATCCATTCGGTGGATGCGCGCGGCGGCATCTACCTGCCGTGGCGGCTGCAGGGCCTGCGCCGCGAGATCGCCCTGCAGTTCGCCGCGGCCTATTGCACGCTCGCGGTGGCGCTGGCCCTGTTGTCGTTGCAGCGAGCCCGATCGCCGCGCTAGCGCGCGTGCAGCAACGCCACCACCGCCTCGCGCGCGCGCCGCGCCAGCGCGTTGCGATCCTGCGGCGCCATGCCCGTGGTCTCGATCGGATCGCCGAAACGCAGCACGATTTCGCCCGGGCGCACGCTGAAACCGGACGGCGGCAGCACGCGGCCCGCGCCCTCGATCGCGACCGGCACCACCGGCACGCCGGCTTCGATCGCGAGTTGCAGGATGCCGGCCTTGAACGGGCCCACGCTGCCGTCCTTGCTGCGCGTGCCCTCGGGGAAGGCGGCGAAGGTGGCCGCGCCGCGCAGTTGTTCCGCCGCATGGCCCAGCCTGCGCTTAGCATCGCGCGCATTGCCGCGGTCGATGAACACCATGCCCATCGCCTTCGCATACCAGCCGACCACGGGCACGCTCGACATCTCGTGCTTGAGCACGAAGCGCAGCGGCACCGGCACCGCGCGGAACAGCGCGCAGATGTCGATCATCGAGGCATGGTTGGCGACCAGCACCTGCGGTCGCGACCAATCCACGCGCCCCGCGCCCTCCACTCGCAGCCGCACCCCGGCGCCGAGGAACAGCAATGGCGCCCAGTACCACGCCGCCATGCGCAGCGGCAGGCGCGGGCCGAACAGCAGGCCGAGCAGCAGCGCCACCGGGAATCCGGCCATCGTCACCAGCATCGTGAACAACGCCTGCAGGGCGTTGAGGCAGGCCCAGCCGATGCGGGCCGGCCATGGCGTGCGCGAGGGCAGGGACGTGGCGTTCATGTGGTCGCGTGTTTCAAGGGCGCGCAAGCATAACCGCGCCGCGGCCCGCGATCAGCGCGGCGTGTTCGCCAGCCGGTGCATCAGGATCGCGGCGCGCGCGGCCTGGCGCGGGATCGAGCCGAGGTCGGCGCTTTCGCCCGCGGCGTGGCTGCCGTCGCCGGAAATGCCCATGCCCACCAGGCCGTCGCTGTCGGCCGCGACGAAGGCGATGTCGCCGGCGCCGCGCCCGAGCGGATCGAGTTCGTCCATCCGCGGCAGGCCGAGGTCGCGGTTCACCTCGTTGAGCTTCGCCAGCAGCGCGCGGCTGCCCGCGGTCGGCGGCATCGGCGGGTAGTCCTCGTCGATCCGCAGCGTGGCCGTGGTGCGCGGCAGGTGGCGGGCGACGATCGCCTGCATCTTCGCCGCCACGCGCCGGGTCTGTTCCTGGCTGAGCGTGCGGAAATCGCCGCGCGCGACCGCGACCGGCGGCACGATGTTGTCCTTGCCGCTGGCCTCGAGCCGGGTTTGCGCCGCGTCGAATTGCGCGGTCTGGCCGCCGCCGGCGAGGCCGACGTTGAAGGTGAGGTCGGGTTCGGGCAATTCGTCGCGGAACGCGGCGAGGATGCGCGCGAGCTCGAAGATCGCGCCGTCGCCCATCGCGGCGGAGAAGATGCCGGAACTGTGGCCGGATTCGCCGTGCGCCTCCAGCACCCAGGTGTTGGCCGAACGCCGCGCGATCGAGCCCATCTCGCGGCCGTCCTTGTGCGACAGGTTCTCGAAGTCGAGCGCGACGTCGGCGCGCTTGCCGGCGGCGATGAGGTCGGCGCGCGCGACCGACAGCGGGCTGCCCACGTCCTCCTCGTCGCCGGTCAGCACGATTTCGATGTCGGCGTCGCGCAATGCGCCCGCGGCCTGCATCGCGCGCAACGCGGCCAGCATCACCACGTCGCCGCCCTTGTCGTCGCCGACGCCGGGACCGATGGCGGTGTCGCCTTCGCGCTTGAAGCCGGTGAACGGATCGTCGGCCTCGAACACGGTGTCGAGGTGGCCGATCAGCAGCATGCGCTTGCCGCGGCCGTTGCCGCGATGCACGGCGACCAGGTGCCCGGCGCGCCCGGCCGCGGCCATCGGCTTCCATTCCACTTCGAAGCCGAGCGCCTCGAACTCCGGCGCGAGCATGTCCGCGACCGCCTTCACCCCCGCGGAATTGAACGTGCCGCTGTTCTGTTCCACCAGCTTCGCGAGCAGGGCGATGGCCTCGTCCTTGCCCGCCTGCGCGGCGTCGGCGATTTGCCGTTCCTGCGCGGACAGGCCGGTCGCCGGCGTTTGGGCATGTGCGGCGCCGGCGAACGACAGCGTGAGCAGCAGGGCGCAGGCGAGGGGGCGGAAGCGGGGCATGGCGATCGCTGGCGGAAACGGGAGCCCTGACCATAACCCAGGCCAACCCGGGTGCGGCCGCCGGCTTGAATCACGCCGCCGAAACCGCATTTCAGGGACATTCGGCCACGGCGTGGCCCTCCCGGATTCCCGCACATGCGCATGGACAAACTCACCTCGCGTTTCCAGCAGGCGCTGGCCGACGCGCAGTCGCTGGCCGTCGGCCGCGACAACACCATCATCGAACCCGCGCACCTGCTGCTCGCCCTGCTCGACCAGCAGGGCGGCGGCGCGCGCCCGCTGCTGGCGCAGGCCGGGGTCAACGTGCCGCTGCTGCGCGAACGCCTGGCCGAGGCGCTGGACAAGCTGCCCAAGGTCAGCGGCCAGGCCGGCAACGTGCAGGTCGGCAACGACCTCGCGCGCCTGCTCAACGTCGCCGACAAGCTGGCGCAGCAACGCGGCGACGGTTACATCGCCAGCGAGCTGTTCCTGCTCGCGGCGCTGGAGGATTCCGGCGAAACCGGGCGCGCGCTGAAGGCCGCGGGCGCGGACAAGGCGAAACTGGAGGCGGCCATCGACAAGCTGCGGGGAGGCGAGAAGGTGCAGGACGAGAACGCGGAAGACGCGCGCCAGGCGCTGGAGAAATACACCATCGACCTCACCGCGCGCGCGGAGAGCGGCAAGCTCGATCCGGTGGTCGGCCGCGACGAGGAGATCCGCCGCTGCATCCAGGTGCTGCAACGCCGGACCAAGAACAACCCGGTGCTGATCGGCGAACCCGGCGTGGGCAAGACCGCGATCGTCGAGGGACTGGCCCAGCGCATCGTCAACAACGAGGTGCCCGAAGGCCTGCGCGGCAAGCGCCTGCTCAGCCTCGACATGGGCGCGCTGATCGCCGGCGCCAAGTTCCGCGGCGAATTCGAGGAACGGCTGAAGGCGGTGCTCAACGACCTGGCCAAGAACGAGGGCCAGATCATCCTGTTCATCGACGAGCTGCACACCATGGTCGGCGCCGGCAAGGCCGACGGCGCGATGGACGCGGGCAACATGCTCAAGCCCGCCCTCGCGCGCGGCGAGCTGCACTGCATCGGCGCGACCACGCTCGACGAATACCGCAAGTACATCGAGAAGGACGCGGCGCTCGAACGCCGCTTCCAGAAGGTGTTCGTCGGCGAACCGACGGTCGAGGACACCATCGCCATCCTGCGCGGGCTGAAGGAACGCTACGCGGTGCACCACGGCGTGGAGATCACCGACCCGGCGATCGTCGCCGCCGCGACCTTGTCGAACCGCTACATCCCCGACCGCCAGCTGCCGGACAAGGCCATCGACCTGATGGACGAAGCGGCTTCGCGCATCCGCATGGAGATCGATTCCAAGCCGGAGGAAATGGACCGCAAGGAACGCCGCCTGATCCAGCTCAAGATCCAGCGCGAGGCGCTGAAGAAGGAGAAGGACAAGGAATCGAAGCAACGCCTGGCCGACCTCGAAACCGAGATCGACGCGCTCGAACGCGAATACGGCGACCTCGAGGAAGTGTGGAAGGCGGAGAAGGCCACGCTGCAGGGCGCGACCAGGATCAAGGAACAGATCGAACAGGCGCGGCTCGAGCTCGAGGCGGCGCAGCGCAAGCAGGACTTCGCGCGCATGAGCGAGATCCAGTACGGCACGCTGCCGGAGCTGGAAAAGCAGCTCAAGGCCGCGCAGGAAGCCGAGAACAAGGGCTTCAGCCTGCTCCAGGACAAGGTCACCGCCGAGGAAATCGCCGAGGTCGTGTCGCGCTGGACCGGGATCCCGGTATCGAAAATGCTCGAAGGCGAGCGCGAGAAGCTGCTGCGCATGGAAGAGCACATGCACACGCGCGTGGTCGGCCAGGAGGAGGCGATCAAGGTCGTGTCCGACGCGGTGCGGCGTTCGCGCGCGGGCCTGAGCGACCCGAACCGTCCGTCGGGTTCGTTCCTGTTCCTCGGCCCGACCGGCGTGGGCAAGACCGAACTGTGCAAGGCGCTGGCCGAATTCCTGTTCGACTCGCCCGACGCGATGGTGCGCATCGACATGAGCGAGTTCATGGAGAAGCACGCGGTGTCGCGCCTGATCGGCGCGCCCCCGGGCTACGTCGGCTACGAGGAAGGCGGCTACCTGACCGAAGCCGTGCGCCGGCGCCCGTACAGCGTGATCCTGCTCGACGAGGTCGAGAAGGCGCATCCGGACGTGTTCAACATCCTGCTGCAGGTGCTGGACGACGGCCGCCTGACCGACGGCCAGGGCCGCACCGTGGATTTCCGCAACACAGTGATCGTGATGACCTCCAACCTCGGCTCGCACCAGATCCAGGAGCTGAGCGGCGACGATTCGCCCGAGGCCTACATCCAGATGAAGGCCGCGGTGATGGGCGTGGTGCAGGCGCACTTCCGCCCGGAGTTCATCAACCGCCTCGACGACATCGTCGTGTTCCATCCGCTGGACAAGCAGCAGATCAAGCAGATCGCGCGGATCCAGCTCAAGGGGCTGGAGAAGCGGCTGGGCGAACGCGGCATCCGCATCGAGCTTTCCGACAAGGCCTACGAACTGCTCGGCAACGTCGGCTTCGACCCGGTGTACGGCGCGCGCCCGCTCAAGCGCGCGATCCAGCAGCAGATCGAGAACCCGCTGGCCTCAGCGATCCTCGCCGGGGACTTCGCCGGCGGCGACACCGTCCACGTCGATGCCGAGGGCGGGAAGCTGGTGTTCCGGCGCTGAGGCATCGGCTTCGACCAGGGCCGCGTCGTCGTCCTCCGGCGGCGCGGCAACGGCTATCCCGCGTTGCGGCAGGCGCCCGGCGTCGACCAGCGCCTGGATGCGCGCGAACACCTCGCCGCGGCCGAACGGCTTCTTCATGAAGTCGTCGGCGCCGATGCGACGCACGTAGAACTGCTCGGTCGCCTGCGCGTTGCCGCTGATCATCACGATCGGGATCCCGCGCGTGGCCTCGTCCCTGCGCAGCGCGCGCAGCGCGTCGAAGCCGCTCATGCCCGGCAGCACGATGTCGAGGAAGATCAGGTCCGGGCGTTCCGCGCGCGCGAAGGCGATGCCGGTCTCGGCGTCGCCGGCGCCCGCGGTGTCGAAATGATTCTGCCGCAGCATGCGGCCGAGGGTGGCGACCACCGTCGCCGAATCGTCGATGATCAGCACGCGCAAACCCTCGCGCGCATCCACGCGCTCGCCGCGGCGGCGCTCGATCAGCGGCGCGCCGGCCGGAGCCGGCGCGGGCCCGGTCGCATCGCCCGCGGCGGGATCGGCGGCCTCTTGCGCGGGCACGTTGCGCAGGATGCGCCGGAAGAAATCGAATGCGGCCACGGCGGGCTCCCTCCCCGGAGCGTCGCCGCGATTCTAGCCCGGCGGGTGATGCGGGAGCAGGGCGAATCGGCCGCTAAAATGCGCACATGATCTCCTTCCGCAACTTCGCCCTGCGCCGGGGCGAACGCCTGCTGCTGTCCGACGTCGACCTGGCCCTGCACGCCGGCCATCGCGTGGGCGTGGTCGGCCGCAACGGCGCCGGCAAGTCCTCGCTGTTCGCCGCGCTGATGGGCGAGGTCGAACCCGACAAGGGCGACATCGACCTGCCGGGCAAGGCGCGCATCGCCTCGGTCGCGCAGGAAACCCCGCATCTTCCGGATCCGGCCATCGACTTCGTGCTGTCCGGCGACGCCGCGGTGCACGCGGCGGTGCAGGCCGAGGCCAACGCCTTCGCCGCCGAGGACTGGGAAGCGGTGGCCGAGGCCCACCACCGGCTGGAGGAATTGAACGGCTACGACGCCTCCGCGCGCGCGGGCCGGCTGCTGCACGGGCTCGGTTTCCCGGCGGAGACGCACGCCAAGCCGGTCGCGGATTTCTCCGGCGGTTGGCGCGTGCGCCTGAACGTCGCGCGCGCGCTGATGACGCCGTCGGACCTGCTGCTGCTCGACGAGCCCACCAACCACCTCGACCTCGACGCGGTGGTGTGGCTGGAGGAATGGCTCAAGCGCTATCCCGGCACGCTGCTGGTGATCTCGCACGACCGCGAGTTCCTCGACAACGTCACCACGCACACCCTGCACCTGCACGAGGGCCGGGCGAAGCTGTACACCGGCAACTACACCGATTTCGAACGCCAGCGCGCCGAACACCTGCGCCTGCAGCAGATCGCGCACGAAAAGGAACAGGCCGAGCGCGCGCACCTGCAGAAGTTCATCGACCGCTTCAAGGCCAAGGCGAGCAAGGCCAAGCAGGCGCAAAGCCGGATGAAGCGGCTGGCGAAACTCGCCGGCACCGAGGCGGTGCGCGCCGAGCGCGCGCTGCACATCGATTTCCCGGAACCGCTGCGGCTGCCGACCTCGCTGCTGTCGTTGCACGACGTGGATGCGGGTTACCCCGCCGTCGTGGGAGGGGCTTCAGCCCCGATCGGGATCGACCGGAACATCGCGGCTGTCGCTTCTAATAGCCAAGCGGCTGTTCAACCCGCTCCCACAGTCATCCTCCGCGGCGTCAACTTCGGGCTCGAGGCCGGCGACCGCATCGGCCTGCTCGGCCCCAACGGCGCGGGCAAGTCGACGCTGGTGAAGACCCTGGTCGGCGAGCTGGCGGCCATGGCCGGCGAACGCAAGGCGCATCCGGACCTGCGCATCGGCTACTTCGCCCAGCACACGGTGGAATCGCTGGTCGCCGGCACCACTCCGCTCGACCACCTGCGCGAGCTCGCGCCCGACGTCGCCAACCAGGAACTGCGCGATTTCCTCGGCAAGTGGAACTTCCCCGGCGACCGCGCGTTCGAGGTCATCGATACCTTCAGCGGCGGCGAGAAGGCGCGGCTGGCGCTGGCGCTGATCGCCTGGCGACGCCCGAACCTGCTGCTGCTCGACGAACCGACCAACCACCTCGACCTCGACATGCGCGAGGCGCTGGCCGAGGCGCTCAGCGATTTCGACGGCGCGATCGTGATGGTGTCGCACGACCGGCACCTGATCGGCCTGGTCAGCGACCAGTACTGGCGCGTGCACGACGGCGTGGTCGAACCCTTCGCCGGCGACCTCGACGAATACGCGGCGTGGCTGCGTTCGCGCCCGGCCACGGGCGAGGCGAAACCCGAGGCGAAAGCCGCGCAGCCCGGGCGCGAGCCCGAGCCCGCGAAACCGCAACCGCCATCCGCGCCGAAAGCGAAGATCAATCCGCACAAGTTGCAGAAGGCGGAAGCGCGGGTCGCGCGGCTGGAGGAAAAGCTGGCCGAATGCGAGGCGCAGATGGCCGACCCGGCGGTGTACGCCGACGCCGGCCGCGTCGCCGACCTCGGCCGCGCGCAGATGCAGTTGCGCGCGGAGCTCGACGAAGCCGAAGGCGAATTGCTGGCGTTGTACGGCTGAGCCGCGCTTTCCTTCTCCCCTCGTGGGAGAAGGTGGCCCGAAGGCGCGAGCGAAATGGATGGCGCGAGTAGCGCGGATGAGGGGCAATTCGCGCCCGACATCCCCTCTCCCGGCGCTACGCGCCACCCTCTCCCACAAGGGGAGAGGGGTTTAGTCTTTCAGGAAATACTCGATCGTCGTCACCACGCGCACGTTCTTGATGAACGGGCTGGTCTGGTCGCGGTCGCTGATGTCGATCGCACCCTGGTTCGCGGTGCGGATGCCGGCCACGGTGGAGCCCGAATCCTTGGCGAACTGCTCGGCGGCCTTGCGCGCGTTGGCGGTGGCCTCGGCGATCAGCGCCGGCTTGATCGACTGCAGCGCCTGGAAGTCGTATTGCGGGTCGCTGCCCTCGGTGATCAGCACGCCGGCATTGAGCAGCTCGCCGCTGCGCGAGATCACCGGCAGCGCCTGCTTCACCTTCTCGGTGCGCAAGGTCACGCTGGACGTCGCGCGGTAGCGTTCCGGCGGGCGGTCGCTGCCGTAGCTGTAGGCCCAGCGATCCTCGACCTTGGTCGGCGAGGTGGTGATCTCGTTCGCGCCGAAGCCGGCCTTGGCCAGGAACTCGCGCACCGTCGTCGCGTTGCGAGTGATGCCAGCCTGCACGCCGGCGAGGTCGTTGCCGTTGACGGTGAAGGTGATCGGCCATACCGCGAGGTCGGCGTCGACCAGCTTTTCCGCCGAACCCTTGACCGTGACGTAGCGGTCGGCGGTGCGCAGCTTGGCCATGCCCTGGGCGGCGAACCAGCCGGCGCCGAGCAGGCCGAGCGCGAGCAGGAGGGCGGCGAACACGGAACGGGGACTGGCGGACATGGGGCGGCTCGCGGGTTGGGAGGTTGGGCGAACATAACGCGTCCGGCTTGAATGCGCGGCCACCGGCCCCAGAAAATGTCCGGGTTTTCCGCCGCGACCATCCCGATGCCGATCTACGCCTTCGCCTGCAGCAACTGCGGCCACCTGTTCGACAAGCTGCAGAAACTGTCCGATCCCGACCCCGAGGCCTGCCCGGCCTGCGGCGCCAGGGGCACGGTGCACCGGCGCCTGACCGCGCCGCAGTTCCGCCTCGCCGGCGGCGGCTGGTACGAGACCGATTTCAAGAAGGACGGGAAACGCAACCTTGCCGGCGATGGCGGCGACTCGAAACCGGCGGAATCCAGGCCCGAAGCCAAACCCGCGGCCGAGAGCAAGCCCGCGCCGCCTGCGGCCAAGTCCGGGCCGAAACCGGACGCTTCTTCCACGGGCTGACGATCAGGCGGGTTCGGCGACCGGCAATACCGGCGACCACGACACGACCCGGTTGCGGCCATCGCGCTTGGCCGCGAGCAGGGCCAGGTCGGCGCGATGCAGCAGGTCGGACAGGCTTTCCCCCGGGTGCCGCTCCGCGACCCCGACGCTGGCGGTGATGGCGAAGCCCTCGACCTGGAGCGCCGCGATCCTGGCGCGCAGGGTTTCCGACAACGCCCGCGCCTGCGGCATCGCCATCCCGGGCAGCAGCAAGGCGAACTCCTCGCCGCCCAGGCGCCCGATCAGGCGCCCGGCTCCACCCACCGATTGCAGCTGCGAGGCCGTTTCGACCAGCATCAGGTCGCCGATGCGATGGCCGCCGCTGTCGTTGAGGCGCTTGAAGTGGTCCAGGTCGAGGAAGCAGGCGCACAGCCGCTCGGCGGTCGCGATCCTCGCCAGCAGGGATTCGCCGGCTTCGATGAAATGGCGCCGGTTGAGCAGCGAGGTCAATGCGTCGATCTGCGCGTACTGCTCCAATTGCATGGTGGCGACGAAATGCCCGCGCCGGGCATGGTCCACGATGATGTGGGAGAAGGCCGCCACCAGCGTGCCGATCAGCGC
>JBGAHT010000049.1:0-22095 GCA_044226035.1 Thermomonas sp. | reverse complement strand
GGATTGGTCTTCGCGGCCTTGGCCAGCAGCATCGCCGCGTTCGCGGAGAAATCGCCGTGCGCGCGATCCTTCGGCCGCTCGACGGTGAATTCGGGCACGGCGATGTCGGCGGGCAGGGTGCCGGCCTCGCGGAGGCGGGCGATGCCCCGGTCAACCAGGGCGCGGATCTGGGGTTTCACGAAGGCGGGAACCGGCTCATTGGCCGGCTATTGTACGGCCTCCGGCTTGTCGTCCCGAGCGTAGCGAGGGACCTGCTTCTGGGTACGGACCGAAATAATCTGCTGCCAGATCCTCCCACGCGGGATTGCAGGAACGGATCAGCGCAAGCTTCTTTTCGCGTCGCCAAGCTTTGATCTGCTTCTCTCGCGAGATAGCTGCGATCACGTCTTCGCAGTGTTCGACATGGACAAGTCGATGGATTCGATAGTTTCGTGTGTGTCCGGGAATCTGGCCGGTGCGGTGCTCGTGCAGACGACGAAGCAGATCACTGCTGACACCGACATAGAGTGCCCCGGAACGGCTGGCGAGAATGTAAACGTAGTAGGTTCTGGCCACCGGGAAGCAGGTTCCTCACTGCGTTCGGAACGACAAGCTAAAAATTGCCCGGATGACAGCCATGCGCAGGTTTATTTCGCAAATTGCGACCGCGAGTCGGGAGAATCGGCTCACACCCATCCCCGCGCCGCCATCGAGCTCGGCGCGCCGTCGCCGATGACGAAGTGGTCGAGCAGGCGCACGTCCACCAGCGCCAGCGACTGCTTCAGGCGCGCGGTCACCGCGCGGTCGGCAGCGCTGGGCTCGGGGTTGCCGCTGGGATGGTTGTGGCCGGCGATCACCGCGGCTGCGTTGTGCGCGAGCGCGCGCCGCACCACTTCGCGCGGATGCACCTCGGTGCCGTCGACGGTCCCGTGGAACAGCTCCTCGAACGCGAGCGCGCGGTGGCGGGCGTCGAGGAACAGGCAGGCGAACACTTCCTGCGCCTGGCCGCGCAGGCGCTGCGCGAAGTAGCGCCCGGCGGCATGCGGGTCGGACAGCGCCTCGCCGCGTTCCAGCCCGGCGGCGAGGTAGCGGTTGCACAGTTCCAGCGCCGCCGAGAGCCGGCAGGCGCGCGCCGGGCCTAGTCCGTGCAGCTTCGCCAGTTCCGCCGGCCCGCGTTCCAGCAGGCGGCGCAGCGGGCCGTGCCTGGCGAGCAGGTCGCGCGCGGTGGCGACCGCATCCTGCCCGCGCAGCCCGGAGCCGAGGAAGATCGCCAGCAGCTCGGCATCGGACAGTTGCGCGGGCCCGCCTGCGAGCAGGCGCTCGCGCGGGCGTTCGTGGGCGGGCCAGTCGCGGATCAGCATGCGGCCAGCGTGCGCGCCGCGCCGTCCCGCCGCCGCCGGGGCGTTGCCTGCGTTCGGGTAAGCTTGTGCCGCGTCCATGCATGGGAATTCTCCGAGGTGTCGATGACGCTCCAGGGTCAACGCGTGCTGCTGTGCGTCTGCGGCGGCATCGCCGCGTACAAGGCCGCGGACCTGGTGCGGCGGCTGCGCGACGCCGGCGCCGAGGTGCGCGTGGCGATGACCGAGAACGCGCAACGCTTCGTCGGCGCGCAGACCTTCCAGGCGCTCTCCGGGCAGCCGGTGCGCAGCTCGCTGTGGGATGCCCAGGCGGAAGCCGCGATGGGCCACCTCGAGCTCGCGCGCTGGGCGCAACGCATCGTCGTCGCCCCGGCCACCGCGAACACGCTGGCGAAGCTCGCGCACGGTTTCGCCGACGACCTCGTCTGCACGCTCTGCCTCGCCAGCACCGCGCCGCTGGCGGTGTGCCCGGCGATGAACCACGTGATGTGGAAGCACCCGGCGACGCAGGCCAACATGGCGACGCTGCGCGCGCGCGGCGTGCAGGTCATCGGCCCCGACGACGGCCCGCTGGCCGAAGGCGAATCCGGGCCGGGGCGCATGGCCGAGCCGCTGGCGATCGTCGCCGTGCTGGCCGCACCCGGCGCATGAACGCGACGCTCGCCGGACGGCGGGTGCTGGTCAGCGCCGGGCCGACCTACGAGGACATCGATCCGGTGCGTTTCCTCGGCAACCGAAGCAGCGGTCGCATGGGGTTCGCGCTCGCCGCCGCGGCCGCGGCGTCCGGCGCCCGGGTGGTGCTCGTCGCCGGGCCGGTCCACCTCGATACGCCCGCCGGCGTCGAACGCATCGACGTGCGCTCGGCCGCCGACATGCATGCAGCGGTCATGTCCGGATTGCCGGCGGATGTCTACATTGGCGCGGCCGCGGTCGCCGACTGGACTCCGCGCGAAGTCGCTTCGGGGAAATTGAAGAAGCGCCCCGGCGTCGACACGCTCCGCCTGGAACTGGTGCGCACCGCAGACATCCTCGCCGACGTCGCCGCGCACCCGCTGCGCCCGCGCTGCGTGGTCGGCTTCGCCGCCGAGACCGGCGAGGATGCGGACATCGCGCGCTATGCCCGCGACAAGCTCGAACGCAAGCGCGTGGATCTGGTCTGCGCGAACCGCGTTGGCGTCGCCGGCAGCGGCTTCGAGGCCGAGGACAACGCGTTGCACGTGTTCTGGAACGGTGGCGAGCGCCGTTTCGGCCCCGCGCCGAAAACGCGCCTGGCCGCGGAACTGATCGCGTTCATCGGCGAACGCATGCCCGCGTAAGGCGCGCCGCGACGCGGCATGGCGTCACGGGGTGGAGGAACCCAGGCCGGTATCCACGCGGAAGACGCCCTCGGGCTGGGCCGCGGGCTGGCCCGGGCCCGGGTTCTCGTTGACGATGTAGCGGTTGTAGTAGATGTAGGGGCCCTTGCTGGTGATGTAGTACTCGGGATCGCGCCGGGCGCGCTTGTCCGGGTTGTCCGAGGTGAGCAGGCGCATCGTCGATTCACCCGGCACGATTCCCACGATCCCGATCTGGCTCGAGCCGGAGATGTCGTGTCCCTGCTTCTGGTCGGACGCCGAGAAGATCAGCCAGGTCTTGCCCTTGTAGACGAAGGGTTCGACCGAATAGAAATAGGGGAAATCCGCGGGCGCGTAGATGCGGTTGATGATCTGCCATTCCGGTTCGCCGGTCTGGTCGTTGCGCAGGTAACGGTAGACATCGACTTCGCCCACGCCGACACGCGTGAAGAAGATGTACTTGTTCCCGTATTCGGGCGCCTTGAGCATGAAGCCGGAAGTCTTGCTGGTGGGCTCGAACGTGAGTTGTTCGAGCGTGCCGACATCGGCCGAATACAGGAAGGCCTGGCGATAAACCTTGCCGGATGGATCCGGCGCGGCCGGCGCGGTCAGGAACAGCTTGTGCGTGCCATCGACCCAGCGACGGGTGATGCCGCTCTGGGCACTGCCCGCCAGCACCTCGTGCTCGGGCGAGCCTTCCTGGGTCAGGCGCCAGTACACGTTGGTGACGACCTGAGAGAAGTTCTGGTAGCTCACCATCGGGTACTTGTCGCCGATGATGCCCGAGCCGATCGGCAGCGCCTTGCCCTTGGTGTCGCCCATGCAACTGCCGACCCATTCCAGGTTGCTGTTGACGTGGGCCATGCCGACGCAGCCGTTCTTGAAGTTGTGCGGCATGCCATCGGACCAGCGGTCGTAGACGAGCGCCGAGGCCGAGCCGGTCTGCATCCATTCCGGTCCGTTGCCGGTGGTGCCGGCCGGGATGCCGCTGGTGTCGACCAGCGTGCCTTCGGCGTTGCTGCTGCCGAAGTAGCCGTTGTCGACGTTGATGTGGCTGATCCAGAGGCTACCGGACTTGTCGATGAACGCCAGGCGGTTGTTGCCCGAGCCGTAGTTGCAGGTCGAGCAATAGGTGCCATCGCGGCCCCAGTCGAATTCGTAGTCGGCGATCGTGCGCGCGCCGACCTGGACCTCGGGCGGCATCGCCTGCGCGCGCGCCGCGTGGGGCACGGCGATCGCGGCGATGAGCAAACCCGCCTGCATGGCGATAGCCCTTCGAAGCATGGTGAACATGAATCCCTCGAATCCGTGCCGACGCCACGCTACGCCGTCGGTTGTTGCCATTCCGTAAAAACCACGCATGCGCACCTCGCCCGAATCGATGCCACGTGCTTGTGTAAACGCGACCGGAAGGCGATCGCGGACACGGCGGGGAAATCGGGCGGATCGGGCCGGTCGCGCCGCCGCAACTCGACCTCTCCGCCCGTGCGCGGCACTATGGCCCGGACGGCAATGGCGGGGGGACGATGGAACATTCGCTCGATGTGCGCGTGCTGGACGCCCGTTTCGGCGATGAATGGCCGTTGCCCGCCTACGTCACCGCCGCCAGCGCCGGCCTCGACCTGCGCGCAGCGCTCGACGCGCCGCTGGAACTCGCGCCGGGCGACGCCGCGCTGGTGCCGTCCGGGCTGGCGATCCACCTCGCCGATCCCGGCTTGTGCGCGGTGGTGCTGCCGCGTTCCGGGCTGGGCCACAAGCACGGCATCGTGCTCGGCAACGGCACCGGCCTGATCGATGCCGATTACCAGGGACCGCTGATGATCAGCGTGTGGAACCGCGGCCGCGAGGCCTACGCGATCCATCCCGGCGACCGCATCGCGCAACTGGTGCTGCTGCCGATCGTGCGCGCCATGCTGCGGGTAGTGGATACTTTCGAGGAAAGCGCGCGCGGCAGTGGCGGTTTCGGCCACACCGGCCTGCGCTAGGGGACGAGATGGACATCACATTCAAGAAGCCGGGCACCGAGCACCTGCGCCAGCTGGCCTTGCCGCTGGCGGTGGTGTTGGGACTGCTCGCGCTGTGGCTGGCGTGGAGCGGCGTGGGCCAGTGGCGCGACCACCAGCGCGAAACTGACTTGACCCAGGCCCGCGACGGCGTGGTCCTGGGTATCGGCAGCATGGTGAAGACGCAAACCGCGCAGCTCGGCAAATCGCTGGCGGCCCCGGTCGTGCAGGCCGCGCTGTCGCCGGTACCCGTGACTGCGCCCATCGCGGCGACGGATGCAGCGACCGCCACGCCCTCGCCGGCTGCCGCCGCCCCTGCGCCCGACCTGGCCGCGGCTGCCGCGGCATTGAAGGCAGCTTGGCCGAAGGCCGAAGCGGCCGAGGCATGGCCGCTGGACATGCCTGCGCAGTTCGCGGCCCTGCCCAAGGGAGGCTACGGCCTGCTCGCGGCGGCCGAATCGGCGATCGTGGCGAACGCCCCGGTCGCGCGCCTGGCCAAGGTCGGCGGCGCCCAGAAGCTCGTGCTCGCCGCCCCGATGCCGGTCGGCAAGAAGCCGGTCGCGGTCGCGCTGGTGCAATTGCCGGCGGCCGTGTTGATCGCGCCGCTGAAGCAGGCGGCGGTCCCCGGCGACAGCTACCTCGCCCTGCGCCAGGGCTCGGCCACCGTCGTCGAACAAGGCGACACCGGACTCGCGAATGGGGCCGAAGCGCTGGCGGCGAAGATTCCCGGCACCGACCTGCGCGTCGCCGCCGGTTTGCCCGATACCGCCTACGCCGCATTCGGGCTGGGCGCGATTCCCGCGCTGATCGCGGCCCTGGTGCTGGCCGCGCTGGCGTATTTCGCCTGGCGCAAGCTCGGCAGCCTCGGCTCGCCGGCGGAAGCCGCGGACGAACCCGTCGCGCACACCACGCTGGAGCAGGCATTGGCCGAGGCGCCACCGCCGAAACGGCCGCGGCCGGTGCCGGTCGTGGTGGCCGAACCCGTGCCCGAGCGCGCGCCGGTGGCGATCGATCGCGGCATCTTCCGTGCCTACGACATCCGCGGCGTGGTCGGGCAGACGCTCGACGCCGGCGTCGCCGAACTCATCGGCCAGGCCATCGGTTCGCTGATGCAGGAGCAGGACCTGTACTACATCGTAGTCGGCCGCGACGGCCGCCTGTCCGGCCCGGAGTTGTCGAACGGCCTGATCGAAGGCCTGCGCAAGGCCGGCCGCAACGTGATCGACATCGGCGTGGTGCCGACGCCAGTGGTGTATTTCGCCACCCACCATCTGCATACCGGTTGCGGCGTGGCGGTGACCGGCAGCCACAACCCGGCGGACTACAACGGCTTCAAGATCGTGGTTGGCGGCGAAACCCTGTCCGGCGACGCCATCGCCGACCTGCACAAGCGTATCGCCGACGATCGCCTGCACACCGCGACCTCGCCCGGCACGTTGTCCGAACGCGACGTCAGCCAGGATTACATCGACCGCATCGCTGGCGACGTGCAGGCCGACCGCCGCCTGAAGGTGGTGGTCGACGCCGGCAACGGCGCCGCCGGCGAACTCGGCCCGCGCGTGCTGGAGGCCATCGGCGTCGACGTCGAGCCGCTGTATTGCGAGATCGACGGCACCTTCCCCAACCACCACCCGGACCCGAGCGAGCTGCACAACCTCGAGGACCTGGTGAACATGGTGCAGCGCCTGGGCGCCGACCTGGGCATCGCCTTCGACGGCGACGGCGACCGCCTCGGCGTGGTCACCCGCAGCGGCGAGAACATCTATCCCGATCGCCTGCTGATGCTGTTCGCCGCCGACGTGCTCGAGCGCAACCCGGGCGCGATGATCCTGTACGACGTGAAGTGCAGCGGACGCCTGCCCGGCTACATCCTGCGCCACGGCGGCAGCCCGCTGATGTGGAAGACCGGGCATTCGCTGATCAAGGCCAAGATGCGCGAGACCGGCGCCGAACTCGCCGGCGAGATGAGCGGCCATTTCTTCTTCGGCGAACGCTGGTTCGGCTTCGACGACGGCATCTACGCGGCGGCGCGGCTGGTAGAGATCCTGTCGGCGCGCGCGGAACCGCCGGAGGACGTGCTCGCCGCGCTGCCCAACGGCGTGTCCACGCCCGAGATCAAGGTCGATGCGCCGAACGGCGATCCGCACGCCTTCGTCGAGCGGTTCCGCGCCGCGGCGCAGTTCGAGAACGCGCGCGCCTCGACCATCGACGGCCTGCGCGTGGATTTCGCCGACGGATGGGGCCTGGTGCGCGCGTCCAACACCACGCCGGTGCTGGTGATGCGCTTCGACGCCGACAGCGAGGAGGCGTTGAAGCGCATCCAGGGCGAGTTCCGCGCGCAACTGCTGGCGCTGGACCCGGAGTTGCAGCTGCCGTTCTGAACGGTTTCCGCAGGAGCGCTCTGGAGCGCGACGGTCGCGGCTAAAGCCGCTCCCGCAGGGGATTCGCCTACGGCGTTTCCGCCGGCGGAGGCGCGGCCGCCGGCGCGGGTGTCGCGTCCGTCTTCTTGAGCGCGCGATAGCGCTGCAGCGAGTCGGCGAGCTCGGCCTCCAGCGCCGCGCGGTCGGCGCGCTGCTCGGCGAGGATGCGTTCCTGCTTCAGCAACTCGGCGTGCTGGTCGCGCATGGCGAGCTGCCGCGGCCGCGCCACCGGGGTGCCGGAAAGTTCGTCGTCGGCGGCGCGCGTGAGCAGGCTGAGCAGGCTCTGGTGCAGGTTCTGCAGGCCCAGCACCGAGGCCTTGATCGATTCGTCCAGCAACTCGGCGCGATCGCCGTAGGCGCGGCGCAGGTCGGCCTCGGTGGCGTAGGAATCGACCATCGCCAGGTCGCGGCGCTGCTCCTGCATGCGCTGGTTGGCGGCCTGCTGCGCCTGCTGCGCCTGCTGCGCGGCGGCGGCACGCTCGTCCGGGGTCAGCGCGCGGCCGACGGTGTCGAGCGTGCGCCCGCTCTTCGCGCTGATCTCGGTGCGCGCGGCGGCGGCGGCGCTGGCGGGCAGCGCATCGCCGCAGACCTTGCGGCCGCCTTCGTCCCAGCAATACAGCTTCTTGCCCTTGTCGGCGGGTTTCGGCGCGGCGTACGCGCACAACACGGCGCCGAGCAGCAGCGTGGCGCCGGCGGCATGGCGGAAAATGGCGTTGCGCATGGTCAGCCCCCCTGGCTGCGGTCGGCGCGTGTCAATCCGCGGCGCCATGGCGCGCACGGTAGGCGTGCAGGCGTTCGCGTTCCGTGGCCAGTGTCGCGCTTTCGCCGGCGAAGGCAAGCAGGTCGGTCAGGCGCGCCACCGCGACCACCGGGATGCCCTGTTCCTCCGCCACCGCGCGCGCGGCCGAACGCGGGTCGGCGTCGCTGGCGCGTTCCTCGCGGTCGAGCGCGATCACGATGCCCGCGGGCACGCCGCCGGCGGCGCGGATCAGGCCCAGCGCCTCGCGCACCGCGGTGCCGGCGGTGATCACGTCGTCGACGACCAGCACGCGCTTGCCTTCCAGCCCCGCGCCGATCAGGCGCCCGCCCTCGCCGTGGTCCTTGGCCTCCTTGCGATCGAAGGCCAGCGGCAGGTCGCGGCCGCGGCGCGCGAACTCGCAGGCCAGCGCGGTCGCCAGCGGAATGCCCTTGTAGGCGGGGCCGAACAGCAAGTCGAAATCCCCAATGGAGCCGGCGATGCCCGCGGCCTCGAGCGCGTCGGCGTAGCAGGCCGCGAGTGCGGCCAGGCGCGCGCCCGAATCGAAGCGCCCGGCGTTGAAGAAATACGGACTGTTGCGCCCGGACTTGAGCGTGAACTCGCCGAAGCGCAGCGCCTCGGCATCCAGGGCCAGTTGCAGGAAACGGTGGCGGTAGGCGTCCATGCGCGCATTCTCCCACGCCGGCCGGCGGTCGCGGCGGCGTTGCTATGATCCGGCGAACCACGACCGGAGCCGGCATGCGCATCCTCAGCTTCAACGCCAACGGCCTGCGCTCGGCCGCGAGCAAGGGCTTCTTCGACTGGTTCGCGCGGCGCGACGTGGACGTACTGTGCCTGCAGGAGACCAAGGCGCAGGAACACCAGCTCGGCGACGCGGCCGGCCTCAGGAAGGAATTCCTCCCCGACGGCTACCGCGCGTTCTTCAAGGACGCGGGCACCAAGAAGGGCTACAGCGGCGTCGCGATCTACGCCAGGCGCGAGCCGGACGAGGTGCGCACGCAGCTGGGCTGGGCGCCGTTCGACGACGAGGGCCGCTACATCGAGGCGCGCTTCGGCAAGCTCAGCGTGGTGTCGTTCTACATCCCGTCCGGGACCTCGGGCGAGGAACGCCAGGCGTTCAAGTACGCGGCGATGGACCGGCTGAAGCCGGTGTTCGACCAGTGGCTGGCGAGCGGCCGCGACTACGTCCTGTGCGGCGACTGGAACATCGTGCGCAGCGAGCGCGACATCCGGAACTGGAAGTCGAACCAGAAGAACTCCGGTTGCCTGCCGCGCGAACGCGCCTGGCTCAACGGCCTGATCGCCGACGACCACGGCGACGGCAGCCCGCAACCGAAGCACGGCTGGAAGGACGCGTTCCGCGTGGCCAAACCCGATGCGGTGGAATATTCGTGGTGGTCGGCGCGCGGCGCCGCGCGCGCCAACAACGTCGGCTGGCGCATCGACTACCAGATCGCGACGCCGGCCATCGCCGGGCGCGTGCGCGGCGCGGAGATCTTCCCCGAACCGCGCTTCTCCGACCACGCGCCGGTGCTGGTGGAGTACGCGAAGTGAGCGCGGCCAGGCCGTCGGTGTGGCGCGCCTTCACCCAGCCCGCCGCATGGACGATGTTCTTCTTCGGTTTCTCCTCCGGGCTGCCGTTCCTGCTGGTCGCCGGCACGCTGGCGTTCTGGTTGAAGGACAAGGGCATCGAGCTGAAGGAGATCACGATGATCGCCAGCGCGGGCCTGCTGTACACGTTCAAGTTCGCGTGGGCGCCGCTGCTCGACCACTGGAAGCTGCCGGGTTTCGCCAGGCTCGGGCGCCGCCGCGGCTGGTTGCTGTTCGCGCAGCTGGGCGTGGTCGCCGCGCTGCTGGCGATGGCCGCGTTCACGCCCGACCGGTTGCAGGCGTTCGTGCTGGCGACGGTCGCGGTCGCGTTCTTCGGCGCCACGCAGGACATCGCGGTGGACGCCTACCGCATCGAGATCGCGCCCGAGTCCGCGCAGGGCGCGCTGGTGGCGACGTATTCGCTGGGCTACCGCATCGGCCTGATCGTCGCCGGCGCGTTCGCCGCGATCATGGCCGACCACATCGCCTGGCCCGTGGTCTACGCGAGCATGGCCGCGTGCATGGCGATTCCCATCCTCGCGAACATCATGGCGCGCGAACCGGACGTCGTGCCGGTGAAGACGCAGGGCTGGTCGCATGCGATGCAGGTCGCGGTGGTCGATCCGTTCGCGGATTTCTTCCGCCGCTACGGCGTGCCGCTGGCGCTGGCGATCCTCGCCTTCATCCTGCTGTTCAAGGTGCCCGAGCAGGCGACCATCGGCGGGATCATGAGCCCGTTCTACCGCGACATGGGCTTCTCCAAGACCGAGATCGGTTCCATCACCAAGCTCTGGGGCGTGTGGATCGGCATCGTCGGCGTGTTCCTCGGCGGCGCGATGGTCGCGCGCTGGGGCGCGTGGAAATCGCTGGGCGTGATGATCGTGGTCTGCGGCGCCTGCAACCTGCTGTACCTGGCGTTGATCCCCAACCACGGCAACCTGTGGGTGCTGACCGCGGTGATCTCGGCGGAGAACCTCACCCTCGGCATGCTCGGTCCGCCGACGGTGGCGTTCCTGTCCTCGCTGGTGAACCGCGAGCACACCGCCACGCAGTACGCGCTGCTGAGTTCGCTGGTGAACCTGCCGGGCAAGGTGCTGGGCTTCTTCGCCGGCGGCATCGCGATGGCCACCGGCTACGGCATGTACTTCGTGATCACCGTGCTCGCGCTGCTGCCGGCGATGCTGATGTACGCCTTGCTGACGCCGCGGCTGCGCGGCCACGGCGCGCCATGAACCGGCGGCTTGCGCCCCGGCCCCGCTTCTGTGCTGGAATAGGCCGACCGTGGCCATGGGAACGCGCATGACCGACATCGTGTTGAAGGACCTCGACCCGGGCCTGCTCGATCGCCTGCAGCGGCTGGCGGAAGGGCAGGGCTGGCCGATGCCGCAGACGCTCGCGCACGTGGTCGAACAGGGCGTGGCCGTGTGCGAGGCGGCGGTGGCGCTGCGCCTGAACGAGCGCGAGGAGAACGTCCTGCAATCGGCGATCAACGCGATGGAAGGCGTCGCCGACGACCCGGGCTTTGCCCTGATCGGGCGCATGCCCGCGACGCGCGGCGCCTAGCCGGGCATATGCTGATGGTCCATCCGGCCTAAGCCGGATACAGCGCGCCGAGCACGCGCGGACCGCGCGCGCCGGTGACCGAAGGCAGGTTGCCGGCAAGCCCGAGCAGCGTCTGCCGCGCCAGCCAGGCGAAACCCATCGCCTCGACGAAATCCGGATCGACGCCGTGCGCGGCGGTCGATTCCAGCGCGACGCCCGGCAACCGCACGGCGATGCGCGCGAGCAGGCGCGGGTTGTGCACGCCGCCGCCGCAGGCCAGCACGCGCTTGGTTTTCGGTTGCGCCGCGCGCAAGGCGTCGGCGACGGTGGCGGCGCTGAGTTCGAGCAGGGTCGCCTGCACGTCGGCTGCGGATTCGTTGCCGTCGAGTTTCGAAGCCAGCCAGTCGAGGTGGAACTGTTCGCGGCCGGTGGATTTGGGCGGCGGCAGCGCGAACCACGCATCGTCGAGCAATCGCGCGAGCAAGGCTTCGTCGAGGTTCCCGCTCGCGGCGAAATCGCCGTTCGCGTCGTAGGCGCGCCCGCTGTGGCGTTCGCACCAGGCGTCCATCAGCGCGTTCGCCGGGCCGGTGTCGAAACCGCGCACCGCGCCATGCGCCGGCAACAGCGTGAGGTTGGCGATGCCGCCGAGGTTGAGCACCGCGCGGTCCTCGCCGGGCGCCGACAGCAGGGCCGCGTGCAGCGCCGGCAGCAGCGGCGCGCCGTGGCCGCCGGCGGCGACGTCGCGGCGGCGGAAATCGGCGACGGTGGCGATCCCGGTGCGTTCGGCGATGAGGTTGCCGTCGCCGAGTTGCAGGGTGAACGGGAATCTCCCGTCGTTCGCGGCACCGTGCGGGCGATGGCGCACGGTCTGGCCGTGCGAACCGAGCGCGCGGACATCCGAAGCCGCGACGTCCGCTTCGCGCAGCAAGGCGAGCGCCGCGTCGGCGAAGCCTTCGGCCACGCGCGCGTCGAGGGTGCCGAGTTCGTCCAGCGACGCGAGCTCGCCGCCCTGCCCGAGTTCGACCAGCCGCGCGCGCAGCGCCTCGTCCCAGGCGTAGGTGCGCCCGCGCACGAGTTCGCAGCGCGCATGCGGATCGTCGCCGTCGAAGCGCACCAGCGCGGCATCGATGCCGTCGGCGCTGGTGCCGGAAATCAGGCCGAGGAAGAGGGAGGGCATGGGTTGCTGGTTGTCGGTTGTTGGTTCCTGGAGAGGATCATCAACGATCCCCGCTTTTTCCAACAACTAGCAACCAGGAACCAGCTTTCAGCCTTTCTTCGACGGCGCGTCGACCGTGGCGACGCGGGTGTCGTCGTCCTGGAACACGACGTTCTCGACCTCGCGGATCTTGTCCAGCGCGCGCCGGGTCTCGCCCTTGAACGCCGCCAGTTCGGTGCCGGCCAGCGGCGCCGGCGGCGGCATGGTCATCTTCAGCGGGTTCTGGTGCACGCCGTTGATGCGGAATTCGTAATGCAGGTGCGGGCCGGTGGCCAGTCCGCTCATGCCGACGTAGCCGATCACCGCGCCCTGCGACACGCGCTGGCCGACGCGCTCGCTGCCGAAGCGCGACATGTGCCCGTACAGCGTGGTGCGTCCGCCGCCGTGGTCGAGGATCACCACGCGGCCGTAGCCGCCCTTCCAGCCGACGAACTGCACGCGCGCGTCGCCGGCGGCCATGATCGGGGTGCCGGTGCCGGCGGCGTAGTCGATGCCCTGGTGCGCGCGCATGCGGCCGAGGATCGGATGGTGGCGCATGCCGAAGCCGGAGGTGATGCGCGCGTACGGGATCGGCATGCGGATGAAGGGCCGCTTGAGCGAGCGGCCGTCCGGGGTGAAGTACTCGGCCTTGCCGTCGCGGACGAAGCGGAACGCGCTCTTGAGCTTGCCGTCGACGGTGAACGTCGCCGCCAGCACCGGCCCGGTGCTGGCCAGCTGGCCGTCGCGCCAGGTCTGGTCCACGACCACGCTGAAGCGGTCGTTCTGGTCCAGGTCCGAATCGAAGTCGATGTCGTACTTGAACATCTCGTCGGTCAGCTGGTTCAGCTGCGCGCTGCCCAGCCCGAGCGCGCGCGCCGAGCGGAACAGCGACTTGCCGACGGTGCCGGTCAGCACCACCGTGCGGGTAGTGGTCTCGTGCGGGACCGTGCGCTCGCGCACCGCGTCGCTGCCGAATTCGTATTCGGCCGACTCGCCGTTGTTGTCGATGCGCATGCCGCGCACGCTGCCGTCGGCGGGCAGGTTGAACGCGATCTCGGCGCCCGGCCGCAGCTTGCGCAGCATCGGTTGCAGGGTCGGCTGCTTCGCCACCCGCAGCAGTTCGCGCTGCGGGATGTTGAGCTGGTCGAACACCGCGCTCAGCGTCTGCCCGGCCTTGAGGGTCACGGTCTGCCAGCGGTCGCCGTTGGCGCCGCCGTTCGCCTGCAGTTGCGGCAGCGGCAGCAGGAACGAGGCGCGCTGCGCGTTCGCCGGCGATTGCAGCGCATGGTCGAAGCCGGGCACCAGCGCGAACAGCAGCGCGCCGCAGGTCGCGAACAGGCTGGCGTGCGCCCAGTGGCGCCGGGTCCAGCGGCCCTTGAAGCCTTCGGGAATGCGTTCGGCCAGGGCGGGCGCGCGCTGCGCGGCGATGGCGAGGAGGTTGCGGCGGCGGACGCGGCCGTGGCGGCCCTGGTCGAGTTCCTGCATGGATGGCTCCCCCGCGCGTGACGGGCGTGTCAGCGCGGTACCATAGTCACGCGAACTCCCCGCGTCAAACCCTTGAAGGGAATGGGATTTTCGTCACTTGCCCGGTTCCCCCATTCAGCTTTTCCCCTCGCCCGGTTGCGGGCGCTTGTCGCAAACCCGAACGCCACGCCAGACTGCCCCGATGCCCGACACCTCTCCAGCCGCCCTCGACCTGATCGCACGCGGCGCCGACGAACTGCTCAAGCGCGAGGAACTCGAGGCGCGGCTCAAGCTCGGCCGCCCGCTGCGGATCAAGGCCGGCTTCGACCCGACCGCGCCCGACCTGCACCTGGGCCACACCGTGCTGCTGAACAAGATGCGGCAGTTCCAGGACCTCGGCCACCAGGTCATCTTCCTGATCGGCGACTTCACCGGGATGATCGGCGACCCGACCGGCAAGAACGTCACCCGCAAGCCGCTCACGCGCGAAGACGTGCTGGCGAACGCGAAGACCTACGCCGACCAGGTGTTCAAGGTACTCGACAAGGAGCGCACCGAAGTGCGCTTCAACAGCGAATGGTTCGGCGCCATGACCGCCGCCGACATGATCAAGCTCGCCGCGCAGCACACCGTCGCGCGCATGCTCGAGCGCGACGACTTCGCCAAGCGCTACGCCGCGCAGCAGCCGATCGCCATCCACGAATTCCTGTATCCGCTGGTGCAGGGCTACGACTCGGTCGCGCTCGAGGCCGACGTCGAGCTCGGCGGCACCGACCAGAAGTTCAACCTGTTGATGGGCCGCGGCCTGCAGGAACACCACGGCCAGCCGGCGCAGATCGTGCTGACCATGCCGCTGCTGGAAGGCCTGGATGGCGTCAACAAGATGTCGAAGTCGCTGGGCAACTACATCGGCATCGACGAACCGGCGATCGACATCGTGACCAAGTCGATGAAGATCGGCGACGAGCTGATGTGGCGCTGGATCGATTTGCTGAGTTTCGAAATCTCCATCGCCGAGGCGGCCAGGCTCAAGGCCGACATCGCCGCCGGCGCGCTCAACCCGCGCGACGTGAAGCTGCGCCTCGCGCGCGAGCTGGCCGCGCGCTTCCACGGCGAGGCCGCGGCGGAACAGGCCATCGCCGGCTGGCACGCCGCGGTGCGCGGCGAGGGCGATGTGTCGAACCTGCCGCTGCAGGAAATCGCGGTGCCGGCCGAAGGCCTGCGCATCGCCGCGCTGCTCACCGCCGCCGGCATCACGCCGAGCAACGGCGAAGCCAACCGCAAGCTCAAGGAGCGCGCGGTGCGCGTGGACGGCGAGGTGTTCGAGGACGCGCAGCGCGTGTTCGCGCCCGGTTTCGAGGGCGTGGTCGCGGTCGGCAAGCGCAACTTCGCGCGGGTGAGGCTGGTCGCGGGTTGACGGTCCGTCGCCCGGGCTTCGCGCATGTACGCAACGCAGGCCGGGATGAAGCTGTTCGATTGCGAACGGCATGGCGCGGATGCCGAACTGTTTCTGGTAGAAGGCGATTCGGCCGCGCGTTCGGTCGCGCACCTGCGCGATCCGCGCAATCAGGCGGTGTTGCCGTTGCAGGGCAAACCCCTGAACGCATGGAAGGCCCGTGCGGAGAAGGTCGCGGCCAGTCCGCTGTACCGGCAACTTTCGGCTGCGCTGGGCACGCGCAGCGCCATCGACCCGAGGCCACTGTCGCCCGAGGGCACGCGCTTCGGGCGCTTGTCATTGCTGTTCGATCCCGATCCGGACGGCGTGCACATCTGCGCGCTGGTGTTGCTGTACCTGCAGCGCTGGATGCCCGACTGGTTGGCGGACGGGCGCGTCCTGGTCGTGCGCGCGCCGATGTTCAGCGTGGCCGGCCCCGGTCGCGCGACGACGCATGCATGGTCGCCCGAACACGCGCAGGCAATCCTGCGGCAATGGACCGAATCCGGCGAGGCCGGCGGCGCGCTGCACCGCTACGTCGGCCTGGGCAGCATCCCGCCGGACGTTCTGCGCGCGACGTGCATCGATCCGGCAACGCGCCAGTCGCGGACGGCGAGCGAGGCGGACATCGAGGCGGTGCGCCGAGCGTTCGGATTGGGTGAAAGCGCCGGGTAACGCGGGCGCGGCCTCACGCCACGTGCATCGCCGCCTGCGCCATCAGCCACACCACCACGGCGAAGCCGGCGAACCAGCACAGGCTGCGCAGGGCGTGGATGTTGGCGAGGTAGAAGAACCCGTGCAGCACGCGCAGCACGACGAAGGCGATCGCCAGCATGTCGATGCGCGCGGGATCGACGCCCGCGGCCTGCGCCATCAGCACCGCCGCGGCGAACGGCGCGAACGCCTCGAACGCGTTGTACTGCGCGTTGTTGGCGCGGCGCGCGCGGCCTTCGTCGAGGCGCGCCATGCCCGAACGCGGATCGCGGTTGTCGATGCGGCCGGCGCCGGCGCGCGCGGCGGTGTACCAGACGTAGGGCAGCAATGCGGCGACGAGGATGCACCAGTAGGCGGTGGTCATGCGCGGTTCTCCGGAGGATGCGACGGGATCGTGGAAGCGAAGCGCAGGCTCAGGGCCAGAGCCACATGAACACCGCGGCGGTGACCACGGCGTAGATCAGCGCGTCGAGCAGGTCCTTGAGCGTGGCCGCCCAGGGCTTGCCCATCCAGATCGCCTCGCTCACCGCGCCCGCGCCGTAGGCGAGCAGGGTCGCCAGCCCGGCGGTGTGCGCGGCGTGGTGGGCGCTCATCGCACCGACCGCCATGCAGGCGGCGACGAAGGCGACCACGAGGTTGAGCAGGAACCACTGCAACAGCATCGGCCCGACCGACATCGCGCCGGGCGCCCGCAGCATCAACTTGCCGATCGGGCCTTCGGCGAACCGCTTCTGCATGTCCTCGGACTTGCATTCCGCCGCATCCAGCGCATGCGGCAGCACGTACAGGCCGGGCGCGGGTTGGCCCGCGTTGATCGCGGCGCGCACGGCGTCCTCGTTCGGCAGCTTGCGGTAATCGCGGTTGTGCCACTTGAACAGCATGTGGATCAGGCTGCTGGCGACGAACACGCCGACGGCGGACAGCACGATCGGCAGCCAGAGCTGGGCGAGCATGGCCATTGCACTTCCCCTTGCGCGGATGGTGGCGGCAGCCTACTCCGAATTTCCGATGCATTTCCCCTCTCCCCTTTGTGGGGTGAGTGGGGATTTCGAGCGGCGCAAGCCGCGAGCCCGCGAACGCCTGTCGGCATGCAAGCCGACAGGCCGGGGTGTGGTGGCGCGTAGCGCCGGGAGAGGGGAAGCAAGAGCCCCTCTCCTGCCGTAACTCGCGCCATCCATGGCGCTCACCCTTCGGGCCAGCTGCGCTGTTCGCGGGCGCTCCTGCGCCCGCAGTCGGGCATCCTCCCCCACGAGGGGGGAGGAAAAGCATTACTGCTTCGCCGGCGCGGCCGCCTTCGCCGCCATCATCTTGTCGCGGGCGGCGCGGAACGGGTTGGTCTTGTACCAGTTCGGCCATGCGTCGTCGTTGGCGAGCTGTTCGCCCACGCCGTAGACCGAATTGAGCACGGCGAGGATGCCGTCCAGCTTCCACGTCGCCGCGTCGTACTGGTCGCCGGGCTTGTGGTAGCGGTGGTCGTTGTAGTCCTTGCTCGCCGCTTCGCCCGCGGCGGTGCCGCCGTCGACCAGGTCCTCGCCGCTGTCCACGTACAACGCCGGTACGCCGGCCTTGGCGAAGTTGAAGTGGTCGGAACGGAAGTACGAACCCGCTTCCGGCCGCGATTCGGCGTGCATGGTCATGCCTTCCTGCAGCGCGATCGGCTTGAGGATGTCCTCGAGTTCCGAGCTGCCCATGCCGACCACGGTGATGTCGCGGCTCTTGCCGATGGGCGAAAGCGCGTCGAGGTTGATCACCGCGACGGTCTTGTCCAGCGGAACGACCGGGTGCGCGACGTAGTACTGGGAACCCAACAGGCCCGATTCCTCCAGCGTCACCGCGACGAACACCACCGAGCGCTTCGGTGGCGTCGGCGCGCCGGCGAACTTGCCGGCGATCTCGAGGATGCCGGCCACGCCGGTGCCGTTGTCGACCGCGCCGTTGTAGATCACGTCGGCCTTGCCGTCGGGCGTCTGCTCGCTGTCGTGCTTGCCGAGGTGGTCCCAGTGCGCCATGTACAGCACCGCCTCGTCCGGATGCTCGCTGCCGGGCAGGATGCCGACCACGTTGCGCGACTGCTTCTCGACCGTGGTGCTCTTGAGGTCGAGCGAGAGCGTGGCGTTCATCGGCACGGCCTTGAAGCCGCGCTTGCTGGCGGCGGTGCGCAGCTTGTCCAGGTCGAGGCCGGCGTCGGCGAACAGCGACTTGGCCTGGTCGCCGGTGATCCAGCCCTGCGCCGGCACGCGCGGATCCGGGTCGTCCTTCGCCGGCAGGTCGTACTGCGCGCCCGACCACGAGTTCCTCACCACGTCCCAGCCGTAGGACGCGCCCTCGGTGTCGTGGATGATGATCGCGGCGGCCGCACCCTGGCGCGCGGCTTCTTCGAACTTGTAGGTCCAGCGCCCGTAGTAGGTCATGCGCTTGCCTTCGAACAGGTTCGCGTCGTGGACGTGGAAGCCGGGGTCGTTGACCAGCATGACCACGGTCTTGCCCTTGACGTCGAGGCCGGCGTAGTCGTTCCAGTGCTGTTCCGGCGCATCGACGCCGTAGCCGACGAACACCAGCGGGCTGTCCTTGATGTTCACCTCGGGCTCGCCCGTGGTCGTGCCGACCACCATGTCGTCGCCGAACTTCAGCGTGCGCTGCTTGCCGCCGACGCTGAGGGTGAGCGTGGTGTCCGGATCGGCCGTGGTCTCGACCATCGGCACGGTCTGGAACCAGTCGCCGTTGTCGCCGGGCTTGAGGCCCATGCGCTGCATCTGCGACTTGATGTATTCGACCGACTTGTCCTCGCCCGGCGTGCCGGGGCCGCGGCCCTCGAACGCGTCGGAGGCCAGGGTCTTGTCGAGTTCGGCGAAATCGGCGCCGTTGATGTCGGCCGAGAAGGCGTGCGCGGCTTCGGCCGCGGGCTTGGGCGCCGGCGTGGTGGCCGCGGGCGCGGGCGCTTCGCGCTGGCAGGCCGCGAGCGCGAGCGCGGCGACGGCGGCGCACAGGGGAAGGATGCGTGGCATGCGGGGCTCCTGTTGCGGGGAACCCCGGAGTCTACGCCGTCGCGGTGGATGAAGCTCTTGTAGAGCCGAGCTTGCTCGGCTCATCGGGCGTCACGTCGCGGCTGAAGCCGCTCCCACAAGGGCGGAAGTTCAGTCCTGCGGCGCGGTCGGCGTGTCGAAGCGCACCGCGGTCGCGCCGGTGATCGGGCCGGTCTTCGCGGTCGCATGCACGTACAGCTTGACCTCGCGTTCGAACACCAGCGGCCCGTCGACCACCGCGTTCGGGCCGATGATGATGCGCGGCGGCTTCGGCTTGCCCATGTGGACGCCGAACCAGTTGTTGCTCGGCTTCTCGACCTTGATCCCGCCCCTGACGTGCGAACCGATGCCGACGGTGATGTCGCCGTTGACGGTGTCGATGCCGCCGCCGAGCTCGGTGGACACCAGGCCGATGGCGCCGTTCACGGTGCCCACGCCTTTCGAGACGCGGCCGTTGCGGTCGATGAAGATGCTGCCGTTCACGGTTTCCACGCCGCCGTCGACGACCAGCCCGGTGCCGCCGCGGATGCCGCCGTTCACCGTTTCCAGCGCGCCGGTATGGGCGCCGTCGCCGATCTGGATGCTGCCGTTGACGGTGCTGGCGTCGCCGGCGGTGGCGTTCGCGCCGATGCGGATGCTGCCGTTGACCGTGTCGAGGTCGCCGGCATGCTGGGCCGGGTCGATGGTGATGCTGCCGTTGACCTTGTCGATGTCGCCTTCGCCGGCGAACGCGGGCGTGGCGGCGGCGAGGAGCAGGCACAGGGCGAGGCGGGTGCGGATCATGGCGGGCTCACGTGGGGAATCGAAAGGACAGGATGCGGCGAACGGGCGAACGGTTTAAGCCTTCCGCGCGCCCGCCGACGACCGGCAGTGTGCGCCGCGCGGCTACAATCTTCAGCCGTCATCGGTCACCTGGACTTCCGTCGTGGTCGCAGCCCGCCCCAAGCCCGTCGTGTTGCTGATCCTGGATGGCTGGGGCCACCGCGAGGATCCGGCCGACAACGCGCTCGCCCAGGCCGAACTGCCGCATTGGCGCAAGCTCTGGGCCGAATGCCCGCACACGCTGGTGCACACCGAAGGCCGCCACGTCGGCTTGCCGGACGGGCAGATGGGCAATTCCGAAGTCGGGCACATGAACCTCGGCGCCGGGCGCATCGTCTACCAGGACCTCACCCGCATCGACGCGGCGATCGAGGACGGCAGCTTCTTCGCCAACGACGAGCTGCGCGCGGCCTGCGCCGCGGCGCGCGAGCACGGGCGCACGCTGCACCTGCTCGGCCTGCTCTCGCCCGGCGGCGTGCACAGCCACGAGAACCACCTGTTCGCGATGCTGGAACTGGCGCGGCGCGAGCTCGTGCCGCAGGTCGCGGTGCACGCCTTCCTCGACGGCCGCGACATGCCGCCGAAATCCGCGGAACCCAGCCTGCGCGCGCTGCAGGCCGCGTGCCGCGCGAACGGCAACGCGGCCATCGCCACGGTCTGCGGCCGCTACTACGCGATGGACCGCGACAGCCGCTGGGACCGCGTGCGCCGCGCGTGGGACGCGATCGTCGACGCGCGCAGCGAACTGCACGTGCCCGATGCGGTGCTGGCGCTGGAAGAGGCCTATGCCCGCGGCGAGACCGACGAGTTCGTGCTGCCGACCGTGATCGGCGACGGCGCGCGGGTCGAGGACGGCGACGCGGTGGTGTTCATGAACTTCCGCGCCGACCGCGCGCGGCAGCTCACCGCCGCGTTCGTCGATCCGGCCTTCGCCGGCTTCGAGGCGCGTCGGCCGCGGTTGTCGCGCTTCGTCTGCCTCACCGAATACGACGCCAGGCTGCCGGCGCCGGTCGCGTTCCCGCCCGACGACCTGCACGACACGCTGGGCGAACTGGTGTCCGCGCAGGGGCTCACCCAATTGCGCATCGCCGAGACCGAGAAGTACGCGCACGTCACCTTCTTCTTCGGCGGCGGGCGCGAGGCGCCGTACCCGGGCGAGGAACGCATCCTGGTGCCGAGCCCCAAGGTCGCGACCTACGACCTGCAGCCGGAAATGAGCGTCGCCGAAGTCACCGACAAGCTGGTCGAGGCGATCCGCGCGCAGCGCTTCGACCTGGTCGTGTGCAACCTCGCCAACCCGGACATGGTCGGCCATACCGGCGACCTCGCCGCCGCGGTGCGCGCCGCCGAAGCGGTGGATGCGGCGATCGGCGACATCACCGATGCGGTGCGCGCGGTGCATGGCGCGCTGGTGGTCACCGCCGACCACGGCAACCTCGAAATGATGCGCGATCCCGCCACCGGGCAACCGCATACCGCGCATACCGTCGGCCCGGTGCCATTGGTGTACGTCGGCGAACGCGAAGGCGTGCGGCTGCGCAGCGGTGGCGCGTTGCGCGACGTCGCGCCCACGCTGCTCGACCTGATGCAATTGCCCGCGCCGGCGGCGATGACCGGGCGCAGCCTGTTCGCGGGATGAACGCAGCCCGTGCATTCGCGCTCGCCACCGCGCTCGCGCTGCTTGCCGGCGGCGGCGCGCGCGCGCAGGACACCGGCGACACCCAGCGCAAGCTCGACAAGCTCAAGCGCGAGATCAAGGACGTCGCCGCCGAGCGCCGGCGCACCGAGGGCCAGCGCGGCGACGCCAGCCGCGATCTGCGCGCCGCCGACGAACAGGTCGGGCGCTCCAGCCGCGCCTTGCACGACACCGAGGCGAAGATCGCCAAGGGCAACGCCGACCTCGCCGCCTTGCAGGCGCGGCGCACCGCGCTGCAATCCTCGCTGGCGCAGGACCGCGCCGAACTCGCGGCGTTGCTGCGCGCCGCGTACGCGATCGGCGACGACGCGCCGCTGAAGCTGATGCTGGCGCAGGACAAGGTGGCCGACGCCAACCGCCTGCTCGCCTACCACGGTTACCTGCAGCGCGAACGCGTGCGCAAGATCTCCGCGCTGGCCGCCGAACTCGACGAAGTGCAGCAGGTCGAAGTGCGGATCGTGGCCACGCGCCAGGACCTCGCCGCCGCGCGCAGCCGCCAGGCCGCGCAGCTGGCCGAGGTGAACCGCGATCGCAGCCAGCGCGCGACGCTGGTCGCGCAACTCGACAAGAAGGTGCAGGACCAGCGCGGGCGCGAACAGGCGCTCGGGCGCGACGCGAAGGCGTTGCAGCGCGTGCTGGATCAATTGCGCGCTGCCGCCGCCCGCGCCGAACGCGAACGCCGCGAAGCCGCCGAACGCGCCGCGCGCGCCGCCTAACAGGCCCGGCGCGAGGGCAAGCCGGCGCCGCCCGCGCCCAAGCCCTA
>JBGAHT010000048.1:0-22631 GCA_044226035.1 Thermomonas sp. | reverse complement strand
AGTTGAGGTGCTGTTCGACGGTGAGGTGGTCGAACAGGCGCGGTTCGTCGGGGATGAAGGCGAGCTGGCGCTTGTCCGCGACCGGATCGGCGGCGACGTCCACCCCGCCGAAGCGGCCGTGGCCCGTCGTCGCGGGGATGATCCCGGACAGGCAGCGCAGGGTGGTGGTCTTGCCGGCGCCGTTCGGGCCGACCAGCCCCATCACTTCGCCCGGACCAACGCGGAACGACAGGTCGTGGACGGCGGTGAAGTCGCCGTAGCGCTTGCCGAGGTGTTCGAGTTCGATCATCGCGGGAGTCTAGCGGAGGAAGCGGGCAGAGTACGCGCAACGCCCATGCCCGCTATATGATTTCGGCGGGGAAGGAACGCGGGGAAGAAGCCATGCGAATGCGATGCGTCGGCGTGGTTCTCGCCGCCTCCCTTTCGGTTGCCGCGGCGGCGATGGCCGAACCGGCCCCTGCCGATTCCCGGGCGCCCTACGCGCGGGAACACGCGGCAAGCGACACGCCGGAGTTGCGCCTGTTCAAGCAGAAACTCGCGTCGGCGGAAGCGTTTTACGCGGCCGAAAGCATGTCGGGCGCTTACCGCGCGTTCGATGCGGTCGTCCGCGACCCGGCTTTCGACCAGCTCCCGGTTGCGGACCGGATTCGCGTCCTGTCGCATGCCGGGTTATCCGCGATCCGCCTGGACAAGACGGCTGAAGCGCGCGATTTCTATCGACGCGCGACCGAACTCGGATCGGACGATCCCGACGATTGGTATCGATTGACATTCCTCGAATTCGGATCCGGCGAGCAGGATCGGTCCCGGGCGGCGATGCGGCATTTCATCGAATATTGGCCCGAGTTGCTTCCCAACATCGATGCGTGGGTGGTCCCGCAACTCGTGCGTGGCCCGGACCCGGGATCGCAGGCGCGCTACGAGCTGATGCAGGCCTTGTTCGATGCGAACTGGCGCGATCCTGCCGCTGCGGACGCGATCTGGTACCAGCTTGCCATCGCGCAAGTCCAACGCGGCGAAACGGAAGCCGCCAGGCGCACGGTCCAGCGCATCGACGAACCCGGCTCCATCGTTCGCCTGCGGGCGGACAAGCGTTTCGATTCGATCGTCGATCCCGAAGCGGACGCCTTCGACCCGGTACTCGTGGCCAAGCGGAAGATGGAGCGCTTGTCCCAGGCTGCGGAGGCCGCACCCGACAAGCTGGACCCCCTCGTGCAGCTCAGCTACGCAATGCTCACCCTGGGAATGCATGAACAGGTCGTCGCACTGGCCGACAAGGCCATCGACCGGATCGTCGACGCCCCCATCGGCCAGGCGCCGTTCTCCGACATCGACCGCCAGATCTGGCTCATGAACAATCGCTCGATCGCTTACGAGCGCATGGGCAAGCCGATGGAGGCGTTGGCCGAGCTCAAGCGCGCGCGCAGCTTCGACGAGAGCGGCGGGATCAACGTCAGCCAGGCACTCAACCTCGGCATGTTCTACTGCCGCCTTCAGCAACCGCACGAAGCGCTTGCGGAAATCGCGCATGTCGGCGACATGAGCGGTTACGGACGGATGGTGGAGGCCAACGTGCAGCTCTGCGCGGCACTCGAACTCGGGAAGCGGGAGGATGCCGATGCCGCCCTCGCCTACCTGCGCCAGCACCGTGATGACGCACCGGTCTTGCTGCTTGAAGGATTGCTGCGGGACGGGCGCATGGACGAAGCCGCCACGCTGGTGAAAACGCTGCTGGCCGATGGCTACAAGCGCGGCGATGTGCTCGATTGGATGCAGGGGTGGCGGCAAGCGAAGGCATTGCCCGGGGATGCCGTGGCGCTGAGGAACCGCAATGCGCTGCTTGCCCGGGCCGATGTCATCGCGGCACTGGAACCGGTCGGCCGCATCGCACCCGTCGCGCTCTACACCACGGGCGACTGACGGGCCACCGGGTCACCCCGGGATTTCGATCCTCACCCGCGGAATCCACAACCGCCGCCAGCGTTCGCGCCGCACTTCCGGCGGCAACTGCTGTGGTGACACGGCTTGCGCCGGTGCGAACTCACCGGCATCCGCGAGGCAGCGCACGTTGACCGCGCCGCGCATGCCTTCGTCGCTGGCGAACACCACCGCGAGCAGCACGCCGCAGCGGCGGCAGAACAGGAACTCCGCCGATTCGGAGCCCTGCCGATAGCGCCCCAGCGCATCGGCGCCGGAGGCGGTGACGACCAACTCGCCGTCCGGGTCGGAGACCCATGCCGCGGCATGCGCCTGACAGAAGCTGCAGTCGCAGGCCCGCGGCGAGGTTTCAGCCGGTTGCAGAGAACCGTGGAGTGCCAGTTTCAGGCGCTGGCAGTGGCAGGAGCCGGTGAGGGTGGTGGACATGGGATCGAGCCGGGGCAAACGTTTCCTTACTTCGCCTTGGCGCCACCGAGGTAACGTGACAGGAACTCAAGCAGGCGCGTGTCGTATTCCCTTCGATGCGCAAGGCTGTAGAAGCCGTGCCCTTCGTTCGGGTAATACAACGTTTCGACCGGCACATGCGCCTTGCGCAGCGCGGTTTCCATGAAGATGGTCTGTTTGAAAGTGGCCGTCTGGTCTTCGCCGCCCGCTGCAAGCAACACCGGCACCCGAATCTGGTCAGCCATCTTGGTGAGCGAGATTTCGGCCATGTCACCATGCTCTCCGATCCAGTCATGAGTCCACTGGCGCGAACGACGCGATGATGTTTCCGATCGCTGCAGCCGGACCATGTCGTAGACGCCCACGTAACCGACCGCGCATTGGTACAGCGTCGGCTCGCGCGCCACGCCCATCAATGCCGCATAGGCGCCGTAGCTGGCGCCCACCAGGCAAATCCGCTTCGGATCGGCGATGCCTTGCTCGATTGCCCAATGCGTCGCGTCGGTGATGTCATCCTGCATGCGCCGTCCCCACTGCAAGCGACCTGCTTGCGCGAAGGCACGTCCGTAGTTGCCGGAGCCACGGTAATTGATGCGCAGCACTGCGTAACCCGCCGCAGCTAGCATTTGCGAATCGTCGTCGAATCCCCAGGTATCGAAGATCTGGTACGGACCGCCGTGCGGCATCACCACAAGTGGCACCGGATCCTTGCCGGCATTCACGGGCGTAGTCAGGTAACCGTGCAGGGCCAGCCCGTCGCGCGCCTTGACCTCGACCAGGCGCGTCCCTGGCAGTTTCTCGGGATCGAACCACTGGCGACGGCTAATGGCCAATGTCGCACGGTGTGTGCCCGCATCGTAGAGATAGAAATCCCCCGGATTGCGATCGCTCCATACCTGCACCAGCATCTGCTTTCCGTCGTGCGTTGACGACGTCACCAGCACGCCCTGGCCGGGGAATACCTGCTCTAGGCTGCGGTACAGGCGCGCCGTGGGGGAATCAGGATCGAAAAAGCGCGTATGTATGCCGTCATGCATGTACATCGCGCCGACCGGGACATGGCGATCCGGCGAATACAAGATGTGGAAGGGATCGACGTCGGGATCGCGCAACACGTCCTTAAATGCATGGGTCTTCGGATCCCAGGACCGGATTACATCGGTACCGCTCGGCTGCTCCACTTGCACGTACCCCATCCCGTCCTCGCCGAACCCGAGTGGGTACTCGCCATGCCCGCTTTCACGCTCGTCGTTGACCAGCGTCCACTCCTTGTCCTCGCTTGCGCGGTAATACAGCCGCTGCTTCGCGTCGACCGAGCCGCTGGCAAAATACGCAGTGCCATCCGCATTGGGAGTGAAGCCGGCGTTCTCGAGCGGAGACGTGGCAAGGACCTTGCCGCGACCGTTGTAGACGTCGACCTTGGCGAGCTTGGGCCTTGCACCCGAGTACCACGGCCAGCGCGTCACGAGCACGTTCTTGCCGTCGCCGATCACGTCTTCGAGATAAACCACCGCGTCGTTGACGTCCAGCGTGTAACGCTCCTTGCCATCGACACTGACGGCATACAACTGGCCGTCAGCCGACGGCGCATCGAGCGAGCCATCGCGCCTGGCCAGGCTTACCAGCACGCGGTCGGGTGTTGCCCAATGGAAGTCGTACACCACGGAATGCGAGTCGCCACCGGCCTTCGCCACGACCTCGTTGTCGGAGCGGCGGATGACGGCCAACACCGTCCGATCCTCAAGGGGGACGGTCGCGGCGAAGTAATTGCCGTCCGGGGAAATCTGGACATCCTCGAATTCGTCCTGGCGGACAAAAGAGTTCACGTCCACTTGCGCGTTGGCTGCCCCCATCCACGCCAGCATGGCCACGGCTACGACGCGTCGCAGGCCCAAGAATTTCATCGAACCTCCCCAGATCCCATGCCATAGGCTAACCAAGGGAAAGGGAGCGACGCCAGTTGCAGCGCCGACAGTGGCAGGAGCCGGTGAGGGTGGGCAATGCCATTCAGTGCTTTCCATTCAATCTGCTGGAAAGATCAGGGACGGGCACGAACACGAAGCCTTTTCCGCGTTTGTGCTGGGTCAAAAGGCCCATCGCTGCCAGCCCCAATAAATCCGATCGTGCGGTGGCATAGGTCACCCTCTGCGCCGCCTGGTGACGGCGAATCATGTATTCGCCATCCGGATGCCGGATCGCGTGCAGCAACAGCGCGCGCTGGCGATGGTTGAGCTGTCCGCCGAAGCTGGAATCCGGACGCAGCAATGCCTCCGACTGTTTTCGTTCTTGTCCCTTGCGCGCCAGATACCCGCGGAAATCGTTCACCGCCTTGATCAGCACGTCCAACTGATGCGAAACGAAATAGCTGGCATCGGCACCGTCACTTTCGGTATGCAGATACGAGCGAGCATATGCATCCGGTGCTTTCTTCAACACGCTGGAAATAGACACGTATTCACTCAGCCAGTAGCCGGAGCGAAGCATCGACCAGTAGAACAGCGCACGCGCGGTTCGTCCGTTTCCATCGCAGAACGGATGGTCGTAGCCGATCATGAAGTGCAACAGGATCGCTTTCACGATCGGATGCAAGAAGGCATCTTCGTTCGCATCATTTGCGAAATCGCACACTGCCTGCAGCCGTTCTGGCAATTCACCCGCGGGCGGTGGCCTGTGCAGGATCCGCGACGGATCCGCCTTGTCGAACACTGCCACATCGTCCTCGATCGTTCTGAATCGGCCGATATCGTCGGGATCGTCCATCGCTTCCCGCATCAACCGACGATGGATGTCGAGGATCATGCCTCGCGTCAGCGGTTTGTCGCGCGCTCCAGCCAGTGACTGCATTGTCGCGTAGTTGTTGAAGATCATCTGCTCGCTGCGATCGCGCGGCGCGCGTCCGGTAACCAGCATTTCCTTCGCGACGCGACGTGTCGTGGATGCCCCTTCCAGTTGCGATGAGGTCATTGCCTCCTCGATCAACGAGCGTTCCAGATGCCTGCGCCGGATCGAGGCGTCATCGTCCTGATCGGCGCCCAGGATCAGGCCAGCCGCCTCGCGATCCAGAAAGTGCAGTTTGCGCAGCATGGTGTCGGTGAGCGACACGGTGAACGGATGCCCTTCCTTGTCGAGGAGCGGCACGGCGCGGGCCCGACCCATCCGCGCCAGTTTGATTCCCGCCCACCACTGCAGTGAGGTCAGGTCGGGAGAGGGCGGCAGATGCCGCAAATGGTCCCAATGCTCGTAAGCACCGGCCACTTCCGGGCCAATGCGCTGCCGGAGAAGCAGATTGGGGTCGACTTCTTTCCCCAGCAAATCAGCAAGTTGGGGGGCGGGAACGGGTAGCTTCATCTCTACGTATCAAATCAATATTAATTGATATCAAATTAATAGCAGTGCTAATAACAAGACTGGCTGCCGAAGTCAAACCCCTCATCGAAACCGGAGCCAAGAGGACGCCGATCTCGGGATTCGAGACAAAAAAAGGACATACTGTCCGCATTTCGTCCCCACCGAGATTTCCCATGGAAGATGTTCGCAAGCTCCTGACTTCCCTTCGGGGCCGCTATAACCAGCGTGAGCTAGCAGAAGAACTCGGCGTCACGACGCGAACGCTGCGGAGATGGGAAGCGGGCGAAACGGAACCGCCTTCATTTCTTGCCGATGCGCTGCGCCAGCGTCTATTCCCGCTCACCGATAAAGCACAACCGGGAAAACGAGCGTTCAAGCGAAGCGGTAATTGGACTCGAGAGCAATCGCTGCTTGCGTTTCGCTTCTACTGCGAAACGCCATTCGGACAATTACATTCGCGCAACAAGAACGTCATCGAACTTGCACACCTGATTGGCCGATCGCCAAGCGCGTTGGCGATGAAGTGCGTCAATTTCGCCAGCCTAGATCCTGCGATCCGAGAAAGTGGGCGTTCTGGCCTTAGCAATGCCTCGGCCTTGGACAAGGAAGTGTGGGACGAATTCCATGCGAACTGGGAAGGCTTGGTCGAAGAATGCGAAGCCTTGAGCGCGCACCTGTTGCGAGGAGAGGGAAAGGCACAGCCGCCGCTCGGAGAAGACCGTGAATTCTTGGGGCCGGATTTCTCTGCCGAGACCCGCATAGCTTTAGTCAGGCAACGCGTGAAGCAAGCGTTCTTCCGGAAATCTGTGCTGAGTAGTTATGGCGGAAAGTGCTGCATTTCTGGCGTGAGCGAACCACGCCTACTTGTCGCTAGCCACATCGTGCCCTGGAGTGAAGACAAGACGAACCGACTCAACCCAAGCAATGGGCTTTGCCTGTCCGCCATCCACGACAGAGCATTCGATGGTTATTTATTTTCGCTGACGGACGATCATCGGATCGTGCTGTCAAAGGAACTTAAGCGAACAAAAGACGCATTTCTACGTGAAGTATTTTGGCCTGCTCAAGATCGCCAAATAGCGTTGCCGGAACGATTTCAACCAGACCTGTCTTTCGTGCGGCGACATCGAGAAAAAATGATTGGAGGTGTCGCATGAACAAAATTACGATAGGACAGACTGACGATTGGAAACCGACTGCCTCGGCCAGCTACTACGCACAACGAGGCGAAGGCGGTGAATATGCCTTTGGCAAGACAACCGCTGAAGCTTTAGCGAATTTAGAGAAACGAGAGGCTGCGGTAGCTCAAAAATTCGATATAGGACTTGCGGAAGAAATCGCATTCATTGCACTAGGAGCCGCTGAATGCCTACGTGATCACAAGGGGCGTGATCTCTGTGATTTCGGCGGTTACATGGGTTTCATTTCTGATGTCATCCAACATGCTCCCGTCTTGACGGCACGCTGGCAAGAACTTCGAGACGAGTTTAGTGGCGTTTGGCTTTATGACGTAACAGAACGATTTGGCCGAGAGTGGGCCGAAGCTTTGCTCAATGGAAACACCGAGAAGCCAATGGAATTTCTCGAATACGTCATAACCGACGAAATGTCGAAGTGGGAGTTGTGCGCGTATTAAAAAAGCGGCCAATGGCCGCTTTTTTGTTTACCCTCTCCCGCCCTGCGGGCACCCACCCCTGCCAACCGGCTTGCATGCCGGTTGGCGTTCGCGGGCTCGCAGCTTTGCTGCTCGAAAGCCCCGCTCACCCCTCAAGGGGAGAGGGAATGACGCGATCACGCATGTAGCGGATTCGGCTTCTCCGCATCGATGCCGAACACCTTGATCGCGCGGGCCACGTCCTTGGGCGTGAGCTTGCCGTCCGCGGCCAGGGCGGCGACGGCGGCGTGGGCGACGTGGAAGCGGTCGACCTCGAAGTGCCGGCGCAAATTCGCGCGGGTGTCGCTGCGGCCGTAGCCGTCGGTGCCGAGCACGCTGTAGCGCATCGGCACGAACTCGCGCACCTGGTTGGCGAAGGTGCGCACGTAATCGGTCGCGGCGATCGCTGGCCCGCTGCGGCCCTGCAGCTGCTGCGTCACCCACGGCACGCGCGGGGACTTCGCTTCCGGGTGCAGGCGGTTCCAGCGTTCGGCATCGACGCCGTCGCGCGCGAGCTCGGTGAAGCTGGGGCAGGACCACACGTCGGCCTTGATCCCGAACTCCTTGTCGAGCAGGTCCACCGCCGCAATCACCTCGCGCAGGATGGTGCCGCTGCCGAGCAGCTGCACGCGCAGTTCGCCCTTCTTCGGCTTGCCCGCGTCGCCCAGCAGGTACATGCCCTTGATGATGCCCTCGGCGCTGCCTTCGGGCATGTCCGGGTGCGCGTAGTTCTCGTTCATCAGGGTGAGGTAGAAGTACTCGTCCTGCTGTTCGCCGAGCATGCGCTGCATGCCGTGCTGGACGATGGTCACCACCTCGTAGGCGAAGGTCGGGTCGTAGCTGCGCACGTTGGGGATGAGCGAGCTCTGGATGTGCGACTGCCCGTCCTCGTGCTGCAGGCCCTCGCCGTTGAGCGTGGTGCGGCCGGCGGTGCCGCCGAGCATGAAGCCGCGCGCGCGCATGTCGCCGGCCTGCCAGGCCGAATCGCCGACGCGCTGGAAGCCGAACATCGAGTAGTAGATGTAGAACGGCAGCATCGGCAGGTCGTTGGTGCTGTAGCTGGTCGCCAGCGACAGCCACGAGGAGAACGCGCCGGCCTCGGTGATGCCTTCCTCCAGCACCTGCCCGGCCGCGTCCTCGCGGTAGAACATCAGCTGGTCGGCGTCGACCGGCTTGTACTTCTGCCCCTGCGGCGAATAGATGCCGAGCTGGCGGAACAGGCCTTCCATGCCGAAGGTGCGCGCCTCGTCGGCGACGATGGGCACGCAGCGCGGGCCGACCTGCTTGTCGCGCAGGATGATGTTGAACATCTGCACGAACGCCATGGTGGTGCTGATCTCGCGCTCGCCGCTGGACTTGAGCAGGCGCTCGAAGGTCGCCAGCGGCGGCACGTCCAGCGTCTGCGTGGACTTGCGCCGGCGCTGCGGCAGGTGCCCGCCGAGTTCGCGCCGGCGTTCCTGCATGTACTGGATTTCCGGCGAATCCGGGCCCGGGTGGTAGAACGGCACCTGGTGGTCGGCGAAGCGTTCGTCGGGGATGTCGAGCTTGAAGCGGTCGCGGAAGGCGAGCACCGCCTCGTCGTCGAGCTTCTTGGTCTGGTGGGTGGGGTTCAGCGCCTCGCCCGCCGCGCCCATGCCGTAGCCCTTCACCGTCTTGGCCAGGATCACGGTCGGCATGCCGGTGGTCTTCATCGCTGCGTCGTAGGCCGCGTACACCTTGCGCGGATCGTGGCCGCCGCGGTTGAGGCGCCAGATGTCGTCGTCGCTGAGGCTGGCGACCATCGCCAGGGTCTCCGGCGTCTTGCCGAAGAAATGCTCGCGCGTGTACGCGCCGCCGAAGGCCTTGCAGTTCTGGTATTCGCCGTCGACGGTTTCCATCATCACCCGGCGCAGGATGCCCTGCGTGTCCTTGGCCAGCAACGGATCCCAGTAGCTGCCCCAGATGGTCTTGATCACGTTCCAGCCGGCGCCGCGGAACTGGCCTTCCAGCTCCTGGATGATCTTGCCGTTGCCGCGCACCGGGCCGTCGAGGCGCTGCAGGTTGCAGTTGACGACGAACACCAGGTTGTCGAGGCCCTCGCGCCCGGCCACGCCGATCGCGCCGAGGGATTCGGGCTCGTCGGTTTCGCCGTCGCCGAGGAAGCACCACACCTTGCGGTCGGTCTTGGGCATGAGGCCGCGCGCTTCCAGGTATTTCCAGCTGCGCGCCTGGTAGATCGCGGCGAGCGGGCCCAGGCCCATCGACACCGTCGGCGTCTGCCAGAAATCGGGCATCAGCCACGGATGCGGATAGCTGGAAATGCCCTTGCCGTCGACTTCCATGCGGAAGTGGTCGAGCTGCGATTCGCTGATGCGGCCCTCGAGGAAGGCGCGCGAATACACGCCCGGCGAGCTGTGGCCCTGGACGTAGAGCAAATCGCCCGGGTGTTCGGCCGAGGGCGCGCGCCAGAAGTGGTTGAAGCCGACGTCGTACAAGGTCGCCGACGAGGCGAACGAGGCGATGTGGCCGCCCAGGTCGCCGGGCTTGCGGTTGGCGCGCACCACCATCGCCATCGCGTTCCAGCGGATGATCGAGCGGATCCGCCATTCCATGTGCGCGTCGCCCGGCATCTGCGGCTCGAGCTGCGGCGGGATGGTGTTGATGTATTCGGTGGTGGGCGCGAACGGCAGGTGCGCGCCGGCGCGGCGGGTCAGTTCGACCATGCCTTCCAGCAGCTGGTGCGCGCGGCCGGCGCCGTCGGCGTCGATGACGGCCTTCAGCGATTCGATCCACTCCCGGGTCTCGGTCGGGTCGGGATCGTTCTGCAGCAGTTCGTTGAGCCAGTTCACTGGTCGCGCTCCGGGCCGGTTCGTCGAGCGAGTCTAGCAGCGTGGCGGACGCCTCCCGGTGGCGAATCACAATTCACCCGGGTGAATTACCGAACCCCTGTGGGAGCGGCTTTAGCCGCGAATGCCTTGCGTCGATATGCCAAGGAGCATTCGCGCCTGAAGGCGCTCCCACAAAAGCGGGCCTGCCGTTTTCAACAGCCGAATGGCTGTTCAACCCCTCCCACAGGATGCGGCTTCAGCCCTGCCGCTGCGCCGCGCGGATCTGCGCCTCGACCGCGGCGACGGCGGTCATGTTGACCACGCGCCGCGGCGAGGACGCCGGGGTCAGGATGTGCGCCGGCTGGTCCAGGCCCATCAGGATCGGGCCGATCGCCACGCCCTCGGTCATGACCCGCACCAGGTTGTAGCCGATGTTGGCGGCGTCGAGGTTGGGCATGACGTACAGGTTGGCGCGGCCCCTGAGCGTGGAGTTCGGCATGATCCGTTCGCGCAGCGCGGTGTCCCAGGCGGTGTCGGCCATCATTTCGCCGTCGACGTCCAGGTTGGGCGCGCGCGCGAGCACCAGGTCGCGCGCCTTGCGCATCTTCGCCGCGGAGGCGTCGGCGTGGCTGCCGAAGTTGGAGTGCGAGAGCATCGCCACCTTCGGTTCGATGCCGAACAGCTTGAGCCGGTAACTGGCCTGCAGCGTCGCCTCGGCGATCTGCTCGGCGGACGGGTCGAGCTGCACGTGGGTGTCGAGGAAGAACCACGCGCCCTTGTCGTTGAGCACGCCGGTCATGGCCGCGGTGCCGGTCACGCCCTTGTCGAAGTCGAACACGCTGCGCAGGTAGCCGAGCTTCTTGTGGAAGCGCCCGACCAGGCCGGAGATCAGCGCGTCGGCCTCGCCGCGCTCGACCATCAGCGCGGCGATGATCGTCGGCCGCGAGCGCAGCAGGTTCTTGGCCGCGTCCGGGGTCACGCCGCGGCGCTCGGTCAGCGCGTGGTACTGCTTCCAGTACTCGTCGAAGCGCGGGTCGTCGTTGATGTTGGTCAGTTCGAAATCCACGCCCGGGCGCATACGCAGGCCGAGCTTGGCGATGCGCTTCTCGATCACCTCCGGGCGGCCGATCAGGATCGGCCACGCCAGCTGTTCGTCGATCACGGTCTGCACCGCGCGCAGCACGGTGTATTCCTCGCCTTCGGCGTAGGCGATGCGCTTGCGGTCGGCGCGCGCGCGTTCGTACACCGGCTTCATCATCAGGCCGGTGCGATGGATGAACTGGCCGAGTTTCTCCGCGTACGCGGCGGGATCGGCGAGCGGGCGCAACGCGATGCCCGAATCCATCGCCGCCTTCGCCACCGCCGGCGCCAGCATCGTCAGCAGGCGCGGGTCGAACGGGCGCGGGATCAGGTAGTCGGGGCCGAAGGTGGGCACCTCGCCGCCGTAGGCGCTGCCGAGGTCGGAGGATTCCATCCGCGCCAGCGCCGCGATCGCGCGCACGCAGGCGAGCTTCATCGCCTCGTTGATCTCGGTCGCGCCGACGTCGAGCGCGCCGCGGAAGATGTAGGGGAAGCAGAGCGCGTTGTTGACCTGGTTCGGGTAGTCGCTGCGGCCGGTGGCGATGACGCAATCCGGGCGCACCTTCTTCGCGTCCTCGGGCAGGATCTCCGGGTACGGGTTCGCCAGCGCGAGGATGATGGGCTTCGCCGCCATCGTCGCGACCATCTCCGGCTTGAGCACGCCGCCGGCGGACAGGCCGAGGAAGATGTCGGCGCCATCCACGATGTCGGCCAGCGTGCGCTTGTCGGTGTCGCGCGCGTAGCGCAGCTTGTCCGGGTCCATCTTGCCGCGGCCGGCGTAGAGCACGCCCTCGCGGTCGAAGGCGAGGATGTTGCCGGGCTTCATGCCCAGCGCGACCAGCATGTCGAGGCAGGCGATGCCCGCGGCGCCGGCGCCGGCGGTGGCGAGCCTGACCTCGCCGATGTCCTTGCCGACGATCTCCAGCGCGTTCAGCACCGCCGCGCCGACGATGATCGCGGTGCCGTGCTGGTCGTCGTGGAACACCGGGATGTTCATCCGCTCGCGCAGCTTGCGCTCGACGATGAAGCATTCCGGCGCCTTGATGTCCTCGAGGTTGATGCCGCCGAAGGTCGGCTCCATCGCCGCGATGATGTCGACCAGCTTGTCCGGGTCGCGTTCGTTCAGCTCGATGTCGAACACGTCGATGCCGGCGAACTTCTGGAACAGCACGCCCTTGCCTTCCATCACCGGCTTGCCGGCGAGCGGGCCGATGTCGCCCAGCCCCAGCACCGCGGTGCCGTTGGTGATCACCGCGACCAGGTTGCCGCGCGCGGTCATCTCGCTGGCCGCGTTCGCGTCCTCCACGATCGCCTCGCAGGCGTAGGCCACGCCCGGCGAATAGGCCAGGGCCAGGTCGCGCTGGGTGACCATCGGCTTGGTCGCCACGACCTTGATCTTGCCCGGCGGCGCGTGCCGGTGGTAGTCGAGGGCGGCCTGCTTCAGTTCGTCGGACATGGCGTCGGTCGGGGGCGTTCGGGCGCGTGGCGGAAGCGTGATTCTACGCCGTGCCGGCGCTTCGCCCTTTCGAAGCCGGCCTCAGACGTCGGCCAGGTGCAGGCTGTCGGTGATCCGGTCGAGGCGGATGCGGTTGGCGAACAGCGAAAACGCCAGCACGCCGGCCAGCCCGTTCGCGCGCGCCACCCAGTGCGGCAACCAGCGCGGCCCGGCCAGCGTGCCGTCGGCGAACAGCGGTTCCAGGTCCTGCACGTCCTCGATCGTCATCTTGCCGGCGAACAGCAGCCGGCACAGGCGCAGCCGGTCCTGGCGCAGCGCCCAGCGGAAGAAGGTGTGCACGCCGATCAGCCCGCGCAGGTACACGGTGTCCTTGGTGAACGCGTTGCCGCCGGTCAGCGGCACGCCGCGGAACACGCGTTGCGCCGAGGAGAAGCTCTCGACCTCGCTCTGCCCGGCATCGAGGAAATACCTGAACACCTGGACGAAGTCCGCGCCTTCCAGCGCGAGCGCGACCGCCTCGATGCGCAGGCTCACCCGCTTCATGCGCTGGATGTCGGTGGCGCCGGTGATCTGCTCGGCGAAGGTGGCGAGTCCTTCCTGGGTCGCGGTGGTGCGCGGCGAGGGCAGTTCCATGCTGCGCAGCACCGGCTGCTCGCGGCCGTTGAGCGCGGTCAGCGAATGCACGAACGCCTCGTGCTGCAGCAGCTGGTCGCGGTCGTAGTCGTTGAACACCGCGCCGCTGCGCAGGCGGATGCGGGTCGCGCCGGCGGCGGCCTTGGCGATCAGCTGCGGGTCGAGTTCGACCGTGATCGTGCGCCCGTTGAAGAAATCGTCGAGCGCGGTCTGCAGCTGCAGCTGCAGCGAAATCGCCGAGATCGGCACGGTTTCCGACGGCGCCAGCAGCTCGCCGTCGAGTTCGCTGGCGATGCCGATGAAATGCCGCGCCGCGTCGCGCGTGCTCGGGCCGTTGCCGGGCAGCGGCTCGTCCGGGCGGCCGAACAGGCGGATCGAATGCGCGGTCACCGCCGGCGTGCCGAGCGCCTCGAGCAATTCCGCAGCGATGGCCCAGCTGCGCGCCGAGGCGGCGATGTAGCGCCCGAGCGGATGCGCTTCGTCGGCCTCGCCGGCGATCGCGTCCAGTTCGCGGCGCGCTGCCGAGAAATCCTGCGGCGCGTATTCGACCTTCGGCAATTGCGGCTGTCCGCGCCGCCAGCCGTCGAGGAACGGTTCCTGCAGGCTCGCCGGCCAGCTCACCTCGTTCAGCAGGCGGATGCCGCGCGCGATCTTGACCATGCGCGCGTCGAGCGCGGCGTGATGGACGATGTCGGGATTCACGCCCCCTCCCCTTCGTGGAAGGGGAGGGTGGGGGTGGGGTTGCACCCCGAACCCAACCCCATCCCGGCCTTCCCCTTCCCACGGAAGGGGAAGGAGTGTTGTTCAGTGCTTCCCATACTTCTCGCCCAGGCGCTTGTGCAATGCCTTGCCTTGCACCCGCGCATCCGCCTTCTGCGCGAGGCGCGCGGCGAGCTGGTCGGAGGCGGCGGCGACCTCGTCGCGCAGCTTGAGGAAGTTGGCGACGCGGCCGGCGTCGAGTTCGCCGCGCTCCACCGCCGCGCGCACGGCGCAGCCGGGTTCCTGCGCGTGCCTGCAGTCGCGGAACCTGCACTGCGCGGCCAGCGCCTCGATGTCGGCGAAACTCTCGGCCACGTCCTCTTCGCCGGTCGGCTTGAGCTCGCGCATGCCGGGCGTGTCGATCAGGCACGCGCCCAGGCCTGCCCCCGCGGAGGCGGGGGGCAGCGCGACCAGCGCGCGATGGGTGGTGGTGTGGCGGCCGCGATCGTCGGATGAACGCACGTCGCCGGTTTTCATCTTCTCGATGCCGAGCAGGGTGTTGGCGAGCGTCGACTTGCCGGCGCCCGAACTTCCCACCAGCACCACGCTGCGGCCCTCGCCCAGCCATGGTTCCAGCGCGGCGACGCTGGCGCGGTCCTTGGCGTTCACCGCCACCACGGCCACGCCCTGCGCGAGCGTGGCCGACAGCGATCGCATCGCCGCATCGGCATCGGCGCCGTCCTTGTCCGCTTTCGTCAATACGACGACCGGTTGCACGCCGCTGCCCGAGAGCAGCAGCAGGTAGCGTTCGATCCGGCGCGGGTTGAAGTCGGCGTCGAGGCCGCAGACCACGAACGCGGTGTCGATGTTGGCCGCGACCAGTTGCTGCCTGTAGTGCTCGCCGGCGGCGCCGCGCTTGATCGCGGAGAAGCGCGGCAACAAGGCGACGATGCGCGCGGACGCGCCCTCGCCTTCGACCAGCACCCAGTCGCCGACCGCGGGCCGCTGTTCCGGCGGGCATTTCGCGCGCTGCCATTCCGGACGCGATTCGGGCGAATAGCCTTCGCCCGGCGCCTCGGCCACGACATAGCCGGAGCGATGCTGTTCGATGACGCGGGCCGGGCGCGCACCCGGATGCGCGGCCAGCGCCCCGGCCCAGGCCGGGTCCGTCGGCGGCCCGGCATGGGGCCAGCCGATCTCGCGCAAGCGCGTCATGCGGGGCGAACGGGCGTCATGGCCCGATTCTAGTCTCCGGCCGTTCGTCCTGAGCGTCGCCGCGCAGCGGCGAAGTCGAAGGACGGCTGATCCAGGGCCCTTCGACTCCGGGCCTGGGCCCTGCGCTCGGGGCAAACGGGAGGGATTCCGATTCCCCCGGAAACAGGCGTTTCCTGGCCATTTCCGCTAGGCTTGCAGCCCCGTTTTCCCCCGCATTTGCCGCCGATGCCGTCCCTCAAGACCCGCGAACGCCTGTCCGAAGTCCGTTACGAAATCCGCGGCGAGCTCGCCCGGCGCGCGCGCGAACTGGAGGCGCAGGGCCGCACCCTGGTCAAGCTCAACATCGGCAATCCCGGCGCGTTCGGCTTCCGCGCCCCGGACAACCTGCAGCACGCCATCGCCGATCGCATCGCGCGCACCGATCCGTACACGCACCAGCAGGGCCTGCCGGAAGCGCGCGAAGCCATCGCCGCGTTCCACCAGCGCTGCGGCACGCCGGGCGCGACGCCCGAGCGCGTGTTCGTCGGCAACGGCGTCAGCGAGCTGATCGACCTGTCGCTGCGCGCGCTGCTCAATCCCGGCGACGAGGTGCTGCTGCCCTCGCCGGACTATCCGCTGTGGTCGGCGGCGACCATCCTCAACGACGGCCGCCCGGTGTACTACCGCTGCCGCGCCGAGGACGGCTTCCTGCCCGATCCGGAGGAAATCGAATCGCTGGTGTCCTCGCGCACCCGCGCCATCGTGCTGATCAACCCGAACAACCCGACCGGCGCGAACTATCCGCGCGAACTGCTCGAACGCATCGTCGCCATCGCCGCCAGGCACGGCCTGCTGCTGATGTGCGACGAGATCTACGACGGCATCCTCTACGACGGCAGCGCGTTCCAGCCGGTCGCGCCGCTGGCCGGCGACGCGCCGTGCCTGAGCTTCGGCGGCCTGTCGAAGGTGCACCGCGCCTGCGGATGGCGCGTGGGCTGGGCGGTGCTGAGCGGCGATGCGTCCGTCGTCGGCGACCTGCACCACGCGATGGATCTGCTCGGCGCGCTGCGCCTGTGCGCGAACGTGCCCGGGCAGTTCGCGATCGAAGCCGCGCTGACCGCCGACGATTCCATCCTCGCGCTGACCACGCCCGGCGGACGCCTGCACGACACCCGCATGGCGCTGGTCGAAAGCTGCGCCGCGAGCGAACACCTCGAACTCGTGTCGCCGGCCGGCGCGCTGTACGGCTTCCCGGCGGTGGTCGGCGCCGCGGCCGAGGGTTTCGACGACCACGCCTTCGCGCTGGAACTGCTGGAAACCGAGGACGTGCTGATCGTGCCGGGCTCCAGCTTCAACGTGCCGGACCGCAATTTCTTCCGCGTCACCCTGCTGCCGGAAGCGCCGGTGCTGCGCGAGGTGTTCGCGCGCATCGACCGCGTGCTCTCGCGACGCGCCGAAGCGGCGGGCAAGGTGGTGCCGATGCAGCGCGCGGACAAATCCGCGGCGTGAATCGAAGCGGTTGTCGGTTGTTGGTTCCTGGTTGTCGGTAAAGCCGGATACGATTCCGCCAACCACCGATAACCAAGAACCAGCAACCGATGTTGACCTACCTCGCCCTCGGCGATTCCTACACCATCGGCGAAGGCGTCGGGGAACGCGGGCGCTGGCCGATGCAGCTCGCATCCGCTTTGCGCGCGGAAGGCGTCGCGCTGGCCGATCCGCGCATCATCGCCACCACCGGCTGGACCACCGACGAACTCGCTTCCGCGATGGATGCGGCCGAGCCGCTGGGCGAATGGGATTTCGTCTCGCTGCTGATCGGGGTCAACGACCAGTACCGCGGCCGCGACGTCGACGATTACGTCGGCAGGTTCGCGCCGCTGCTGCAGCGCGCGATCGCGCTGGCCGGGGATCGCGCGGACCGGGTGCTGGCGCTGTCGATCCCGGACTGGAGCGTGACCCCGTTCGCGCGCGATTCCGGCCGCGATCTTGCGCAAATCGCTTCCGAGCTTGACGCGTACAACCAAGCCGCGCGCGAGATCTGCGCCTCGCTCGGCGTCGCCTTCGTCGACATCACCGGCATCAGTCGAGAAGGTGGTGGGGAGCCGGACATGCTGGTCTCTGATGGCTTGCATCCCTCGGCCGCGATGTATGCGCGTTGGGCTGAAGCCGCGCTACCGGTCGCGCGAAACCTGCTGCGATGAACGCCGCCGCCATCGCCGATGCGTTCGTGGAACCGCGTTGGCCGCGGCGCCGCTACCACTACTACTACGTGCGCGGAAAGCTCGCGAGCGACCCGCTGTACCCCGGCGTGGTCGCGGCGCTGCGCGGCAGCGACGCGCCGCTGCTCGACCTCGGCTGCGGCATCGGCCTGCTCGCGCACGCATTGCGCGCGGACGGCCAGGCGACGGCGTATTCCGGCGTCGATTTCGATCCGCGCAAGATCGCCGTCGCCGACGCCGCGGCACAACGCGCGCGACTGGCCGGCGTCGCGTTCGCGCGCGGCGACCTGCTGCGCGAACGCCCCGCGCACCGCGGTTCTGTCGCGCTGCTCGACGTGCTGCAATACCTGCCGGACGAGGCGCAGGAACGCGTGCTCGGCGACGCCATCGCCATGCTCGTTCCCGGTTCCAGGCTCGTGGTACGCAGCGGCCTGCACGATGCGAACGCGCGCAGCCGCACCACCCGCGCCGTGGACCGCGTCGCCAACGCCATCGGCTGGATGCGCAGCGCGCCGCTGCGCTACCCCACGCGCGACTGGTTCGAACGCAGGCTCGCCGATGCCGGGCTTCGCGCCGATTTCCGCCCGCTGCACGGGCGCACGCCGTTCAACAACTGGCTGATCGTGGCGACGCGCTGAGCGCGGCCGCATCCGCCGATTCCAGCGTTTCCGGCAGCACGCAGCGGTAGCCGAGCGCATCGAGCCGGTCCAGCAGCAAGGAAACCGTTTCGACGTTGCGGCCGTGCGCCGCGCCTTCGTGCAACAGCACGATCGCGCCGGGCCGCAGCCCGCGTTCGATCCGCGCAACCACGGCGTGCGGGTCCGCCGCGACCGCGTCGAAACCGCGCGCGCACCAGGCCACGCGCGCGAGGTCGAGCTCGCGCAGCGGCGCCGACACGAAAGGATTCGCCATGCCCACCACCGCGCGAAACCAGCGCGGCGCGACGCCGGCGATGCCGTGCAGGATGCGCTGGGTCCGCGTGATTTCTTCGCGCATGCGTTTCGGGCCCAGCATCCAGAACGTTCCCGCCGGATGGCTGGCGCTGTGGTTGCCGATGCCGTGGCCGCGGCGCAGGAGTTCGCGCACTTCGTCCGGACGCTGCAACGCGCGTTCGCCGACCAGGAAGAACGTCGCCTTCGTGCCGCGCGCGTCGAGCAGGTCGAGGATCGCGCGCGTGTCCGCCGACGGGCCGTCGTCGATGGTCAGCCACGCGACCCGCTCGTCGGTCGGCAAGCGCGACAGCACCGGGGAGAACAGGCGCGAGCGCGGCCACAGCACGCCCCACCAGCACGCGGCGTGGCTGGCGAGCATCGCGGGCAGGCCGATCCCGGCGCCGAAGCGCCACCACGCCCACGCGACCAGCGCCTGCGAGGCCAGCAGGCACGGCCACCACGCCTGCGGATGGCGCGGCGGGCGATGCAGGCCATGCAAATTCGGTGCCGTCGGCATCGCCGCATCATGCCACGGCGTACACTGCGCGTTTTTCCAGGCATCCGGCCCGCACATGTCCCTCGATCCCGTCGTCCGGCAGCGCATCCAGTCGCTGCTCGAAGCCCATCCCGTGGTGCTGTTCATGAAGGGCACGCCGCGCGCGCCGCAATGCGGTTTCTCCGCGCGCACGGTGCAGGCGCTGGCGGCGGTCGGGCTCGACGACTACCACGCGGTCGACGTGCTCGCCGACGCGGACATCCGCGAGGGCATCAAGCTCTACGGCAACTGGCCGACCATCCCGCAGCTGTACATCCGCGGCGAACTGGTGGGCGGAAGCGACATCGTCGGGCAGATGGCCGAATCGGGCGAACTGCAATCCGCGCTCGGCCTGCCGCCGCCGGACCGCACCCCGCCGACGGTGGACGCGACGCCCGCGGCGATCGCGATGCTGCGCAATGCGATCGAACAGGCCGGCGAAGGCATCGCGGTGCAGGTGCAGGTCGATCCGCAATACCAGGCGCGGCTGCAGCTGGTGCCGGCCGACGCCAAGTCCATCGCGACCACGCTCGAAGGCGTGCGCCTGCAGTTCGACCTCGCCTCCGCGCGCCGCGCGGACGGCCTGTCCATCGACTGGGCCGACGACGAACGCGGCCGCGGGCTGGTGATCGCGCATCCGCTGGCGGCCCCGCCGGTGCGCGAACTCGCGCCGCAGGCCGCGCGCGGGATGCTCGCGAACGGCGCGCTCACCCTGGTCGACGTGCGCCCGGCCGACGAACGCGCGCTGGCGTCGCTGCCGCACCCGTTCCGCGATTTCGACGACGGCATCGACGCGATCGAGGCGCTGCCCAAGGACGCGCCGATCGCGTTCCTGTGCCACCACGGCGGGCGCAGCGCGCAGGCCGCGGAGCATTTCCGCAAGCTCGGTTTCCGCGAGGTCTACAACATCACCGGCGGCATCGATGCCTGGGCGCAGGTCGATCCGGCGGTTGCGCGGTATTGAGGACTGACTGTCTTCGTAGAATTTCTATCGCATGTACAGCAGGTTGAATCAATTGCTTAAGAGTCTCTTCAAGCGTAAGAAGCCCGAGCACAACTCCCCCATGGCGCGCGATGCGCTTCGGCGGCTTTCTGGAGTGCCAGATGATTCTCAGACGGGTATGGCTATACAGAGTACCGAGATGGTGATGGACAGGATCATGGAGATCATTCCAAGTGATTTGCTAAACGAGAATGATGCAACCAAAGAGACCACCGTCTACTTTTTGACCGGCATCGCAATAGGCTATTGCCACAAGTATGAAGTGACAAATTCGGAAGACGTCCGAGCCGTCGTCCGTTGCGCCATGCGTTCCTGGATTAAGAATCCCGCTGGCGCGGATTATCTTGCTGACGATCTTGGATCCTATCTGCAAGATGAACTGTTTTCTGGTCCCGTAATCGATTCGGCGGGAAGTGCTGTTCTTGCGCCGAATACCGGGCCTGATGAAATCATCCTTAATTTCAGTCGTTGCCTACAAAAGTGGCGCACCTTTGACGTGGCTTCACATTCAATATAGCCATATCGCTCACCATTTTTTCGCCTTGGCGCTCATCGGGCCATTAAAAGCAAAGACACTGGATTACCAGCCATTCGGCTGTTGAAGAGCGATTCCCGCTTTCGCGGGAATGACGAGCAAGAATGCGTCAGAAACCGCCGCCCGCCTCCAGCCACGCCTGTTCCCCGGGCGTGCTCGCTCGCCCGAGCGCGGCATTGCGGTGCGGGAAACGACCGAAGCGCGCAATCACGTCGCGATGGCGGCGCGCGTAATCGAGATAACCGGCATCGCCCATCGCGGCGATCAGCGCCACCGCGCGCTCCTGGTCGGCCATGTCCTCGGCGTGCTCGAACGGCATGTAGAAGAACAGCCGCAGCGGCGCGTCGATGCGCGCATCGAACCCGGCGTCGATCGCGGCGCGCGCGACCTCGCGGGCGAGGCCGTCGGTGGCGAAGGCGTGCGCGCTGCCGCGGAACACGTTGCGCGGGATCTGGTCGAGCAGCAGCACCAGCGCCAGCGCGCCTTCGGCATCGCCGATCCAGCCATCGAGCTCGCGGCGCGCGGCTTCGAAATGCGCATCGAGGAAACGTGTTCGGCATTCGGCGTCGAACCCCGCGCCGCCGTTGAACCACTTGCCCGCGCCGGCATCGCGCCAGAACGCGACCACTTCGCGCGCGGTCACGCCGGTTGCCCCGCGACGTGCGCGTCGGCGGCCACCACCTGGTTGCGCCCCGCCTTCTTCGCCGCGTACATCGCCGCGTCGGCGCGCCGGACCAGCGCCTCCACCGTTTCCGGCGTCGCGTATTGCGCGCTGCCGATGCTCACCGTCATACCCACCGACATCTCCTCGATCACGGCGCAGCGCGCCTGCACCTCGCGCCGCAGGTGCTGGGCGGCCGCGTGCGCGCGACCGCCGTCGGTCCCGGGCATCACCAGCATGAATTCCTCGCCGCCGAGGCGGCCGAAGGATTCGCCGGACATCAAGTGCTCCTGCACCAGCCGCGCGAGCCGGCGGATGCAGGCGTCGCCGAGCGCGTGCCCGTGCGTGTCGTTGATCAGCTTGAAATGGTCGATGTCGAGGAACAACACCGCCAGCGGCCGCGGCCTGCGCCGCGTTTCGGATACCGCCAGTTGCAGCTGGTGCAGGATGCCGACGCGGTTGTACGCGCCGCTGAGCGGATCGTGCTGCGCGTCCTGGCGCGCGCGGTCGCGTTCGCTGCGGAACGCCTGCATGCGGTCGGCCAGGCCGAGCATGAGCACCACCGCGGCGTAGGCCAGGGTCAGCGGCAGGCCGTATTCGAGCCACGGGGACAGCGGCGCGCCGATGGCCAGCTGCACCGCGCGCGCGGTGGAGATCGCCACTAGCGGCACCCACGCGAACAGCATCTGCCGGGCATGGCGGCCACCGCGCCGCCACGCCAGCGCCAGCGCGGCGATCGCCACCAGGTTCGCCAGCAACAGCAGCAGGTTGCCGATGCCGGGGAACCATCCCTTGTCCGCAGGCCACGGCAGCGCCAGCAGCACCAGCAGCAGGCCCGGCAGCCAGGCGCCCAGCACCAGCAGCAGCCGGCTCAGGCGCGGCACGCGCGTGCGCAGTTCGGCGAAATCGAGCAGGAAATGCACGGCCACGATCGTCGACAGCGTGGCCACGAACCAGATGCCCGGCGTGCCGAAACGGCCGAGCAGGCGCAGGCCGGGCATGGAATATGCCTCGCCGTTGGAACACAGCAGGTACAGCATCTGCGTCGCCATGCAGCCGGCGTACCAGAGGTGCATGCGGTCGCGCAGCACCAGCCAGAACACCAGCGCCACCAGGCAGACCCCGACCAGCACGCCGATGCTGGTGAACAGCACCTGGGTATGCACGCGGTCCGCGGCGGAGTATTCGCTCGCCGGCCGCACCGCGACCTGCAGCGGATAACGCGCGTCGCGGATGCCGATGAACGCCGGGCCCGGCGCCGCCAGCGGGAACGCGAGCGCACGCCGCGAATGCGCGGGGTCGAGGCCCGGTCCGAAGATGGTGCGCGTTTCGAGCCGGTACGACGGCGGCAAGCGGACGCTGACCTGCGCGCTGTAGGGGTGGTAGACCAGCAGCAGGCGGCCGGGAGCCGCGGACGCGGGATCGACCCGCCACCAGCCGCCGCCCTCCGGCATCGCCAGCCGCACCTCCGGCAACGCCGGGGATGCCGC
>JBGAHT010000047.1:0-22941 GCA_044226035.1 Thermomonas sp. | reverse complement strand
CCCGCGACCGGGGCCGGGTTCGTAATAGCGGCCGCTGCCTTCGTTGACGATGACCGAGCCGATGTAGCGCCGATCGAACAGGTTGTCGATGCGCGCGAAGGCGCGCAGCGCCTGGCCCCCGGGTTGCCATTCGCGGGCCAGTTCCAGCGCGAACAGCGCATAACCGGGCGCATGCGCGCTGCCGGTGTCGTTCGCGTCGACCGCGCCCAATGCGGAAGCCTCCAGCGCGGTTTCCCAGGCGCCATGCGACCAGTCCAGGCGCGCCTGCAATTGGCGGCGCGCGGTGCCGGGGATGCGGGCGCCGGCCGGCACCTGCGTGGAAGGCGTGGCGCAGCCGTTGCCGCTGCACGCGAGGAAGCCGTCGCGGAAGTAGGCATCCAGCCACGTCGCGGCGAGGTCCAGGCGCCAGGTTTCGCCGAAGGGCAGGCGCGAGGACAGTTCGAATCCCTGCCGGCGCGCGCGGCCGGCGTTGCGATAACTGCTGCGCCCGCCGATGTTGCTCGCCACCGCCAGCTCGTCGTCGGTATCGGCGCGGAACCAGGCCGCCTCCAGCGAGGCGCCGTCGCGGCTGCGCCATTTGCCGCCCAGCTCCAGGTTGCGGCTGACCGCGGGCTTGAGGTCGAAGGCGAGCCCGGCGCCGCCATCGGCGCGATAGGCGAGTTCGTTGAAGGTCGGGGTTTCGAAACCGCGCCCGGCCGATGCGTGGAAACGCAGGCGTTCGCCCGGCATGAACACCAGGCCCGCGACCGGGGTCGATTGCGAATAGGCGACGCGGCCGCTGTCGTCCGGGTTGCCCGCGGCGATGTAGGCGTCGCGCGCGACGAACTCCACCCGGCTGTGGCGCGCGCCGGCCAGCAGCGCCCAGCGCGGCGCGAAACGCCACCACGCCTGCGCGTACTGGTCGATGTCGCTCGCGTCGTCGCGTTCGTCGCGGCGCAGCGCGCCACGCACGCCGAGCGCGTCGCCGGCGAAGTTCTCGAATCCGCGTCGATGCTGGCGCTGGCGATCCGCCTGGAGGCCGGCATCGAGCTCGATCTCGCCGCCGCCGAGCGTGCCGCGCCAGCTCCAGCGCAGGTCGGCGCCGGCGTAATCGCCGCGCAGGTCGACCACGCCGCCGCCGCTGAGCGGATTGGCCTGCGCCGCGACCGGCACCGCGAGGTACTGCTCGATGTCGCGCTGCCCGGCATAACCCGTGACGCGCAGGCGCTGGCCGCCATGCAGCGGTTGTTCCAGCGTGGCGCCCAGCTGGTTCTGGCGCGCCGACTTGCGGGTATCGAACTGGTACGCGGACGCGGTGGCCTGGCGCGGATCGGCCTGCACCTGCGCCCAGTCCAGGCCGAGCGGATCCTGCGCGTGCGGCGAATCGAACGCGTTCGCGACCAGTTGCACGCGGCCCTCGCCCGGCAAGGCGAAACCCAGCTTGGCGTTGAAGGTGGTCCGCCGCGCGGCGCCGTGGTCGCGCCAGCCGTCGGTCCGGAACGCGTTCCCGGCCAGCGCGTAGTCGATGTCGCCGCGTGCGCCGCCGAAACTGGCGTCGAGGTTGCGCGCATCGTCGCCGGCGAGGTCGGCCTGCACGTGTCCGCGCGCGGGCGCTTCGCCGTCGGCGCTGAACACCTGCACCACGCCGCCGGAGGAATTGCCGAACAGCGCGGAGAACGGCCCGCGCAGCACTTCCACCCGGCTCACGCCCGCCAGCGCGATCTGCGACACCTGGCCCTGGCCGTCGGGCATGGTGGCCGGGATGCCGTCGACGAACACGCGCAGCCCACGCACGCCGAAGGTGGCGCGCGCGCCGAAACCGCGCAGCGCGAGCTGGATGTCCTGGGCGTAGTTCTGGCGATCGCGCGCGAGCAGCCCGGGCACGCCGCGCAGCAGGTCGGCGGCGGTGCGCGCGGTGGCGGCGCGGTCGTCGATGTCGATGAGGCTGATCGACGCCGGGATGTCGAAGGCCTCGACGCCGCGCAATCGCGTCGAGGCCACTTCGATCCGGTCGAGTTGCACCGGATCGGGCGCAGGAGCGGCCGGATCGGCCGGATCGGCCGCGAACGCCGGCGGCACGATCGCCAGCAGGCAGGCCGCGAACGGCAAACGCAGGGACATGCGCGTGGCGACGCGGCGCGTGGCGCTAGACGTCGGCGTCGGTCGCCCAGCCTTCGCCGCTGCCGCGATGGAACACCGTATCGGTGTCGAGCACCGTGCCGGCCGGGATCGAGTCCTGCGCGGCGAGCCGCGCGTACAGCGGCGTGAAGTCCGGGCGGGTGGCGTCGATCAGCTGCTCGAAGCTGTCGATGACGAAATAGGTCTTCTGGTAGGTGTCGATGCGGTAGCGCGTGCGCATGATCCGCTCCGGGTCGAAGCCGATGCGGTTCGGCGCGTCGCTCTCCAGGCAATGGATCGATTCGCCCTTGGACGAGACGATGCCGCTGCCGTAGATGCGCAGCCCGTCGTGCTGGCGGATCAGGCCGAACTCGACCGTGTACCAGTACAGGCGGGTGAGGTTGGTCAGCGCTTCCTGGCCGATGCCGTGCGCCTTCACCCCGCCGCGGCCGTAGGCCTGCATGTAATCGGCGAACAGCGGGTTCATCAGCAGCGGCACGTGGCCGAACAGGTCGTGGAAAAGGTCCGGTTCCTCGATGTAGTCCACCTGGTCCGGGCGCCGGATCCACCACGTCACCGGGAAGCGGCGGTTGGCGAGGTGGTCGAAGAAATCCAGTTCCGGCAACAGGCCTTCGACGCCGACCAGGGTCCAGCCGGTGGCCTCGCGCAGCGCCGTGTCCATGTCGGCGAACTTCGGGATGCGGTCGGGCGTCATGCCCATCGCGTCCTGCGCGTCGAGGAACTCGTCCGCCGCGCGCCCGACCAGCAGCGCGCGCTGGCGTTCGTACAAGCGGCGCCAGACGTCGTGGTCGGTGGCGGTGTAGTCGTCCCAGGGCTGGGTCACGATCCCGGTCGCGTACACCGGCACCTTGCCCTTGTCGGTGTGCAGGTTCTCGAGGCGTGCGGGCTTGTTGTCCATGCGCGGAGTTTACCCCCGCCGGCCACGCACGGCAGTCGCCGCGATTGGCGCTAGCATCGGCGCGATGCCCGCCCTGCCCGCCGCCATCGCCGTGCCGCCTCCGCCGGTCGAACGCCGCCTGTTGCCGGTGCTGGTGGTCGGCGCGTTGCTGCTGTCGCTGGCCATCGCCCACGACCGGCTGACCTGGTTGCTGGAAACGGTCTGGGTGATGCTGGCCTTGCCGCTCATCGCATGGAAATGGAAGTCGTTCCCGTTGACGCGCCTGCTGTGCTGGCTGCTGGCCGCGCACGCGCTGGTGCTGATCCACGGCGGCGCCTACACCTATGCGCAGGCGCCGGCGGGGCTGTGGTTGCAGGACCTGCTGCACACCGCGCGCAACCCGTGGGATCGCGTCGGCCACTGGATGCAGGGCTTCGTGCCGGCGATCCTCGCGCGCGAACTGCTGTTGCGGCTCACGCCGCTGCGTCGTGGCGGTTGGCTGGCGTACCTGGTGCTGGCCGCGTGCCTGAGCTTCTCGGCCTTCTTCGAACTGATCGAATGGTGGAGCGCGCTGGCCTTCGGCGCCGATGCCGACGCCTTCCTCGCCACCCAGGGCGATCCCTGGGACACGCAGTGGGACATGTTCACCTGCCTGTGCGGCGCGATCGCGTCGTTGCTGCTGTTCTCGCGCCTGCACGACCGCCAGCTCGGACCGGCGGTGCTGGCCGGGAAATAGCGCCTCGACCCGTACACCCCCGATCCGGCGCGCCGCCCGGCATTGCCGCATGCGCGGGCGTATTGCACCATGGCGGCCGCCGCCATCGGCTCCCGGGGAACATCGCCATGACCAGAGACCACGCCAAGCTGGCGCCGCGGCGCCTTGCGCTCGCCATCGCCCTGTCCTTGCCTGCCGCCGCCGCCTTCGCCCAGGACGCCGCCGCCGATCCGGCCGCGACCGCGGGCAAGCCCGACGCCGCCGCCGTCCTCGACCAGATCCAGGTCACCGCCCAGCGCCGGGTCGAGAACATCCAGGACGTGCCGGTCTCGGTCAGCACGGTCTCCGGCGAAAAGCTCGACGTGCTGGAATCGGGCGGCACCGACGTGCGCTTCCTGTCCGCGCGCGTGCCGAGCCTGAACATCGAATCCTCGTTCGGGCGCGCGTTCCCGCGCTTCTACATCCGCGGCTACGGCAACACCGACTTCCGCCTCAACACCTCGCAGCCGGTGTCGCTGGTGTACGACGACGTGGTCCAGGAAAACCCGATCCTCAAGGGGTTCCCGGTGTTCGACATGGCCCAGGTGGAAGTGCTGCGCGGGCCGCAGGGCTCGCTGTTCGGCCGCAACAGCCCGGCCGGCGTGGTCAAGTTCGAGTCGGTGCGCCCGTCGCAGGATTTCGACGCCTACGCCAAGGTCGGCGTCGGCAGCGACAACATGTGGAACCTCGAGGGCGCGGTCGGCGGCAGCCTGTCCGGCAACTGGTCCGGGCGCGCATCGATGCTGTTCCAGCGCCGCGACGACTGGGTGAAGAACACCTATCCGGGCCCGAACGACGGCTTCGAGGGCTACGACGAATCGGCCGCGCGCGTGCAGGCGCTGTACGAGGGCGACGGCTTCGAGGCGCTGTTCAACGCGCACGCGCGCCGCCTCAACGGCACCGCGCGCCTGTTCCGCGCCAACATCATCAAGCCGGGCACGAACGACCTGGTCGACGGCTTCGACCCGGACACGGTTTCGCTCGACGGCGCGAACTACTCCGACCTGGACAGCAAGGGCGGCAGCGCGCGCCTGCGCTGGGACCTGGGCAGCTACAAGCTGTATTCGATCACCGGCTACGAGACGGTCAACACCTACAGCCGCGGCGACATCGACGGCGGCTACGGCGCGGCGTTCCTGCCGTCCTCGGGCCCGGGGCTGATCCCGTTCGCGTCGGAAACCGCCGACGGCATCCCCAGCCATTCGCAGTGGACGCAGGAATTCCGCATCGAATCCGACACCGGCACCGCGTTCGACTGGCAGGCCGGCACGTTCTTCTTCAAGGAGGACTACGACGTCGAGAGCTTCAGCTACGACTCGCTCAACGGCGGCGCGCAGGACGGTTACGAGCGCATCAACCAGACCAACGACTCCTGGGCGGCGTTCGGCGCCTTGAGCTGGAAGGCCACCGACCGGTTCGAATTGCGCGCAGGCGCCCGCTTCACGTCGGACAAGAAGGACCTGAAGGTCGAGGAGTACTGGAACACCGGCTTCGTGCCGTGCGTGCTGTCGGGCAAGTGCACGCTGGCGCAACTGGCGGCGCAGGAACCCGATGGCGACCTGTCCGCGCATCCGGACGACAAGAAGTTCAATTGGGACCTGTCGGGCATGTACAAGGTCAACGACGACGTGAACCTGTACGCGCGCGTGGCCACCGGTTATCGCGGCAGCAGCATCCAGGCCGCGGGCGCGTTCAACGCCAAGTCCGTCGCGGGCCCGGAAACCTCGATCGCCTACGAGGCCGGCATCAAGGCCGACCTGTGGGATCGCCGCCTGCGCATCAACGCCGACATCTTCCGCTACGACGTCAAGGACCAGCAGCTCACCGCGGTCGGCGGCGCGGCCAACGCCAACATCCTGCTCAACGCCAAGAAGGCCGTGGGCCAGGGCTTCGAACTCGACCTGCAGGCCTACCTGACCGACAACCTGCTGGTCACCCTGGGCAGCAGCTACAACGACACCGAGATCCAGGACAAGGACCTCAACGTCGCCGGATGCGCGCAGTGCACGGTGACCAACGCCCCGGTGCTCGACCCGGTCACCCACTTGCCGACCGGGCGCTACTACATCGACGGCAATGCGTTGCCGCAGGCGCCGAAGTGGACCCACAACCTGACCGCGCGCTGGAGCATGCCGACGGGCGACGGCGCGGAGTTCTATGCCTTCACCGACTGGGTCTACCGCAGCGAGGTGAATTTCTTCCTGTACGAATCCACGGAATTCACCGGCAAATCGCTGCTCGAAGGCGGCCTGCGCGTCGGCTACGACTGGAACGACGGCAAGTACGACCTCGCCGTGTACGGTCGCAACATCACCAACCAGATCCGCGTCGTCGGCGGCATCGACTTCAACAACCTGACCGGCATGATCAACGAGCCGCGGCTGTGGGGGCTGGAGTTCAAGGCCCAGTTCTGATCCGTGTCGCCAGCGGTCGACGAACGCCCCGCCATGCGCGGGGCGTTCGGTTTCAGGCGCGTTCCCCGGTTCGTTCCCATTCGGCCACGCCGCCGGCCACGACCCGGAACGACGGATGCGTGCGCGGCCGTTGCAGCTCGCGCCAGCGCACGTGCAGCTCCGGGTTGCGCAACTCGAGCTTGCGCATGAGGTGCCCCCATTCGTGCTCGAGTTGCCCGCGCGCGACCGGGATCTTCGCGGCGCGCGCGTCGGCATCGAACTTGTCCGGGTCGAACGCGTAGCCGCGCGCCGTCGCCTCGGCGTGGACCGCGGCGAGGTAGGCGTCGATCGCCGACTGCGGATCGCGCGCCTCGCGGAAACGCTGCAGCTGCGGATGGTGGCGATAGCCGCGGGTCTCGCCGCGCAGCACCTTGCGCGCGAGCAGGGTTTCGCGCCACAGCGCGACCAGCCCCTGCGGGTCGAGGTAGCGCGGATGCAGGCTCCACAGGCGCATGTCAGTCCTGTCGTTCGGGAAAGCGCAACACTACCCCGCGCGGCGGTTCGGCGCGACGCCACAGCACCGGCACTTCGGCCGGCGACGGCGGTTCGAACGTGTCGCGTTCGTCGGCCTGCTGTTGCGCCTGTTCGCGAAGGGCGAGTTCCTCCTCGATTTCCCAGCTGTACTTGCGCCGCGGCGGCAGCGGGTCGCTGCGGCGGAACACGAACGCGGACAGCACGCCGGCCAGCGCGCCGCCCAGGTGCGATTGCCAGGACACGCCAAGCTCGCGCGGGAAGATGGTCAGCAGCATGCCGCCGAAGAACGCGAACGCGAGCATGCCGGTGGCGATCGCGGCGCGGTCGCGGCGCAGCAGGCCGAGGGTGAACAGCAGGAACCCAAGGCCGTGCGCCACGCCGCTGGCGCCGAGGTGGTGGCTGCCGGGTTCGCCGAGCAGCCACGCGCCCAGTCCCGAGCCGAGCCACAGCAGGGGCAGCGAACGTACCGTCGCCTTCGGGTAGGCGATGCCGGCGAGCGTGCCCAGCGCCAGCAGCGACAGCGCGTTCATCAGCAGGTGCGCACCCGACCCGTGCAGCAGCGGCGCGGTGAGGATGCCGCGCAATCCGGCGACCGAGCCGGGGATCACCGCCCACGAGGTCCAGTCGATGGCCTGCTGCGCGGCGTTGCACACGCACAGCAGCAGCACGCCGGCGAGCGCGGCGTTGAACGCGCCGAGCAGGCGCCGGCGGTCGGCGCTGCGCTGCGCGGGCGTGTCCGGCGGGAGCTCGGCCTGGGGCAGGTGCATGGGTTGCTGGGTATGGGCGCCGTGGGGCGAACGCAAGCCGCCTCAGCGCGCGCCCGCCGGCGGCCGCAGCAGGCTCAGCACCACGGTCGCGGCGATGATCCCCGCGACCACGCCCAGCGACGCCAGCACCGGGATCTTGACCAGGTCGACCAGCAGCATCTTCGCGCCGATGAAGGCCAGCACCAGCGCCAGCCCGTAGGGCAGCAGGTGGAAGCGGTCGGCCATGCCCTGCAGCAGGAAGAACATCGCGCGCAGGCCGAGCACCGCGAACACGTTCGAGGTCAGCACGATGAACGGGTCGGCGGTGATCGCGAAGATCGCCGGGATCGAATCCACCGCGAAGATCACGTCGGTCACGGCCACCAGCGCCACCACCACGAACAGCGGCGTGTACCAGCGCGCGCCGTCGCGGACGATGCTGAAGGCGTTGCCGTGGTAGCCGTCGGTGAGCTTCAGGTGCCCGCGCATCCAGCGCAGCGCCGGGTTGGATTCGAGGTCGGGTTCCTTGCCCGCCGCCAGCGCCATCTTGATGCCGGTGAGCAGCAGGAACGCGCCGAACAGGTACAGGATCCAGTGGAACCTGGCGAGCAGCAGCGCGCCGGCGAAAATCAGGATCGCGCGCAGCGCGATCGCGCCGACGATGCCGATCACCAGCACCCGCTGGCGCTGCACTTCCGGCACCGCGAAGTAGCCGAAGATCATCAGGAACACGAAGATGTTGTCGACCGCGAGCGCCTTCTCGACCAGGTAGCCGGTCAGGAATTCCATGCCGATGCGGTCGCCGGCCGCGGCGCCGAACTGCTGGCCGGCGTGCCACCACAGCCAGGCGTTGAAGGCCAGCGCCAGCGCGACCCAGCCCACGCTCCACCACGCCGCTTCCTTGAAGCCGACCTTGTGCGGGCCGCCGTGGCGCATCAGCACCAGGTCGACCAGCAGCGCAGCGACGACGACGCCGGCGAACACCAGCCACAGGAAGGGGGAACCGATCGTTTGCATGCAGGCAGACTCCCGCGAGTGACCGGCGGAGGCGTCCATGCGGGATGCAGGGATGTGAGCGCGCTTCGCCGATCGGCGAAGGTCTCACTCGCAGGCCGGTGGCCTGCCGCGGCGCCGGGGTCTGGTGGACCCGTCATGACGACGACCGCGCGCGGAGTTACTCCCCTTCTTGGGCGACAATAGCCGATCCGGCGTCCGTCGCCGTGAACGCCGCATTCATGAACGAGCCGCTGCCCACCGTCCGCCTCAAGAACGCCTGGCATTCCACCCACCCGTGGATCTTCCAGCGCCTGGTCGAGAAGCCCGCGCAGCGGCCCAAGCCCGGCAGCATCGTCGAGGTCGCCGGGGTGGACGGCACCTGGATCGGCCGCGGCTTCTACAACGGCCATTCGCGCATCGCCCTGCGCATGCTCGAAACCGACCCGGACGTGCCGGCCGACGCGGCCTGGTTCGCGCGCAAGATCGGCGAGGCGGTGAACCTGCGGCGCAACATCCTCAAGCTCGACGAGGCCTCGAACGCCTGGCGCGTGTTCCACAGCGAGGGCGACGGCATCAGCGGCCTCGTCGTCGATCGCTACGACGACTTGCTGGTGGTCGAGTTCTTCAGCGCCGGCGCGTGGCGGCACCGCGAATGGATCTTCAACGCGCTGCGCGAGCTGTTCCCCGGCTGCCGCTTCCACAGCTTCGCCGACGAACACGTGCAGAAGCAGGAATCGTTCGACTACAAGGACACGCTCGGCACCCAGCCGGCGATCGTCAGCGAACACGGAATCCGCTTCCGCGCCGATCCGGCCGGCGCGCACAAGACCGGCTTCTTCGCCGACCAGCGCGAGAACCGCGAATGGCTGTCGCGGCAGTGCGCGGGCCGGCGCGTGCTCGACCTGTGCTGCAACACCGGCGGCTTCGCGGTGTACGCCGCCGCGCGCGGCGCGAGCGAGGTGGTCGGCATCGACATCGACGCGGCGGTGATCGAGATCGCGAAGGAGAACGCGCACCTCAACCGGGTGAAGCCGCGCTTCGTCCAGGCCGACATCTTCCCGTGGCTGCGCGACGCGGCGAACAACGGCGAACAGTTCGACGTGGTGATCCTCGACCCGGCGAAGATGACCCGCGACCGCGAGCAGGTGATCGCCGCGCTGAAGAAGTACCTCGACATGAACAAGCTCGCGCTGGGCGTGGTCAAGCCCGGCGGGTTGTTCGCCACCTTCAGCTGCACCGGACTGGTGGGCGAGGAACAGTTCCTCGACATGCTGCGCCGCGCCGCGTTCTACGCCGGGCGCACGGTGCAGGTGCTCAAGGTCGCCGGCGCCGGCCCCGACCATCCGTTCCTGGCGCAGGTGCCCGAATCGCGTTACCTCAAGGCGGTGTTCTGCCGGGTGCTCGGCTAGCGCAAGGCCGGCCGGAACCGCCGCCCGCGACCGGACTGGCTGCCCGACACGGGACGTGCTACATGGGCGCAAGGGACGAAGCTAAAGTCGATCCGAAGGATCGGAAATGAGGTCGGGGAACTTGCTCAGAACCGTTTCGGGCTGGAAGCCGCTCGTCGCGATCCGCACCGGGTACGCGACCCTGTTGCCTTTGATCCTGCTGCAGGGCATCGCCATCGCCACGGCCGCGGCGATCGGGCTGTTCTTCGACACGAGCGGAACGCAAGCGCTGCGCGACTTGCTGTACTACACGCACAAATTCGTGCTCTCGGTCCTGCCGGCGCTGTCGGTATGCACCATCTCCTACCACGCCGCCACCCTGTACGGCAGCAATCGGCCGTACTCGGTGGTGCTGTCGCTGTTCGTGTACCTGCTGATGGTCCTGACCCTGGACGAAAGCGCCGGGCTGCGCATCAACGACATCACCCTGTCCGGCAACCTGTATTCGCTGGCGATCGGCCCCGGCATCCCGTGGGCCATGTCGCGCCTGGAACGGGTTTCGATGCTGCAGCTGTTCCGTTCGCCGCAACAGAACGCCTACATCCGCCGCTTCCTCAACTACGTGCTGCCGACGCTGGCGATCGTCGGCGTCATGGTCGCGGTGAACCAGGGGATGCCTGTCCTCCTGCGCTTCCTGCGGGTCGATGCCTGGCATGCGAACACCACCTGGGCGGACAGCTTCGCCGGGCTACTGGGGTATTCCATGGCGTTGAGCGCGCTGTGGACGGCCGGCATCCACGGGACCGTGGCGCTGGCGCCATGGGTAGGGGACCTGAACAACAATTTCAACGAAAACCTGGCCGCGCAAGCGGCCGGGCATGCCGCGCCGCACCTGTTTCCCACGCCGGCGTTTTCGGCGTTCGTGCACTTGGGCGGCAGCGGAACCGCGCTCGCGCTCGCGCTGGCCGTGCTGCTGGTCTCCCGTTCCCGCACCAAGCGCCTGATCTGCTCGTCCGCCCTGCCCATCCTGTGCTTCAACGTCAACGAACTGCTGATCTACGGCCTGCCGGTCATCTTCAATCGCTACCTGGTGATCCCGTTCGTGCTGGCGCCGCTGGCCTGCACCAGCGTCGCCTACTTCGCCATCGCCAACGGCCTCGTCCCGGTTCCGACGGTGGCGCCCGGCTGGACCGCGCCGCCGCTGCTGGGCGCATGGCTGGCCACGCGCGGCAGTTGGGCCGCGGTCGCGCTCGCGGCCTTCAACCTGGCGATGGCGATCGCGGTCTACATTCCGTTCATCCGCCGCTGGGAAGCCGCGCAACGCGCGCTGGACGTGAACATGCTCGAGTTCAAGGACCGGTTCCGGCTGGATCCGGAACGACCGGTCGCCTACATCGAATCCGACGTCCTCGACCCGGCCCCGAACGACGACGACGAATTGCGCGATGCGCTGGCGCTTCTGCGGGCGGGCACGCTGTGCATGCACTACCAGCCCATCGTGCGCATCAGCGACGGACGCATCGTCGCCGTCGAATCGCTGCTGCGGCTCAATCACCCGCAGCGCGGCCTGCTCCCGCCGACGTTCCTCGGTGCGCTGAAGCGCGCGCACCTGTCGACCGATATCGACGGCTGGGTGGTCGAGAACCTGGCCCCGGAGTGGAACGAATGGGACGCGAGCCGCGTGCCGCTGCCGGTGATACAGATCAACGTCCACCCGAAGTCCCTGCTCGACGTGCGCCTGCTCGAGCGCCTCATCGAAGTCGGGCGCATGCTGCCGCTCGGGGTGGAGATCGTCGAGGACGAATTGCCGGACAAGCTCGGCACGATCCTGTCCTCGATCGCGCTGCTGCGCAGCAACGGCATCCGCCTGGCGATCGACGATTTCGGCACCGGCTATTCCTCGCTTTCCAGGCTCGCGCAGCTCGGGGTGGCGGAGATGAAGATCGACAAGTCGATGCTCGATGCCGCGTTCGAGCAACCGCGCGGCAAGCAGCTGTTGAACGGCGTCATCGACTTCGCGAAGAAGCTCGAGATGAGCGTGTGCGTGGAGGGCGTGGAGCGGATCGAGCAGCTGCGGTTCCTGCAGGCCTGCGGCGCGGATCGCGTCCAGGGCTACCTGCTGGCGCGACCGATGCCGTGGTCGGCGATGCGCGAACTGATCGAATCCGGGCGCCCGCTGCCGGGCTTCGACGGCCGCCCCGACCAAAACGCGACGCCAGCGCGATAACGCCTAGCGTCGGGCGCGTTGACGCTGGACCGGGCGCCTCAGGCCTCGCCCGCGCGCTGCTTGGCCGCGCGGTAGCGCGCGCGCTGTTCGTCGCTCCACACGGTCTTGGGGTCGTAGAACTCGGCGTAGGCGTTCGTGCCCGCGGGCAATGCCAGCCACGGCTGCCTGGTCGAAGTGAAGATGTGCGCGTCCGGCGGGAAATCGTTCGGATGCCGCAGCGTGCCCACGCGCACGAATGCGATCGCGTTGCCGCCACCGGGATAGTGGCTCCACAGCGCGACCCGGCAATGCCTGCAGCGCATGACGCGCTGGCCCTTGCCGCTGGCCGAGGGCGTGGCGACTTCCTCCAGCGCATCCTCGCCCGCGAGCACGTCGAGGCGGTCGCGTTCAACCAGCGCGTTCCATGCGAACGCCGTGCCGGTTTCGCGCTGGCACCAGCTGCAGTGGCAGGCGTGGACGATGATCGGCGCGACCGCGATGCGATAGCGCACCGCGCCGCAGGTGCAGTGGCCGTCGGCGGGCGTGGTCATGGCGAAGGGTCCCGGGCAGGCAGGCGCAGGAACGGGAACAGCGGGGAGGTGCGCTTGCGGTACTCGGCGTAGGCCGGGCCGAATTCCCGCGCGAGCAGCTTTTCCTCGAGCAGGTACTTGCGCCAGAACGAGACCACCACGATCGCGACCGCGAGCACGCCGCGCCAGTCGCCGACCATCAGCGCGTTGCCGGCGAACAACAGGATGAGCCCGGTGTAGATCGGGTGGCGGATGCGCGTGTACGGCCCGCGCTGGATCAATTCATGGCCTTGCTTGATCTGCACCTGCGCGCTCCAGTTCGCGCCGAGGATGGCGCGCGACCAGATCGCGAGCGCGGTGCCGGCGATGCACAGGAGCAGGCCGATGGAATAGACCGGCGTGGTGTGCGGCACGAACTGCTCGCGCAACCAGGAATGGCCGAACCACTCGCCCGGGCCGAGCAGCAGTACCGCGACGACCAGCGGCAGCCAGTGGACGAGGAAGCGCCTGGCCAGCGGTTCCCGCAGTTTCGGCGCCTTGACCTTGCGCGCGGACCACAGCCAGTAGCCGAGGAAGGCGAGCCAGCACAGCCGCAGCGCATGTTCGAAGAACGGGGGCATGGGCTCGCCTTCGCGAAGGGAACGCAAGCCTATCGCGTCCGCGGCTTCACCGCAGTTGCTTGCGCAGCACCAGCTTCAGCCCGGACCAGACCGCGTCGACCGCGCAGACCTTGACGTCGACGAAGCCCAGCGGCAACGCGACCTCGCGGATCGTGCCTTCAACGATGTCGGTGTCGACCTTCGAGGATTTCTTCGGCCACGACACCCACAGCGTCGCGTCCGGTCGCAACGCGCGGCGCAGCTTCGGCAGCCAGGCTTCCAGTTCCCCGCGCCGTGTCGCGAACAGGTGCACGAGGTCGGTGGTCGCATCCGGCTTCGCCTGCATCGCCAGGCCGAGGTCGCCGGCGCCGACCAGCGCCGCGTAATCGTCGCAGCCGAAGGAGCACACGCGCATTCCCGGCGCGAGGCCGAGCTTCTTCGGCAATGGCGTTCCGGAATAGCCGGCGGACGAGGTCATGGCATTGCGTTCGCGTACCGCGCCACGACCAACGCCCATAGCCCGAGCACGGCGAGGAAGTTGAGCATGAACACCAGCCCGCGCAGGCGGACGTTGGTTGTCAGGATCTGCACCGCGCTATGCAGCACGCGTCCACCGACGAAGATCCACGCCAGCACGACTGCGGTTCGAACCACCGCGCCGGACTGGATCAACAGCAGGCAGGCGACGTAGAACAGCAGCGGCCATTCGAACTGGTTGCGCAGGTTGGCGCTGATGCGCGGTTCGAGTATCGCCCAGGGATTGCCGCCGTCGGCGCGGCGGCCGATACCCCAGACCGCCGGCGCGCGCGCGATGGTCAGCAGCGCGTACAGCAAGGCCGTCCACGCGACGTGGAAGGCCATGGGGAGAATCAGCGACATGGCGGCTAAATCCATTGGTTATGGAGAATCGCCACGATTGAAAATCAGGGTGTATACGAAAGAAAGCGGCCAAATGAACAGGCATCCCAAAAACCAAGGCCAGCTGCCAGCACGGTGCGCTCGATACAAACTGAGAAAGTAAGTGGCGAACACTGGGATCAAGCACAAGAACATAAAAATCTCCTCGGGCCAGTACATTTCGTCACCGGTGAGCAACAGATCACTCGCACGAGGTTGCCATGAGATCGCAAATAGGTAAGCAAACGGCAGCAGCAGTCCAAGCAAGCCATATTTTGGAACCTTGTTGCCCTCAAACATGCTCCCGCCTCTGAATTCTTTATCGGAAAACACGGACAATACCCACAACGACTTGCTCGTCTCACTCCCCGCGACCCATCCCGCTAGACTGTCCGCATGGACACCCAGACCCTGCTGCTGATCGGAACCGTGCTGGCGGCGCTGGCCGTGGTGCTGTTGATCGTACTCCTGCTGCGCCGCCCGGAACGCGCGCTGGAAAGCGCCCTGCGCGAGGAGCAGCGGGAAGGGCGTGGCGAATTGCGCGGTCAATTGGCCGATTCCATCCAGCGCACCGATTCGCGCCTGGACGAGTTGCGCGCGGCGCTGACCGACGACGCGCACAAGGCGCGGCTGGAACTCGCCAGCGGCCAGCAGCAGTTCGCCGAATCGCTGTCGCTGCAGTTGCGCGAGCTGACCGCGCGCAACGAGCAGCGCATCGGCGAGATGCGGCAGACGCTGGAATCGCAATTGAAATCGCTGCAGTCCGGCAACGAACAGAAGCTGGAACAGATGCGCGCGACGGTGGACGAGAAACTGCAGGCGACGCTGGAAACGCGCCTGGGCGAGAGCTTCCGCCTGGTCTCGGAGCGGCTGGAGGCCGTGCAGCGCGGGCTCGGCGAAATGCAGTCGCTGGCCAGCGGCGTCGGCGACCTCAAGCGCGTGCTGACCAACGTCAAGGACCGCGGCACCTTCGGCGAAACCCAGCTCGGCGCGCTGCTGGAGCAGATCCTCACCCGCGAGCAGTACGCCGCGAACGTGGCGACGCTGCCGGGTTCGAACGAACGCGTGGAATTCGCGCTGAAGCTGCCCGGCGGCGCCGACGGCACGGTGTGGCTGCCGGTGGACGCGAAGTTCCCGCGCGAGGATTACGAACGCCTGCTCGATGCGCACGAACGCGCCGACGCGGCGCTTGCGCAGCAGGCCGGCGTCGCGCTGGAACGGCGCCTGCGCGAGGAGGCGAAGAAGATCCGCGAGAAATACGTCGCGCCGCCGCATACCACCGATTTCGCGCTGCTGTTCCTGCCGACCGAGGGCCTGTACGCGGAGGCGATCCGCCGCCCGGGCCTGTTCGACGCGTTGCAGCGCGACCATCGCATCACCCTGGTCGGGCCGACCACGCTGCTCGCGGTGTTGAATGCGTTGCAGATGGGCTTCCGCACGCTCGCCATCGAAAAGCGCTCGAGCGAAGTCTGGCAGCTGCTGTCCACGGTCAAGGCCGAGTTCGGCAAGTTTGCCGGCGTGCTGGAAAGGGCGCACAGCCAGCTCGACACGGTGCAGAACAGCATCAAGCAGGCCGGCGTGCGCACGCGCGCGATCGAGCGGCAATTGCGCGGGGTCGAAGCATTGCCCGGCGGCGAGGCGCAGGGCGCGCTCGGCCTCGACGAAGGCGCGGAACCGCCGCGCGACTGAGGCTCAGTGCGCCGGCTGCGGCGCGGGCGCGCCTTGCGGCGGGTTCGCGCCCGGATCGGGTGCGGCCGATTCGTCCAGCAGGTACGACGGCAGCGCATCGTCCGCGGCCTTGCCGTTGCTATCGATCTGGTAATTGCGGCGCTGCAGCCACGCGTCGCGGGTCAGGCGGTAATCGTCGTAGGCGCCGTCGCGGAAGCTGTCGGCGGCGAACAGGTTGGTGCGCAGGTCGACCAGCTGCAGGCCCTGCAGGAACACGCGCACGCGGTCTTCCTCGATCTGCTGCAGCGGCGACAGCGGCGCCTCGACCGCGTTGCCGAGCGCGTCGCGCAGCGTGCGCGGGCCGAGCAGCGGCAGTTCGAGGTAGCGCGAACGCTTCCAGCCCCAGCGCGCGAGCGTCTGCCCGAAATCCTCGCTGCGGTTGGGGATGCCGATGCGGGTGGCCGGGTCGAAGAAGCCGAGCACGCCGAAGGTGAAGTTGACCGTGAACCGCGCCAGCGATTGCCCGGCCTGCTTCGGCCGGCCCTGCAGAAGCGCGTTGAGCGCGCTCACCGGCTGGCCGAGGTTGGAGAAGAAATTGCCGATGCCCAGCCGCACCGGCGGCGGGGCGATGGCCATGTAGCCGCGCGCCAGCGGCTTGGCGATGTAGCGGTCCACGCCGTTGTTGAAATGGTGCACGCGGCGGTTGAAGGGTTCCCACGGATCGGCCGGGTCGCGGCCATTCGCCGAAGGCGCGTCCGTGCTGTCGCCGTAGATCGCGGCGTAGTCGTCTTCGGCCTGCGTGGTGGCGTCGTCGTTCGCGGCGGCGGTCGGCGTTGCGGTTGCGTTCGCCGTGTCGTTCGCCACCACCGGCGTGGACGCAGCGTCGGCGAGGCCCACGGTCGCGGGCGTACCGACATCGGGCGCGGGAACCACGACCGGCGTCGGTGTCGCGTCGGTTGCGGTCGCTCCGCCCGCGCTGGCGCAGGCGCCGAGCATGGCGACGAGGAACGCCGCCGCGAGGAAGCGGAAGGGGGATGCGTGGGGGCGCATGGCGTCAGTCTAACCGCTGGCGCGCGGCGCTCGTCAGGCCTGCGGCTGCAGGCGCGCGTCCAGCCGGTAGGCCTGGCGCAAGGCGTCGAAATCGTCCGGGGCCGCGGCCAGCCGCAGCGTGGCGTTGCGCTGCATCAGTTCGCCGAACAGCGCCAGCCCGGCGCTGTCGAGCGCGTCCACGCCGGCGAGGTCGAGCGTGCGCGCGCCGGCCAGCAGCGGGATCGCGGCCAGCCACAGCGTGGCGACGTGTTCGCGCAGTACCGGCCCGTGGAAGCGCAGCGCCTCGCCCTCGCGGACGACGCGCGCGCCCGCGTCAGTGGCCCGCATCGGCCTGCAACGAACCGTTGCGCAGTTCCTGCGCGACCTGGGCGATGGTCTTGTTCTGCAGCTCGGCGTCGAACTGGGCGCGGAAGACCTGCACGAACGACACGCCCTCCACGATCACGTCGAACACCTTCCAGCTGCCGCCGGACTGGCGCATCAGGTAGTCGATCGGGATCGGTTCGCCGCCGCTGCGCACCAGCTCGCTGGACACCTTCACGCCCAGCCCGCGCGGCAGGTCGCTCTGCGACTTCACCCGCGGGGTGAGCCGGGTGTTGAACGCGAGCAACGAGGAGCCGTAGCGCTGCATCAGGTTGTTGGTGAGCGCGTCGGCGAAGTTGGCCACGTCGGCGTCGGTGGCGCCGCGCGCGTGGCGGCCCAGCACCTGGCGCGCGGCGTAGTCCTTGTCGAACATCTGGCTGAACTCGCTGGAAATGAAGCTGCGCAGCGCGGCCGGGTTGCGGTTGAACTCGGGGCGGCGCTTTTCCAGCGCGGCGATCACGCGGGTGCTGTTGTCCAGCACCATGCGCGAAGGCGCCGGCAGCGTGGCGGCGGCCGGGGCGGCGTGCACCGGCGCGACGGCCGGCACGGCCAGGGCGGCGCAGGCGAGGGCGAGGGCGGTCAGGACGGCTTTCATTGCGGCGTGGAATCCGGGGTGGTGGGGGCGGGAGCGGGGCTTGCGGGCGCGGAGGATGAACCTCCCCCGCTGAACATGTACTTGCCGACCATCTGGATCAGGTCCACCGAGGGCGTGGTGTAGGCGATCTCGTCGCCCGGCTTGAGCGCTTCCGGGTCGCCGCCCGGCGACAGCCCGACGAAGCTTTCGCCCAGCAGCCCGGCGGTGAGGATGCCCGCCGAGGTATCGGCCGGCAGGTCCTTGTAGCGCTGGTCGATGTCCAGGGTCAGCACCGAATCGAGCTTCACCGGGTCGAGGTCAATCTTCGCCACCCGGCCGATGGTGACCCCGCCGATCTTCACCGGCGCCGCCAGCCGCAGCTGGCCGATGTTGGTGAAGCGCGCCTTCAGCGGATAGCTGCCGCCGCCGCCGAGCTGGAAGCGGCCGTTGGTCGAGGCGAGCGCGAGCACCAGCAGCGAGGCCAGCGCCAGCAGCAGGAAGGCGCCGACCGCGAATTCGAGACGTGGGCCACGGAGGGACATGGTGTTTCCTCTTCTATGTTGTCTTCCTGAGCGCAGCGAAGGATCTGCTGTTGTTCGCCCCGGGACGATTGAAAAACAGGTCCTTCGCTGCGCTCAGGATGACGTCTCGCATGTTGGATCCGATTCGACTAGCGGAACAAAAACGCGGACAGCACGAAGTTGAACATCAGCACCAGCAGCGAGGCGTTCACCACCGCGCGCGTGGTCGCGACCGAGGTGCCCTCGATGGTCGGTTCGGCGTGGAAGCCGACGTAGGCCGCGACCAGCGCCGCGGTGCCGCCGAACACCGCCGCCTTGACGAAGGCGAAGACGAAATCCTTGTCGAAGTCGACCGCGTCCTTCATCACCTGCCAGAACGCGCCGCCGTCGAGGCCGATCACCCGCACCGCCTCGAACCAGCTCGCGCAGATCGCGAAGGTGCAGAAGAACGCGACGAGCAGCGGCACGCAGACGATCGCCGCCCAGAAGCGCGGCGCCACCGCCTTCGCCACCGGGTCGATCGCCATCAGCCCGAGCGCGGTGATCTGGTCGGTGGCGCGCATCAGCCCGAGCTCGGCGGCGATGGAACTGCCGGCGCGGCCGATGAACAGCAGCGCGGTCAGCACCGGCGCCAGTTCGCGGTACAGGCCGAGCCCGACCAGCGCGCTGATCTGGTTCGACGCGCCGTAGGTATCGAGCGCGCGATAGCCCAGCAGCGTGACCGACAGGCCGACGAAGGCGCCGCCGACCGCGATGATCGGCAGGCTCCGCGCGCCGATCTTGTAGATCTCGCGCACCAGTTCGGCGAGGAAATCCGCGGTCGGCTTCGACGCGCGCAGCACCGACAGCGAGAACAGGCCGGCGCGGCCGAGCGAGCGGGTGGCGGCGACGAACGGCATCACGCGGCCTCCGCGCCGAAGGCGCCGTCGAACTTGATCGGGCCGTCCGGGCTGCCGGCGAGGAACTGGCGGATCAGGGGATCCTCGCTGCGCTCGAGTTCGGCCGGCGTGCCGGAGAACACGATGCCGCCGTTGGCGATCACGATGGCGCGGTCGCTGATCGGCAGGGTTTCGTGCACGTGGTGGCTGACGATGATGCTGGTCATGCCCAGCGCCGCGTTGAGCCGCGCGATCAGGCGCATGATCACGCCCGCGGCGATCGGGTCGAGCCCGGTCAACGGTTCGTCGTAGATCATCAAGGGCGGGTCGAGGGCCAGCGCGCGCGCCAGCGCCACGCGCCGCGCCATGCCGCCGGAGAGTTCGCGCGGATACAGGCCGGCGGCGGCGTGCAGGCCGACCGCGCCGAGCTTCATCGCCACCAGGCGATCGAGCACCGGCCGCGGCAGGCGCGCGTGCGCGCGCAGCGGCAGCGCCACGTTCTCGGCGGCGGTGAGGTCGGTGAGCAGGCCATTGCCCTGCAGCAGCACGCCCACGTGCTTGCGCAGTTCCAGCAGTTCGCGCGCGCGCGTCGGCACCGGCCGGCCGAGCACTTCGACCGTGCCCGACGCCGGCGCCAGTTCGCCGGTGAGCGCGGCCAGCAGCGTGGACTTGCCGCTGCCCGAAGGCCCGAGCACCGCGACGATGCCGCCGCGCGGCGCATCGAGGTCGATGTGGTCGAGCACGACGCGGCCGCCGCGTTCGAGGCGAACGTCGCGCAGGCGCACGGCGGGAGTGGGGATGTCGTCGCTCATCGTGTGGGGTCGGCCACGCCATCGTGGCGGAACGCGGGCGCAGTGTCGCCATCGCCGGCTGAATGCGGCCGGAGTCGACGCCATTGTCGCATCCGCGGCGGTCTCGCCGCGCGCGACGGGGCTCCGGCATCATGGCCGGATGCAGGGAACGCCGGGCGACTTCCGCCTCTACCACTCGAATGCGCTCGACGTGCTGGCGGAACTGCTGGCGGAGGCATTGCGCGAACCCGCGCCCGGGCAGGCGCTGCTGGCGCCGGACACCATCCTCATCCCGCAGGCGGCGATGCGGCGCTGGCTGCAGGCGACGCTGGCGCAACGCCACGGCGTCGCCGCCAACCTCGAGTTCCTCACCCCCGGCGAATTCGTCGCGCGCGCGCTGGACGCCAATCCCGGCCCGGGGCAGGCGCCCGGCAAGCCCGGCGACGACCTGGATGTCGAAAGCCTGCACTGGCGCCTGTACGCCGCGCTCTCCGACCCGAAGCTGCGGGCGTTGCCGGCGATGGCGAAATACGCCGCCTACCTGGCCGACGACGACGCGGCGAAGGCGTGGGCGCTGGCCGGCGAACTGGCCGCGGTGTTCGAAAAATACTCGGCCTGGCGCCGCGACTGGCTGCTGCGCTGGGACGACGGCGCCGATCGCGACGACCCGCAGGCGATCCTGTGGCGCGCGGTCGCCGCCGGCCGCGCGCATCGCGCGCGCCGCATCCAGGACTACCTCGCGCGCTTCGTCGACGGCGACGCGCGCCCGTCCGGCTTGCCGCCGCGGCTGTTCGCCTTCGCCACGCTCAACGTGTCGCCGGATGTCCTGCGGGTGATCGCCAGCCAGTCGCGCGTCGGCACGCTGCACTTCTACCTGCCGACGCCGACGAAGGAATACTGGGGCGACCTGCGCACGCTGGGCGCGCGCCTGCGCGCGGGCGAGGATCCCTTCGCCGACGAGGCGCGCGACAACCCGCTGCTGCGCGACTGGGGCGCGGCCGGCAAGGACTTCATGGCCCTGCTCGGCGGTTACGAGGTCGTGCATCCGTCCGGCGAGATCGCCGCCTACGTCGATCCGGAGCGGGCGCAAGGCGCGCTGCGCGACAGCCTGCTGCAGCGGATGCGGGCCGACCTGTTCCATCGCCGCGGCGAGGCTTCGGGCGCGCGCCGCGCCGCGGTCGAACGCGCCGATCCCAGCCTGCAGTTCCACGCCTGCCACACCCGCCTGCGCGAGCTGCAGGTGCTGCACGACCGCCTGCGCGCGCTGCTGGAGGACGAACGCTTCGACCCGCCGCTGCAGCCGCGCGAGATCGCGGTGCTGGCGCCGGACATCGACCTGTACGCGCCCTACCTCGACGCGGTGTTCGGCGACCAGGCCGACGCGGCTTCCGGGCAGGCGATCCCGTACGCGCTCGCCGACGCCAGCCCGCTCGCCGGCGAAGCGCTGGCCGAGGTGTTCCTGCGCCTGCTCGCGCTGCCGGTGTCGCGCTTCGGCCTGGAGGAGATCCTCGACCTGCTCGCCAGCCCGCCGCTGGCCGAGGCCGCCGGCCTCGACGCCGACGATTTCGAACGCCTGCACGGCTGGCTGCACGACGCCGGCGCGCGCTGGGGCCTGGATGCCGCGCACCGCGCGCGCAGCGGCGCGCCCGAGGACGACGCCTACACCTGGCAGTTCGCGCTCGATCGCCTGCTGCTCGGCCACGCCAGCGGCGACGACGCGGCGATCGGCGCGGTCGCGCCGTGGCCGCGGCTGGAAGGCGGCGCGCTCGACGCGCTCGACCGGCTGCTGCGCCTGCTGCGCGAACTGGCGCGGCGCGAACGCCGGTTCGGCGCCGCGATGCCGCCGGCGCAGTGGCGCGAATCGCTGTTGCGCATGCTGGACGCGCTGCTGCCGACGCCGCCGGCCAGCGCCTCCGGGCAACGCGCGCTGGAACGCCTGCGCGCGCTGATCGACGCGTTCGCCAACGCCGCCGCGCGCGCCGGTTTCGACGCGCCGGTGCCGGTCGAGGCGGTGCGCGCGCATTTCGCCGGCGTGCTCGCCGAGGCCGACGTGCGCGCGCCGCTGCTCACCGGCGGGGTGAGCTTCGCGCGCATGGTGCCGATGCGCCTGCTGCCGTTCCGCGCCATCTGCCTGCTCGGCATGAACGACGGCGACTACCCGCGCCGCGACCCGGCCGCCGGCCTCAACCGCCTCGTCGCCGAACTCGGCAACGGGCAGCGCCGTGCGGGCGACCGTTCCACCCGCGACGACGACCGCTACCTGTTCCTGCAACTGTTCTCGGCCGCGCAGGACGTGTTCTACCTCAGCTGGCTCGGCGCCGATCCGCGCGACGGCAGCGTGCGCGAACCGTCCGCGCTGGTCGGCGAACTGCTCGCGGCGGCGGGCGCGTACCACGCGCGACCCGAACGCGCCGAAGACGAGCTGGTGCTGCGGCATCCGCTGCAGCCGTTCTCGCCGCAGGCGTTCGGCGGCAGCGACGAGGACGGCACGCCCGATCCGCGCGTGTTCACCTATCGCGGGTCGTGGCATCCCGCCGCCGGGCGCCTGTCCGGCGCGCGCGCCGCGCTGCCGCCATGGATGCCGGCGGCGAACGCGCTGCCGGCGCCGCGCGATGCGGAAGGCGAACTGTCGCTCGATGCCTTGCGCCGGTTCCTGCTCGATCCGGCCGGGCAGTTCCTGCGCCAGCGCCTGGACATCCGCCTGGCGGAGATCGAGGACGCCGGCGAGGACATCGAACCGCTGCAGGCGCCGGGCCATGGCCTGCAACGCAACCGCTTGCAGCGCGCGGCGTTCGATGCGCTGCTCGCCGGCGACGACGAAGCTTCGCTGCAAGCATCGCTGCGCGCGCGCGCGCTGTTGCCATCGGGCGCGGCCGGGCGGCGCGCCCTGGCCGCGATCGTGCGCGAAGTGCGGCCGTATGCCGATGCGTTCGCGCACTGGCGCCGCGACGCCGAATCCGCGTCGTTGCCGGTCGAAGTCGACATCGACGGGCTGCGCCTGCACGGCCGCATCGGCGACGCCTGGCCGCAGGGCATCGCGCGCCTGCGCTTCGGCAAG
>JBGAHT010000046.1:0-23573 GCA_044226035.1 Thermomonas sp. | reverse complement strand
GACGCCGGCGCGCTATCGCGCCGGCGGCGAAGGCGAGGAACTGCGCTGGAGCACGGTCGACACCGCGCTCGGCACCGCGCTGGTCGCGGCCAGCGCGCGCGGCATCTGCATGGTCGAGCTCGGCGCCGACGGGCGTTCGCTGGAGGCGAAGCTGCGCGCGGAGTTCCCGAACGCCGCGCTGCAGCGGGTCGATGCCGGCCGCGACGCCTTCCTCGCGCCGCGCGTGCGCGCGGTCGCCGATGCGCTGGCCGGAAAGAAGGCGGAGGTCGAGGTCGACCTGCTCGGCACCGCGTTCCAGAAAAAAGTGTGGGACGCGCTGATGCGGATTCCGCCCGGACAGACGCGCAGCTATGCCGAAATCGCATCGCAACTCGGCGCGCCCAGCGCCGCGCGCGCGGTCGCCGGCGCCTGCGCGCGCAACCGGATCGCGGTGCTGGTGCCCTGCCATCGCGTGGTGCGCGGCGACGGCAGCGTCGGCGGCTACCGCTGGGGCCTGCCGCTGAAGCGCCGCCTGTTGCAACGCGAAGGCGCGCGGCTCGCCGGCGGCGCGTAGAATCCCGCGCCACGGCGCACGGATTTCCCATGAACGCATCCGCTTCCCATCCGACGTCGCCGAGCGGCGGCCGCGTGCTGCTCGCGCTCGCGGCGGTGTACCTGATCTGGGGTTCCACCTACCTCGCCATCCGCTTCTCGCTGGAAGGCGGGTTTCCGCCGTTCCTGCTCGGCGGCATCCGCTTCATCATCGCCGGCTCGCTGATGTTCGCGTTCCTGCGCTGGCGCGGCGTGCCCGCGCCGACCGCGCCGCAATGGCGCAACGCGGCGGCGATGGGCGTGCTGTTGCTGCTGCTCGGCAACGGCATGGTCAACCTCGCCGAGAAGTCCGTCTCCTCGGGCCTGGCCGCGGTCGCGGTCGCGTCCGCGCCGTTGTGGATGGGCGTGTTCGCCGCGCTGCGCGGCCAGCATCCGAGCCGGATCGAATGGATCGGCCTGGGCATCGGCTTCCTCGGCGTGCTCTGGCTCAACGCCGACAGCAGCCTGAGCGCATCGAAAGTCGGGATGGTCGCGCTGCTGGTCGCGACCCTCGCGTGGTCGTTCGGTTCCATCTGGAGCCGCGGCCGCGACCTGCCGTCGCCGTTCATGGCTTCGGCGGCGCAGATGCTGTGCGGCGGCGTGGCGATGTGCATCGTCGGCGCGCTCGCCGGCGAGCGCTTCCACGGCATGCCGACCGCGCACGGCCTCGCCGCGTTCGCCTACCTGATCGCGTTCGGTTCCATCGTCGGCTTCTCCGCCTACATCTGGCTGCTGCACCACGTGCGCCCGGCGCTGGCCGGCAGCTACGCCTACGTCAATCCCGCGATCGCGGTGGTGCTGGGCGCGTGGCTGGCGCACGAACGCTTCGGCACGCACGAACTGCTGGCGATGGGCGTGATCCTGCTCGGCGTGGTCGCGATCACCCTGGCCAAGGCGCGCAAGCCCGCGCCGAAGCCCGCGATCGCCGAGATCGCGGACGAAGCCGCGTGAGCGACGTCGCCGACCGGCGCCGCGGCGTGTGGGCCGCGGTGTTCGCCTTCGTGCTGTGGGGGCTGATGCCGCTGTACTGGCATGCGCTGCGCGCGGTGCCGTCGCTGCAGATCCTGCTGCACCGGATCGTGTGGAGCACGCTGATGGTCGGCGGCCTGCTGTGTTGGCGCGGCGGACTCGGCTGGCTGCGCGCGACGCTGTCGCGGCCGGGCGTGGGCAAGTGGCTGCTCGCGAGCGGCCTGCTGATCGGCTTCAACTGGGGCCTGTACATCTGGGCGGTGAACGCCGGGCACGTGGTCGAGACCAGCCTCGGCTACTTCATCAACCCGCTGCTCAACGTGGTGATCGGCGTGCTGTTCCTGCGCGAGCGCCTGCGCCCGGTGCAATGGATTTCGGTGGCGATCGCCGGCGTCGGCGTGCTGTGGCTGACGCTGCGTTTCGGCCAGCCGCCGTGGATCGCGCTGGCGTTGGCCGGGTCGTTCGCGCTGTACGGGCTGATCCGCAAGCTGGTGCACGTGGAAGCGCTGCCCGGGCTCGCGATCGAGGGCGGCTACCTGCTGCTGCCGGCGCTGGCCGCGCTGGGCTGGATCGAAGCGCGCGGGCAGGGCGGTTTCCTGTCGCTGCAGCACGGCTACGGCCTGGCGCTCGATGCGCTGCTGGTCCTGGCCGGCCTGCTGACCGCGTTGCCGCTGATCGGTTTCGCCTACGCGGTGCGCCGGGTGCCGCTGTCAACGGTCGGCGTGCTGCAGTACATCGCGCCGACGCTGCAGTTCCTCGCCGGGGTGCTGGTGTTCCGCGAACCCTTCGACCGCGACCGCGCGGTCGGCTTCGTGTTCATCTGGATCGCGCTGCTGCTGTTCGCGGGCGATGGCGTGTTGCGGGCGCGGCGTGTCGTGGCGAACGCCGCGAACTGAGGTGCGCAGCAGCCTGTAGGAGCGCACTTGGGCGCGACCGGAAGACCGCGAACAGCATCGCGGCCTGGTCCGCTCCTACAAGGGCAGATGCGTCGTCACGCCGCGCATCAACGCGAGGCAGGCACCGCGAACATGGGGCAATCCCGTGCTTGCGGCAGCCACCGAGACAATGGCTCGGCGAGCAGGTCGATCCGCAGCGGCAAAGTGAGGTGGGTTTCGCCCGGCATTTCCAGGTAGCGCACCCGTGGCGCATCCGAGAAGGCACGCAACGCCTGCGGTTGGAAGAACTCGTCCTCGCCGCCTTGCAGCAGCAGAGTGCAAACCCGGTTGTCGCGCAATGGTGCAGCGATGCCGGTATTGCGCAGATCGAGATCTAGCCGCCTGCCGGATTCCACGATCGCTGCGTCGACGCGCGCGTCATCGAAGGCGTGCCGCGCATAGGCGGAAAACAACCGCCCCTTGAGGCCATGCGACGGTTCGCGCACATCTGCGACGAAACCTCGGATCGCGGATTCCGCGTCCACGAACGGTTCCATCGCCACCACGCCATCGACCAGTTCCGGTGCCTGCGATGCGGCGTTGATCGCCACGGTGGCACCATAGGAAACGCCGAACACATAGACCGGTCGCTGCAAATGCCCGTGCGACTGCAGGGCGCGAAGCAGGTCGACGATGTCCTCGGCCTCGCGCGGTCCGAATCCGACCGGCGCCCGGTCGGATTCACCGAAGTTGCGCAGGTCCGGCAGCACGCCCTGGTAACCGTGGCGTGCCATCGCCAGCGCCCACAGCAGCATCATGCTGTGGTTTTCGGCCCATCCGTGCAGGAACACGATGCTGCCCCGAGCCGCGACCGGCGTTGGTTCCTTCCACGAGAAGTTCGTTTTGAAGGAATGCGGCTGGCGGGAATACGCGTAGGCGAGGTGGTAGTCGGCGGCCGGCAGCAGGCGGTACGCGATGCGATTGCCGTTACGCGCGCGCATCGATTGCGTTTCAAGATGCAGGCTTTCGCGTTCGATGCGCTCGACGGTTTTGCGCGATGCGGAATCCTGCGTGTGCGGCTGGGTGATTTCCTTCACCAGCGAAACGCAACCGCTGGCCATGAGCGCGATCATCGCCGCCGCGACGAAGCGCCATTCACGATGGCGCGTATCTCGTCGCGACTTCCGTCGCTCCCACAAGAGCAGCGGGTTCACGCCGCCCGCAACGCCACCGTCACCGGCAACCGCGCCGCGCGCAGCGCGGGGAACAACCCGCCGACCAGGCCGATGCCCAGCGCCCACTTCAACCCGCTCCACAGCAGCTCCGGCGACACGCGGAACTGGAACACCACCTGGCTGAAGTTGCTGCCCAGCGTGCTCACCTCGTAGCCGTTGAACAGCAGCCACGCGATGCCCGCGCCGAGCAGGCCGCCGAGCAGCGCCAGCAGCATGGTTTCCAGCATCACCGCGACCACCACCGGCAGGCCGCGGAAACCCAGTGCGCGCAAGGTCGCGATTTCGCGCGCGCGGCCGGCGACCGCGGCGTACATGGTGTTGAGCGCGCCGAACACCGCGCCGATCGCCATGATCGCGCCGATCACCGTGCCCAGGACCTTGATCAGCTTCTCCAGCCCTTCCGACTGCTTGGCGTAGTAGTCGTGGGTGGTGAGCACGTCGAGCTTGAGCCGCGGGTCGCCGGCGAGCGCGGCCTTGAGCTTGCGGAAGCCGTCCTTGCCGGCGAGCTTCACGGTGACGGATTGGAACGCCTGGCGGTTGTAGGTCGAGGCCAGCGTGTCGGCGTCGGCCCAGAGTTCGGAATCGTGCGAATCGCCGGAGGCGAATTCGCCGACCACGGTCCACTGCTGGTTCGCGAACATCACGCTCTTGCCGACCTCGATGCCGCGGAACTGGCGCATCGCGCCCTGGCCGACGACCAGCTCGCGCAGGCCGGGCGCGAACTTGCGGCCCTGCACGATCTTCACCTGCGGGCGCAGCGCCCAGCCTTCCGCGCCGACGCCGCGGATCTGCGCGTTCGCATCGGTGCCGTCGCTCTTGCTCGGCAGGTTCACCACCTGCGAGAGCTCGGGCGACACCAGCGGCTTGCCGTCGCCGCCGCGGGCGATGCCGTCGAGCGCGGAAATCAGCGGCACCTGGTCGCGGGTGATGACCGAATTGGTTTCGGCCTGCGAGCCGCCGCGCAGGATAATCGCGGTGTCGGCGCTGCCGGTCTGCTTGAGCGTCTGCGCGAAGCCGGCGCCCATCGCCAGCATCGCGACCAGCACGCCGACCACGCCGGCGATGCCGACCACGATCACGCTGGACGCGCCCCAGCGCTGCGGCAGGCCGGCGATGCCGACCTTGGCCGCGGCCAATGCGAGGCGTCCGCCGCGGGTCAGCAGCAGCCACAGCGCGAGCAGCACCGCGATGGCGAGCACGAGGTACCACGGCAGCACGATCCAGACGCCGAGCGCGATCGCGAGGACGAGGACGATGCCGAAGTTGACCAGAAAGTTCTTCATGTGGGTTCCCTCAACGTCCGGCCAGCGCGTCGACGATGTTCAGGCGCATCGCGCGCAGCGCCGGCAAGGCGCCGACCACCGCGCCGATCAGCAGCATCAGCCCCAGCCCGAGCAGCCAGGTCTGCGGCAGCACGGTGGGCAGCTGGATCATGCCGCCGCTCATCGCGCTGACCATCGGCATCAGCGCAGCGGCCAAGGCAAGGCCGATCAACCCGCCCAATGCGACCAGCAGCATCGATTCGGCCAGCACCAGCCACAGCACGCTGCGGTTGCTGAAGCCGATGGTCTTGAGCACCGCGAGCTCGGGGATGCGCTCGCGCACCGCCTGCGCCATGGTGTTGCCGGTCAGCAGCAGCAGGGTGAAGAACACCGCGCCCATGATCGCGGTGACGATCAGGCCGATGTCGGCGAACTGCTTGGCGAAGGCCTGGTTGAACGCCTGTTCGGTCTGGGTCTTGGTCTCGTGGTCGGAGTTCGCGCTGATCGCGTCGATCGCCTGCGCCACGCGGTCGGCCTGGTTCATGTCCGCGAGTTCGACCATGTACCAGCCGACGCGGCCGTTGACGTACTGGTTGGCTTCGTCGAAATACTTCCAGTGGAACCAGAGCTGGTTCTCCTCGCCGCGGCGCTTGGCGTCCTTGACCGTGAAGATGCCGTCGATCTTCAGCGGCCAGGCGTTGCTGCCGTCCTTCTGCGGGAAGATGGTCGCCTGCAGCGGCACCGTGTCGCCGAGTTTCCAGCCGTTGCGCTTGGCCAGCGACTCGCCGACGATCGCGCCGGTGCGGTCGGCGGCGAACGCGGCCTTCTGCGCCGCGGGCAGCACGTACTCCGGGTACATGTCGAAGTAGTTCGGGCTGACGCTGAAGTTGGGGAAGAAGTTCTTCGGGTCGCGGTAGATGCCGCCGAACCACGCCGCGTAGGCGACGCGCTGCACCCCGGGCACCGCCTCGATCTGCGAGAGCAGGCTGTAGGGCAGCATCTGCGTGATCGACAGCCGCGAGGCGACCACCAGGCGCTTCGAGCCGGCCAGGTTGCCGCCGGTGTTGAACGCCACGCGCACCGAGTCGAGCATGCCGAACAGCAGGAACGCGGCGACCACCGACATCAGGGTGAGCAGCGTGCGGGTCTTGCTGCGGAACAGCGCGGCCCAGATCAGGTGCAGGTATTTCATCTCGATTCCTCTTCCTGTTCGCCCCCTCCCTTGCGAAGCAGGGGAGGGTTGGGGAGGGGTGCTTGTTTGCAGTGCTGCGGCGAAAACACCCCTTCCCGGCCTCCCCCTTCGCTGCGCGAAAGGGGAGGTGAAAACATCAGGCGTGTTCGACCTGCTCGACCAGCACGCCCTTGTCGAGGTGCAGGGTGTGCGTCGCGTACTCGGCGGCCTTGGGGTCGTGCGTCACCATCACGATCGTCTTGCCGTGTTCGCGGTTCAGCACCTGCAGCAGGCCGAGGATGTCCTCGGCGGACTGGCGGTCGAGGTCGCCGGTGGGTTCGTCGCAGATCAGCAGGGTCGGGTCGGAGACGATGGCGCGGGCGATCGCCACGCGCTGCTGCTGGCCGCCGGAGAGTTCGGCCGGGCGGTGCTTGCCGCGCTCCTTCAGCCCCACCAGTTCCAGCGCGATCTCGGCGTTGCGCTTGCGCTGCGCGGCGGACAGTTTCGTCAGCAGCAGCGGCAGCTCGACGTTCTTCTGCGCGGTCAGGGTCGGCATCAGGTTGTAGAACTGGAACACGAAGCCGACGTGGTCGCTGCGCCATTGCGAGAGCTGGCCCGAGCTCATCCGGTCGATGCGCTGGCCGTCGACCTCGATCTCGCCCGAGGTCGGCGAATCCAGGCCGCCGATCAAATTGAGCAGCGTGGTCTTGCCCGAACCGGACGGCCCCATCAGCGCGGCGAAGTCGCCGCGGTCGATGTCGAGGTCGATGCCGTGCAGCACCTCGACCTTCTCGGGGCCGCGCTGGTAGATCTTGGTCAGGTTGCGGAGGTGGACGAGTGCGGACATGACATTCCTCGCTTTGTTTCCGTTCCCTCTCCCCTTGTGGGAGAGGACATGTTTTCCCCTCTCCCCGCCTGCGGGGAGAGGGTGGCGAAGCCGGGTGGGGGCGCTCATTGCGCGATGCCCCTCATCCGCCCTGCGGGCACCTTCTCCCCGCAAGCGGGGAGAAGGGATTCATTCGTTGTCCTCGCTAGCTGAGTCCGCATCGCTCGCCGGCGCGACCTTCACCTTCGCGCCGTCGGCGAGCTTCTCCGGCGGATCGAGCACCACCTGGTCGCCGGCGGACAGGCCGTCGAGCACTTCGCGGTCGTCGCCGAGGGTGCGGCCCAGCTGCAGCTTGCGCTGCTGCACGCGTTCGCCATCGACCACGAACGCGACGTCGCCGCCGCCGCGCTGCACGATGGCCGCGGCCGGGGCGAGCACGCCGGGCTTCTGCCTGGGTTGCTGCGGCGCGGCCTTCTCGAGGAAGCTCACGCGCACGCCCATGTCCGGGACGATGCGCGGATCGCGCGAATCGAGCGCGACGCGCACCGTCACCGTGGCCTTGCCGCGGTCGGCGGTGGGGATGATCGCGATCACCTTGCCCGGGATCTTCCAGTCCGGATACGCGTTCAACGTCGCCTCGGTCGGCATGCCCGGCTGCACCCGGCCGATGTAGGCCTCGCCCACGTCCACCTGCACTTCCAGCGAATCCATGTCGACGATGGTGCCGATGCCGGTGCGGGTGAAGCCGCCGCCGGCGGAGAACGGCGAGACGATTTCGCCCGGTTGCGCGGCTTTCGCGATCACCACGCCGGCGAACGGCGCGCGGATGATGGTGTTGTCCACGCCCTGCTCGGCGATGCGCAGCGAATCCTCCGCGGCGCGCGCGTTGTTGCGCGCGCTGGCGAGCTGCGCGCGCAGCGCGTCGCGCTGGGCGATGGCCTGGTCGCGCTGCGCCTTGGACACCAGCTGCTGCGGCGCCAGCGCCGACAGCCGCGCGGCGTTGGCCTCGGCGTCGCGCAGTTGCGCCGCGGTCGCATCGGCCTGGCTGCGCGCGGCGGCGGCCTGCGCGCGGGCGAGCGCGAGCTGCTGGTCGGCGTCGACCGGGTCGAGCGTGGCGATGACCTCGTTCTCCGCCACGTGCTGGCCTTCCTCGATGCGGATGTCGCGCACCTTGCCGGTGATCTTGGCCGAGACCGTGGCCATGCGCCGCGCGACCACGTAGCCGGTGGCGTCGAGCACCGAGGCCGCGCCGCCGTTGCCGCCGCCAATCGCCGTTACCGGCGCGACCTGCACCTCGGTCGCCTTGCCGCGCGCGAACAGCAGCCAGCCGGCGACCGCGAGCAGCAATACGGCCGCGGCCACGCCGAGCCCGATCCACAGGCCCTTGCGCGAAGGCGGCGGCGGGGCGCTGCGGTCGATCTTCAGCGATTTCAGCAGGTCGGCGTTGGTGTTCATCAGTCGCGGTAGGGGGAAGTCGCGAGGAAGTGTGACCGGTTCGCGCCGCGGGGCCAAATCGCCGCCGCCGGCATAGCCTAGGCGCGAACCCTGCCACGATCACCTGACGTTTGTCATGCGCGATGCCTGATCGCCGGCGCTGCCCGATCGCGGCGCGCGCGCCCAAGCTGCGGCCATCACCAGCGAGGGCGGCGACATGGCGGACCGGGACGGCGCGATCGCGCATTTGCGCGGCGCAAGCAAATCGTACGGCGCGTTGCGCGCGCTGGACGGCATCGACCTCAGCCTGCGCGGCGGCGAACTGCTGGCCCTGCTCGGCCCGAACGGCGCCGGCAAGACCACCGCGATCGGCCTGCTGCTCGGCCTGGTCCGCGCCGATGCCGGCGAGGTCGAGCTGTTCGGCATGGATCCGCAGCGGATCGAGGCGCGCCGCCACATCGGGGTGATGCTGCAGGACGCGCAACTGCCGGCCACCTTGCGCGTGGGCGAGTTGATCCGCCTGGCCGCGAGCTATTACCCGTCGCCGCGCGGCGTGGCCGAAAGCGCGGAACTCGCCGGCGTCGCCGACCTGCTGCAACGCCCGTACGGGAAGCTCTCCGGCGGCCAGCAGCGCCGCGTGCAGTTCGCGCTCGCGCTGTGCGGCAACCCGCGCCTGCTGTTCCTCGACGAACCCACCGTCGGCATGGACATCGAGGCGCGGCAGGCGCTGTGGCGGGCGATCCGGCGACTGGTCGACGAAGGCAATTCGGTGGTGCTCACCACCCATTACCTGGAGGAAGCCGAGGCGCTGGCCGATCGCGTGTGCGTAATGGCGCGCGGCAGGATCGTCAGCGAAGGCAGCGTGGACGCGCTGCGCGCGCGGATCGCGCTCAAGCGCGTGTGGTGCTCGACGCGCCTGCCGCTGGCCGAGGTCGCGGCGTGGCCGGAAGTGGCCGAGGCGCGCGTCGACGGCGAACGCCTGTGCCTGTCCACCGAGCAGGTGGAAGCGCTGGTGCGCCGCCTGCTCGCGCACGACGCGGGCCTGTCCGCGCTGGAAGTGCGCGCCGCCGGGCTGGCCGAAGCCTTCACCGAAATCACCCGCGACGATCGGGTCGCGGAACTGCAGGAAGCCGCCTGATGAACGCCCGCATCGACCTCTCGATCCTGTCCGAGCGCCCGCTGGCGAGCGCGATGCCGCGCGCACGCGTGTTCAACGCCTACCTGCAGGAAGCGCGCAGCGAGATCCTGCGCTACCTGCGCAACCCCGGCTTCATCGTGCCGATGCTCGCGTTCTCCAGCGTGTTCTACCTGATGTTCGGCGTGGTGCTGAACCACGGCAACGCCGGGGCGCAGCGCTACCTGCTCGCCTCGTACGCCGCCTTCGGCGTGATGGGGCCCGGGTTGTTCGGCTTCGGCGTGTCGCTCGGCGCGGAACGCGAGAACGGCCTGCTGACCCTGAAGCGCGCGCTGCCGATGCCGCCGCTGGCCTACCTGCTCGGCAAGATGGCGATGGCCATGTTGATGGCGGCGATGGTGATGGCGCTGCTGTTGTCGCTGGGCCTGTTCGCCGCGCACGTGCCGCTCGCCGCCGCGCAGGTCGTCGCCATGCTCGCAACCGGCACGTTCGGCGTGCTGCCGTTCTGCGCGCTGGGCCTGCTGGTCGGCACCCTGGTCAAGGGCCAGGCCGCGCCGGGCATGGTCAACCTGGTGTACCTGCCGATGGCGTTCCTGTCCGGGTTGTGGCTGCCGCTGTCGATGCTGCCCAAGGCCCTGGGCAGCATCGCGCCGGCGTGGCCGAGCTATCACCTCAACGCGCTGATGCAGGTCGCGGTGGGCACGCAGCATGGCGGCGTGGCGTCGCACCTGCTGGCGCTGGCCGGGTTCACCGCCGCGTTCCTGTTGCTGGCCGCGCGCCGCCTGCGCCGCCACGGCTGATGGCGCGGGCTTGCAGTAGCATCGCCGCATGAAGATCTTGCAGTCGATCCGCACCTGGTTCGCGCCCGCGCCCGATTCGCACCTGGCCGACGCGATGCGGCGCGGCAAGTCGCCGCAGGCCGAGTTCATCCACCTGTTGTGGTCGGCCTGGGTGTTCATCACCCCGGCCTTCGGCATGGGCTACAACCGGCTGTGGCTGTCGCTCACGCTGCTCAGCTATCCGCTGTTCCTGTTCCTCTACGCGAAGACCTTCGTCGCGCCGTGCCGCCACGCGCGCTGGTATCCGCTGGCGATGGTCGTGCTGTGCATGGCGCTGCTGCCGTGGTATCCGTCGGGCCTGAGCTACTTCGTGTTCGGCTGCGTGCTGCTCGTGCCCAGGCGCAAGGCGTTCGGCGGGCTGCCGGGTTACCTCGCGCTGGTGCTGGCGCTGGGCGCCGCGGTCGTCGCCGAGGCGTTGTGGATCGGCTATCCGTGGCAGTCGGTGGCGTGGCTGCCGCCGATGACGCTGGTGATCGGTTTGATCGTCGGCGTCGAGCAGCGCGAACGCGAGAACGAAGCCGCGCTGCGGCTCTCGCACGACGAAGTCCGCCGGCTCGCCGCCACCGCCGAGCGCGAACGCATCGGCCGCGACCTGCACGACCTGCTCGGGCACACGCTGTCGCTGATCACCTTGAAGCTGGAGCTCTCGCGCAAGCTGATCGATCGCGACGCCGCCGCCGCGCGCACCGAAATCGCGGAGGCGGAAAAGGTCGCGCGCCACGCGCTGGCCGAAGTCCGCGCCGCGGTTACCGGTTTCCGCGCCGCCGACCTCGCCGCCGAACTCGCATCGGCGCGATTGCTGCTCGAATCCTCCGCGGTGGCGCTCGACTACGACGCGCCGCCGGCCCTGTCGCCGGAGATCGAACGCCCGCTGGCGCTGGTGCTGCGCGAGGCCGCGACCAACATCGCCCGCCACGCGCGCGCCTCGCATGCCGAGGTGCGCTTCGCGCGCGAAGACGGGCGGGTGCGCATGCGCATCGCCGACGACGGCCACGGCGCGGCATCGGTCGAGGGCAACGGCGTGGTCGGCATGCGCGAACGCGTGCACGCGCTCGGCGGCAGCTTCGCGTTCGCGTCCACGCGCGAAGGCACCGCGGTCGAGGTCGCGGTGCCCTTGCCCGCGATCGCGGCGGGGGCCGGCGCATGATCCGCGTGCTGCTGGCCGAGGACCAGGCGATGGTGCGCGGCGCGCTGTCGGCGCTGCTGTCGCTGGAAACCGACATCGAGGTGCTCGGTTCGGCGGCCGACGGCGAGCACGCCTGGCGCGAACTGCAGCGCCTGAAGCCCGACATCCTGGTCACCGACATCGAGATGCCGGGCCTGACCGGGCTCGAGCTCGCGCAGCGCGCGCAGCGCCACGAGCTGCCGGTGAAGGTGGTGATCCTGACCACGTTCGCGCGCCCGGGTTTCCTGCGCCGCGCGCTGGACGCCGGCGTCTGCGGCTACCTGCTGAAGGATTCGCCGGCCGAACAGCTCGCCGATGCGATCCGCACGGTGCGGCGCGGCGGCCGCGCGGTGGACCCGCAACTGGCGATGGACGCGTGGAGCGAAGCCGATCCGCTCAACGACCGCGAACGCCAGGTGTTGCGCCTCGCCGGCGACGGCCTCTCCGCCGGCGACATCGCGACGCTGCTCAACCTGTCCGCCGGCACGGTGCGGAATTACCTGTCCGAAGCCATCGGCAAGCTCGGCGCCGCGAACCGGATCGAGGCGAGCCGCTTGGCGCGGCAGAAGGGTTGGCTGTAACGCCCCCTCTCCCGGCCTTCGGCCACCCTCTCCCACGGAGGGGAGAGGGAAAAACAGTCTGCGGGCTGTGCCTTGATCCGTAGGAGCGCTCTCGAGCGCGACCGGGTCTTGTCGTGCACGACAGTCGCGCTCAAGCGCGCTCCTACATCTGAAAACCCCGGGGGAATTCCACTTGTCCGGGCTACTTGCTACTTAATAGCAATATCTGCTCTCGAATGCTTCACGAGAGTAATCCATGTAGTAGTAAATCGCTTCTGCTGCCGCTTCGTGGCCAGTAACGATTTTTTCTACGTGATCTTTCCGTCGAGTGAAGATTCCAAGAAATCCCGGGCTTCTATTCTTCGCAATGATGTCGGACCAAATCATGTACTCCGACTTTCCAACGGGCCGGATCTCAACGAAGTCTTTCTCGTTGCGATAGAAGCCGATGCCGAACTGTTTTTCCGAGGTTAGTGATGCGTCGGCTTTGCCGATCAGGGGGACAACCTGTGCTTTGTCTACTTCGCCGAGCTCGTTGATGCCGCCATCGTCATAAGCCATGTATGCGCGCATGCCCGCTCCTGTGCGACCAATCAGTTCTGTGCCCCGAACCTTCCCTTCAACATCGCCCACGCCGCGCGCAGGCCCTGCGCTTCGCCGCCAGCGGGGCGGCCCGGCCGGTCGGCGTCGTTCCACGAATACACGTCCAGGTGCGCCCACGGCATCGATGCCGGCACGAAGCGCTCGAGGTAGAGCGCGGCGCTGATGCTGCCGGCCATCTTCGACGGGCCGGCGTTGGCGATGTCGGCGATGTTGCTGGTCAGGTAGCGCAGGTACGGGCGCCACAACGGCATGCGCCACAGCGGATCGCGCTCGCGTTCGCCGGCGGCGAGCCAGTCCGACGCCACCGATTCGTCGTTGCAATACAGCGCCGGCAACTCCGGGCCGAGCGCGACGCGCGCGGCGCCGGTCAGGGTCGCGAAATCCAGCAGCAGCGCCGGCGAATCCTCCGCCGCGCAGGCCAGCGCATCGCACAGCACCAGCCGGCCCTCGGCGTCGGTATTGTCGATTTCCACGCTGACGCCCTTGCGCGTGGCGATCACGTCGCCCGGGCGCAGCGCCGCCGGGCCGATCGCGTTCTCCACCGCCGGCACCAGCAGCGTGAGCCGCACCGGCAGCTTGCGCGCCATGATGAGTTCGGCCAGCGCGATCGCGTGCGCCGCGCCGCCCATGTCCTTCTTCATGTTGCGCATGCCGTCGGCGGTCTTGAGGTCGAGCCCGCCGGTGTCGAAGCACACGCCCTTGCCGACCAGCGCCAGGCGCGGATGCGCGTCGTCGCCCCAGTCCAGGCGCAACAGCCGCGGCGCGCGCGCGGCGGCGCGGCCGACGGCGTGGATCGCGGGCAGGTTCCGCGCCAGCAGGTCGTCGCCGACGATGGACAGGCACTCGGCGCCGTGCCGTTGCGCGATCCCGCGCACCGCGTCCTCGAGCTGCTGCGGGCCGAGGTCGTCGGCCGGCGTGTTCACCAGGTCGCGCACGCGCAGGCAGGCGGCGAGCACGTCGGCGGTTTCCGCATCCGGATGCGCCAGGCGCAGGCGCGCCGGCGGGCGCGGCAACGAACGGTAGCGGTCGAAGCGGTAGGCGCCCAGGCCCCAGCCGAGTTGCAGCGCCTTGCGCGCCCCTTCGTCGAGCGCGTCGCGCACGTCCCAGTCGCCGGGCGGCAGCGCGAACGGCGCGTGCGCGTAGGCGAACGGATCGTGCGGATCGCCGATCCCGATGATCGCGCCGTCGACCGCGCCGTCGCCGCCGGGCAACACCAGCCAGGCGCCGGGAGAGGCGTCGAAGCCGTGCGCGAGCAGCCATTGCGCGACGACCGCGGACTGGTGCATGCGCCAGCCTTCGAGGCCATCGCGGCGGACCAGGTGCAGGGTGCGGAATGCGGTCGCATCCGTCGGCGAATAAGCGGTCATGCCGCGCTCCGGTTGGTGTCGAGGTCGTGCGCGCGCAGCCAGACGACGAGCGCGGCGAGGTCGGTGAATTCGAGGTCGAACTCCGCGTCGGCGAACGGCCACGGCGCGCCGTCGCGGTTGATCCACGCGCAGCGCAGGCCCGCGCGGCGCGCGCCCAGCGCGTCCTGCTCGGGATGGTCGCCCACGTGCAGCACGCGCGCGGGTTCGGCGCCGAGGCGTTCGCAGGCGGCGAGGAAGATCGCGGCGTCGGGCTTGGCGCGGCCGAACTCCTTCGCGGCGAGCCGGAACCGGAACAGGTGGCCGATGCCGATCCGCTCGAGGTCGGCGTTGCCGTTGCTCAGCGCGGCGAGCGGGCGCAGCGCGGCCAGTTCGCGCAGCGCCTCCGGCACTTCCGGGTGGAAGTCGACGCGGTTGCGTTCGGCCAGGAACAGCGCGTGCGCGTCCGCGGCCAGCGCCGGGTCGCCGCCGCTTTCGGCCAGCGCGCGCTCGATGCTCAGCCGGCGCAGCAGGCCCAGGTCGTGCGCGTGCTGCGGATGCTCGGCGAGCACGCGTTCGCGCAGTTCGCGCATGGCGGGGATGGGGAAGCGCTCCGCGGTGCGCGGGCTGCGGGCGAGGAACCAGTCGTGCAGGGTGCGTTCGATGCGCGCGCCGATGGGCGCGAACGGCCACAGCGTGTCGTCGAGGTCGAGGGTGATGGCGTCGACGCGGAAGTCCACGCCGGCATTGTAGTCGCCGGCCGCGCTCACTCCAGCAGCCGCGCCCAGCCTTCCAGCCCGTCCACTTTCGCCAGCACGATCTTCACGCACACCAGCAGCGGCACCGCCAGCAGCAGGCCGAGGATGCCCCACAGCCAGCCGAACACCATCAGCGCGAGGATCAGCAGCAGCGGCGACAGCGCCATGCGCTTGCCGAGCACGATCGGCGTGACCAGCTGGCCTTCCAGCGTGTGCAGGCCCAGGTAGATCGCGGCCGGCGCCAGCGATTGCCACGGCTGGTAGGTGAGGAAGCCCATCGCCAGCATCGCCACCATGCCGATCAGCGGGCCGACGTAGGGCGCGAAGTTGAGGATCGCCGCCATCGTGCCCCACAGCAGCGCCTCGTCCAGCGGCAGCGCGAGGAAGAAGTACAGGCAGGCCGCGTAGGCGAGCCCGAGCAGCACGTTGATGATGCTGATGGTGAGCACGTAGCGCGAGATCTCGCTCTCGATCGCCTGCAGGATCTCCACCGTCAGCTTCTTCTGCTGGCGCCCGGGCAGCAGCGCGATCGCGTTGCGCTGCAGGTCCTGGCCGTAGACCATGAAGAAGAACGTCAGCAGCACCACCGCCAGCACCGAGGCGACCATGCGCGGGGTCGCGGTCAGCGCCTTGTACGGGTCATTGACCTCGGTCTTCACCACCTGCACGGGCTTGGACGTGTTCTCGCCGCCGGCGGCGCGGGCGATGTTCTCCGCGGCCTTGTTCGCGTCCTGCACCGGCTTGGCCAGGCTGCGCAGCTTCGGCGCGAGCTGGCCGATTTCGCGCGGCAGCTCGCGGATCCATTCGCCGGCCGGCTGCACCAGCTGCTGCGCGAGCAGCACGCTGCCGGCGATGCCCATCGCGAGCACCAGCAGCGCGCCGAGGAAGCGCGGCAGGCGCGCGCGCCGCAGCAGGCGGATGATCGGGTTGCCGACCAGGGCCAGGAACATCGCCAGCAGCACCGGCAGGATCAAGTCCTGCGCCGCCCACAGGGTGAACGCGACCGCGAGCACCGCGAGCACGATCGACGCGGCGGACGAGCGCGGGCGCGGGCGTTCGTCGGCGGGCGCCTCCGGCGCGGGCAGGCTCACGCGGCCTGCCCCGGGAGTTCGACCGACGCCCCCGGCGTTGCGTCCGCGCCGGCGTCGCCGGCGTGTTCGGCGTTTTGCGCCGCGTCCGCCGCTTCCTCCGCGGCGGCCTGCGCGTTGCCGCCGGCGAACAGGCCGGCGAGCGCGCCCAGCATCTGCAGCGCGTTGCCGCCATCGACCGCGCGCAACGGCCGCGCGCGGCCGACGAGGAAGCCGGCGATCGCGCCGGCGACGAGGATGCGTCCCGGCGTCCACGCCTCGCGCCAGTTCGATTTCAGGCGGCCGAATTCGGCGGAGGCGAGGCGTTCGCGCGCCTCCAGCACGCGTTCGGCCTGTTCCACCTTCGCGATCAGCGCGTCGAAGCTCATGGCGGGGTCACGTCCACGCCCAGGCCCTTCTTGATCGGCGCCTGCCCGCTCGCGGCGGCGACGCGTTCGGCGGCCGCGGCGGTCGATTCGGCGGAATCGGCATCGGGCATGAAATCGGCGAGTTCGCCCAGGCCCAGCCGCGCGAATTGCCGGCGCGTGGCCTGCATCCGGGTGTGTTCGAAATAGCGCATCGCGCGCCAGCCGGCGAAGAGCGTGATCGCCACGCTCAGCAGCGCGGTCAGCAGCGAGGCCCACAACCACGACAGCCCGGCCGATTGCAGCACGGCGATCAGCGCCGCCATCAGCAGCAGCCACGCCGAAGCGCCGAAGGCGATGGCGACGGCGGTGAACGCGAGCGCGCGCCCGAACGCGCTGCGCGCCAGCGCGATGTCGGCGGCGACGAGGATGCGCAAGGCCTTGGCCGCGTCGCCGGCCGCGGACAGGCCGGCGCGGCCGCTGGCGCCGAGTTCCTTCAGCGCCTCGGCCAGGTCGGGCGCGGGGCCGTCGCCGTGCGGATCGCTCACGGCGCGGCGGTTACTTGTCGCCGCCGCGCGCGAGCTTGGCGATGATCCAGCCGGCGGCGAAGGCGACGCCGAACGAGGCCAGCGGGCGTTCGCGGATCAGGTCGGCCGCGCTTTCGACCAGGTCGCGGCCCTTGTCGACCAGCGCGTCGACCTGTTCCTTCGAGGCCGCGCCGGCGTGGCCCGCGGCGTCCAGCCCGGCCAGCGCGCCGTCGGCGAGTTCGGCCTTCATGTTGGCCTTGCCGAGCCTGGCCTCGTCGCCGGCGGCCGCGGCGATGTTCTTGATTGCGTCGCCGGCGTGGCTCGCGGCCTGCTTGAGGTGGCCGCCGGCCTCGCCGAGGCTGGCCTTCATCGCATCGGTGGACGTCGGTGTCATCGCGGGATCCTCGTGGTGTGTGTGGGCGTCATTGCATCAGCAGCTGGCCGCGCTGGCCGCCGCGCCAGACAGTCAACACCAACTGGCGTGGCGACCGCGCGAAACTGGCGCGGAAGCTGTCGAGGTCGTCGAAGCCGCCGCTGCTCGCGGCCAGGATCACGTCGCCCTCGCGCAGGCCGTTGCGCGCGGCGCGGCTGCCGGGGGCGACCGCGGCCACCAGCACCCCGGAGGCGCCCTGGCGGCGCAGCGCCTCGGGCAGTTCGCCGAAGCTGGCGCCGGCCAGGCGCGGGTCGAGGCTGCCGCCGTCGCGCGCGGATTCGCGCAAGCCGGTGGTCACCTGCAGCGGCTTGCCGTCGCGGACCACGTCGAGGATCACCTTCGCGTCCGGCGACTGCAGGCCCTGGAAGTTGCGCAGCGCCTCGCCGTCGTCGATGCGCTGGCCGTTCGCGGCCACGATCACGTCGCCCGCGCGCAGGCCGGCCTCCGCCGCCGCCGAATCCGGGAACACCCGCGTCACCGCCGCGCCGTGCGCGTCGGCCAGGCCCAGCGCCTGCGCCAGGCGCGCGTCCACGTCCTGGGTTTCCACGCCCAGCGTGCCGCGCCGGACCACGCCCTTGTTCGCGATCAGCTGGCCCATGATGTTGCGCGCGATGTCGGCGGGAATCGCGAAGCCCAGGCCGATGTTGCCGGCCATGGAACCGCGCGGGTTGAAGCTGGCGGTGTTGATGCCGACCAGTTCGCCGTTGAGGTTCACCAGCGCGCCGCCGGAATTGCCGGGATTGATCGACGCGTCGGTCTGGATGAAGTTCTGGTAGCCGGCGCCGGGCAGGTTGCTGCGCCCGACCGCAGAGACGATCCCCGAGGTCACCGTCTGCCCGAGCCCGAACGGATTGCCGACCGCGACCACGAAATCGCCCACGCGCAGCGCGCCGCTGTTGCCGAGCGGGATCGCGGTCAGGTTCTGCGCGGGGATGCGCATCAGCGCGACGTCGGTGTCGGGATCCGAACCGAGGAATTCGGCCTTGAGCGTGCGCCCGTCCGACAACGTCACCGAGACCGCGTCGGCGCCCTCGATCACGTGGTGGTTGGTCAGCACGTAGCCTTTCTGCGCGTCCACGATCACGCCCGAACCCAGCGACTGGTTGATCCGGTCCTGGGTCAGTTGCGGGAACAGGCGGCTGAAGATCGGGTCGTTGCCGAACGGGCTGACCTGCACGTGCTGCTCGCTGTGCACGCTCACCACCGCCGGCAGCACCCTTTGCAGCATCGGCGCCAGCGAGGGCATCGGCGTGCCGCCGACCGCCGCCGGCAGCGCGGCCGTGGCCGGCAGCAGGGCCGGGGTCGCGGCCTCGGCCGGGGTGCGCAGGCCGTCGCGCAACGCGGTCGCGGCGAAGCCGCCGAAGGCGGCGGCCAGGGTCAGGGCGAGGAGGGTGGGCAGGGGGCGCATGGCGGGTCCGGGCATCGGTTCGATCGGTGGCGGGTCGGTGGGCGGAACGCCCATGTTGGCGCGCGGCGCGGATCGCCGCCAGCGGCGTCCCGAAGTGTGTTCCAGCGCCGCTGAAACCGGTCTGAAAATCCTGAATGGGCGTCGCCACGGGCCTGCGCGGCGGGCCGCCGCCGGGAGCGGGGATCGGCGCGTTCGGCCGGTTGACACCCCCGCCGGGCGGGGGTAGCTTGCAATCCCATCGCCGCCACTACATCTTGGGGTCGGCGTATGGGCCAAGGCCCATTTATGGGGGTGGCTTCCAACCGACGGGAGGCGGTCGGAAGCCCGAAAAAGGCACCAGAATGCAGGTTTCGACGCCTGCGGCGCGCGCTATTCGCGGTCGCCGCAAGCCGGAACCCGTCACCAAAAACACGGGCGCGGCGACACCGCGACGGGAGGAAGGAATCAGCATGAGCAGCGTTCGCCTGGAAGCGGTGAAGCCGGTGGGGGCCACGGCCGAAGCGGAAATCCCGATGCAGCCCGCATCGGTCGACATCTGGGACAAGAAGTACCGGCTCAAGACCAAGCAGGGCGAAGCCCTCGATGCCGACATCGACGGCACCTACCAGCGCGTCGCCCGCGCCCTGGCCGATGCCGAGCCCGATGCCGACAAGCGCGCCTACTGGTACGAACGCTTCGTGTGGGCGCTGCGCCGCGGGGCCATTCCCGCCGGCCGCATCACCTCGAACGCCGGGGCGCTCGAGCACAAGCCGGCCACCAGCACGATCAACTGCACCGTGTCGGGGACCATCACCGACTCGATGGACGGCATCCTCGACAAGGTCCACGAGGCCGGGCTCACGCTCAAGGCCGGCTGCGGCATCGGCTACGAGTTCAGCACGCTGCGCCCGCGCGGCGCGTTCGTCGCCGGCGCCGGCGCCTACACCTCCGGCCCGATGTCCTTCATGGATATCTACGACAAGATGTGCTTCACCGTGTCCTCCGCCGGCGGCCGCCGCGGCGCGCAGATGGGCACGTTCGACGTCTCGCACCCGGACGTGAAGGACTTCATCCGCGCCAAGCGCGAGGACGGGCGCCTGCGCCAGTTCAACCTCTCGCTGCTGATCACCGACGGCTTCATGGACGCGGTCAACCGCGACAAGGACTGGCCGCTGGTGTTCCCGCTGGCGGAGAAGGAAGTCGGCGACCTCGACCTGTCCAACGCCGAGCAGGTGGTCTGGCGCGAATGGCCGACGTCCAGGGGCTACGTTACCCGCGACGACGGCCTGGTCGCGTGCAAGGTCTACGGCCACATCCGCGCGCGCCACCTGTGGGACATGATCATGGTCTCGACGTACGACTACGCCGAGCCGGGCTTCATCCTGATCGACCGCGTCAACGAGATGAACAACAACTGGTGGTGCGAGAACATCCGCGCCACCAACCCCTGCGGCGAACAGCCGCTGCCGCCCTACGGCGCCTGCCTGCTGGGTTCGGTCAACCTCACCAAGTTCGTGCGCAAGCCCTTCACCGACGAGGCCGCGTTCGACTGGGAGGAATACAAGGAAGTCGTGCGCGTGTTCACCCGCATGCTCGACAACGTGGTCGAGGTGAACGGGCTGCCGCTGCAGCAGCAGCGCGACGAGATCCTGCGCAAGCGCCGCCACGGCATGGGCTTCCTCGGCCTGGGCAGCACCATGACCATGCTGCGGATGAAGTACGGTTCCAGGGAAAGCTGCGAGTTCACCGAGCGCATCGCCCGCGACATGGCCGTGGCCGGCTGGGAAGTCGCGCTGGCGCTGGCCGAGGAAAAGGGCCCGGCGCCGATCATGGAGGAGCGCTTCGAAGTCACCGCCGGCATGCTGCGCAAGCGCCCGGAAATGGCGAAGGACGGCTGGAAGGTCGGCCAGGAAATCCCCGGCAAGGTGCTGCACGCCAGGTATTCGCGCTACATGCAGCGCGTGGCCGAGGCCGCGCCGGACCTGGTCGAGCAGCTCGCCGAGACCGGCGCGCGCTTCACCCACCACAGCTCCATCGCCCCGACCGGCACCATCAGCCTGTCGCTGGCCAACAACGCGTCCAACGGCATCGAGCCTTCCTTCGCGCACCACTACAGCCGCAACGTGATCCGCGAAGGCAAGAAGACCAAGGAGAAGGTGGACGTCTATTCCTTCGAGCTGCTGGCCTACCGCGAACTGGTCAACCCGGCCGCGATGCCCTACGCCGAGGACGCCTGCGCGCGCCTGCCCGAGTACTTCATCGCCGCCGACGACATCACCCCGAAGGAACACGTCGACGTCCAGGCCGCGGCGCAGAAGTGGGTGGATTCGTCCATCTCCAAGACCGCGAACGTCCCCACGGACTACCCGTACGAGGACTTCAAGGACATCTACCGCTACGCCCACCAGCAGGGCCTGAAGGGCTGCACCACCTTCCGCTTCAACCCGGCCGCCTTCCAGGGCGTGCTGGTGAAGGAAGCGGACCTGGAGAACACCACCTACCGCTTCGAGCTCGAGGACGGCAGCGTGCTCGAGGTCAAGGGCAACGAGCAGATCGAGTACGACGGCGAGATGCACACCGCCGCCAACCTGTTCGATGCGTTGAAGGAAGGCTACTACGGCAAGTTCTGATCGGTCGGCGGAACGACGGCCGCACGGTGTTTTCGGTCGCGCGCGGGTATAGCATCGCGTGGTCACAACCGTGACCGGGAACGCTCCCGACCACCCGTCGTTCCGACCGATGCAAGGCGCCCACGAGGAGGGCACATGGCCAGGAAGAAGAGCAGCAAGAGCAATGGCGTGACCGCGACCATTTCCAGCGCCGCGGACAGCGTGAAGGAAAAGGCCGCCGAACTCGGCGGCGCCGTCGCCAGCAAGGCCGAGAAGGCCGTCGCCACGGTGAAGAAGGCCGCGGCCAAGGCGAAGAAGACCGCAAGTGCCGACATCGCCAAGGCGAAGAAGGCCGTGGGCAAGCGCGTCGCCAAGGCGAAGAAGTCGCTCGCCTCCGCCAGCGCCGCCGCCAAGAAGGAAGCCGCCGCGCTCAAGCGCAAGGGCGCCGGCCGCAAGGCCGCCGCGAAGAAGGCGGTGAAGAAGGACGTCGCCAAGGCGAAGAAGGCCGTGACCAAGGCGAAGAAGACGGCGAAGAAGGCCGTGCGCAAGGTCGCGAAGAAGGCGGCCCCGCGCAAGGCCGCGAAGAAGGCCACGCGCAAGGCGGCGAAGAAGTAAGCCATCCGCAAGAGCCCCTCTCCCATCGGGAGAGGGGTTGGGGTGAGGGGAAACCATCGCCCGCCATCCACGACAACAAGAACACACCGGAATCGAAATGGCCGTCAGGATCGACAAGAAAATCAAGGGCTACGCCGTCGTCACCCCCGAGGACAAGGCGAAGGACATCGCGAAGGGCGAGTCCGTCAGCCGCGCCCAGGCCGAGGCGGAACTGCCGTCGGCCGACGTCATCCAGATGCACGAGCGCATCGAGCGCCCGGACGTGCTCATCGGTTCCACCTACAAGATCAAGTCGCCGCTGGTGGAACACGCGATGTACGTGACCATCAACGACATCGTGCTCAACGCCGGCACCGAGCACGAACTGCGCCGCCCGTTCGAGGTGTTCATCAACTCCAAGTCGATGGAGCACTTCCAGTGGATCGTGGCGCTGACCCGCATCATGTCCGCCGTGTTCCGCAAGGGCGGCGACGTGACCTTCCTGGTCGAGGAAATGAAGGCGGTGTTCGACCCGAAGGGCGGCTACTTCAAGGCCGGCGGCGTGTACATGCCGTCGCTGGTGGCCGAGCTCGGCATGATCGTCGAGGACCACCTGAAGTCGATCGGCATGATGCACGACCCGGAGATGAGCGAGCACCAGCGCGCGCTGATCGCGGAGAAGCGCCGCGCCTACGAGCGCCGCTCAAAAAAAAACAGTGAACTGAGCACCGCCGGCGAGATGGGCGGGGCGATGGTCCCGGCCGTCGACGACAGCGCCGAGGAACGCAGCGAAGAAGTGATCGAGGTCACCGGCGACGGCGCGAGTTTCCCGCCGTCCGCGAGCATGTGCCACAAGTGCAGCACCAAGGCCGTGGTGATCATGGACGGCTGCGCGACGTGCCTGAATTGTGGGTATTCGAAGTGTGGGTGATGTCTCGCATTAAAAGGTAGGTCCGTCCCATGGATAACGACGAATCAGAAATTCTGCGTAAGCGTAGATTTATTCTTCAGAACCCGTCTGCGCATATTGAGCAATTGGTTGAAATAGAAGCGCGCACTTTCGCAAACGCGAACGCTGTCAGCGCGAGCCGTACCTTGCTCCAGAACCCTTATGCACACCTGGATGGTGACGGACGCTACTCGGCCTTGTCTGCTGACATCGAATCTGGCGAAAAGCGGCGCGGTATAAAAAATATTGAACAGCTTGCAATTTTTGTTCAGCGTCGCCTTTGGAAAGAACGTTTCGAGCTCTGGCGGGACGATGCGCCTACATCGCCCATTGATATCCTTGATCCTGAAAAGGCTGCGCACTTGCTCGGTTTTCAAGTGAAGCAAGAAGAAAGCCTCGGGGTTTATCGCGGCCAATTTGGGCGGGTTGCGGTCGCAGGAATTCTCGATCGTGATACGAATCAAATCCGGATTTCAAAAGAATTTCCGATCACGACGCAGCGTTTTACAGCGGCCCATGAAATCGGGCATTTGATGCTCCATCGGGAGATGTCCGTCATTCATCGCGATAGAGCGTTGGATGGAAAAAAACTTTCTAGAGATCGAGTGGAGTTTGAGGCGGATAAATTCGCAGTATTCTTTCTGCTCCCGGAGAAGGTCGTTCGCAAAGAGTTTGAAAACCGATTTCTTACGCAAAATTTTCAGCTAAATGAAGGTACCGATTTCGCTTTCGGAATGAAGAAATTGCTGAACGAAATTGGTGAAGGCAGGCCGTTGTCTCGAGTTTTGGCCACTGCTATCAAGTTCAATGGAAGGTTCTTTCGATCGCTCTCTGAAACATTCAAAGTGACACCGGAGACGATGGCGATCCGCTTGGAAGAACTTGGCCTTATTCAAA
>JBGAHT010000097.1:0-2968 GCA_044226035.1 Thermomonas sp. | reverse complement strand
GAAGGAAAAAACTCGGTAAACCACCGAATGGGCGTTTACTCCCTGCCTACCTGATCCGGGAGCGGGAAAACTCCGGTTGCCGTCATCCCGCGGGTGGTGTATGTTTTACTCTGGTAAAACATTTCGGAGTGCGCCATGTCTTGCACCGCCACGCTCCGGCAATCCGGTGGATCGGTCATCCTCTCCATTCCCAAGGCCATTGCAGAGTCGATGGCCGTCGGCACCGGTTCGGTTGTCGAACTCACCGTGCGCGGCCAGACGCTTTCGGTGGTGCCGAAGCGATCGAAGGTCAGGCTCGCCGATTTGCTGGCGGTCAGCCCGAAGCGCCCGCAGGACTGGTATCGGGACGAGGAATGGCTGCAGGACGGTCCGGTCGGCCGTGAAGCGATTTGAGCCGGGGCATTCCACAACGCGGGGACATCATCGAGTTGAGCCTCGATCCGACGCTTGGGCACGAGATCCGCGGTTCACGGCCGGTATTGGTGCTGTCGGCCGATGCCTTCAACAAGGCCTCGGGTTTGTTGCTGGTCGCACCGATCACGCAGGGCGGAACGGGTTCGCGCGAACACGGCTTCAGCGTGACGTTGATGGGTTCCGGCACGCGCACACAGGGCGTGGTGCTGTGCGACCAGACGCGCACCGTCGATGCGCGTGCGCGCACGTACCGGCGGATCGAAAAGGCGCCGCAGGCTATGGTCGCGGAAGCGCTGGACGCGGTACGCGCGATCCTCGAATGACACGCGATTGAATCCACGCATGGCCGCCAAACCCGCCCGCGCCGCCCGCGTCGCCGACCTCCGCCGCCGGCTGGAGGACGCGAACCATCGCTACCACGTCCTCGACGATCCGGACATCACCGACGCCGAGTACGACCGCCTGCTGCGCGAGCTCGAAGCGCTGGAAGCCGAGCATCCCGAACTCGCCGATGCCGATTCGCCCACGCGGCGGGTCGGCGCCACGCCGTCGGGCGCGTTTTCCGAAGTCGTGCACGCGGTGCCGATGCTGTCGCTGGCGAACGCCTTCAGCGACGGGGAAGTGGCGGATTTCGTCGCCCGCATCGGCAAGGAAACCGGCGACGAATCGCCGGCGTTCTCGGCCGAACCCAAGCTCGACGGACTGGCGATCAGCCTGCGCTACGAGCACGGCGCGTTCGTGCGCGGCGCGACCCGCGGCGACGGCGCGACCGGCGAGGACGTGACCGCGAACCTGCGCACGATCAAGGCCATTCCGCTGCGGCTCCGCTTCGCGGAGCGGGGAACCGGGAACCGGGAACCGGGAACGGGACATCATCGCGATGATCCAGCCATTCCCCGTTCCCCGATCCCCGTTCCCGATGTGCTCGAGGTCCGCGGCGAGGTGTACATGCCGCGCGCCGGGTTCGAGGCCTGGAACGAGAAGGCGCGCGCGTCCGACGGCAAGATCAAGCCGCTGGCGAACCCGCGCAACGGCGCCGCCGGTTCGCTGCGCCAGCTCGACCCGCGCATCACCGCGCAGCGGCCACTGGCGTTCTACGCCTACGCGTTGGGCGAGGTCGCGCCGGCGTCGATGCTGCCGGCGACGCATACGCAGACGCTGGCGTGGCTGCGCACGCTGGGTTTCCCGGTCTCGACCCTGGTCGAATCCGTGCGCGGGGTCGACGGGCTGCTCGACTACTACCGGCGCATCGGCGCGCAACGCGATGCGTTGCCGTTCGACATCGACGGCGTGGTCTACAAGCTCGACCGCCACGACCAGCAGCGCGCGATGGGTTTCGTCTCGCGCGCGCCGCGCTGGGCGATCGCGCACAAGTTCCCGGCGCAGGAACAGGTGACCACGGTCGAGTCGATCGAGGTCAACGTCGGCCGCACCGGCGCGGTGACGCCGTGGGCGCTGATGACGCCGGTGCACGTCGGCGGCGTGACCGTGACCCGCGCGACCTTGCACAACGCCGACCAGGTCGCGCGGCTGGACGTGCGCGTCGGCGACAGCGTGATCGTGCGCCGCGCCGGCGACGTGATCCCGGAAGTGGTGAGCGTGGTGCTGGACAAGCGCCCGCTGGACGCGAAGGGCAAGCCGCTGCATCCGCCGTACCAATTGCCGGATGCCTGCCCCGATTGCGGTTCCGCGATCGAGCGCGAGGAAGGCGAAGTCGTGGCGCGCTGCACCGGCGGGCTGTTCTGCCCGGCGCAACGGGTGCAGGCGCTGTTCCACTTCGCCTCGCGCCGCGCGATGGACATCGAGGGCCTGGGCGAACGCCTGATCATGGCGCTGGTGGAATTCGGCGGCGTGCGCACCGTCGCCGACCTGTACGCGCTGGCGGTCGACGACCTGGTCGCGACCAAACAGCGCGCCGACGAGGCCGCGGGCGTCGTGCCGGAGACCGTCAAGGCCGGCAAGATCGCGACCAAATGGGCGGAAAACCTCGTTTCCGCCATCGATGCGAGTTGCGATACCACGCTCGAACGGCTGCTGTTCGCGCTCGGCATCCGCGACGTGGGCGAAAGCACGGCGAAGACGCTGGCGCGATATTTCGGCGCGCTGCAGCCGCTGGTCGAAGCCGACGAAGAAGCGTTGAAGCAGGTGCCCGACGTGGGCCCGGTCGTGGCCGCGCGCATCGCGCATTTCTTCGCGCAACCGCACAACCGCGAGGTGATCGCCGCGCTGCAGGCGGCGGGCGTGCGCTGGAAGGAAGGCGCGCCGCAGCGCACGGCCGACGGCCCGCTCGCGGGCATGACCGTGGTGCTCACCGGCGGCCTGGCCTCCATGTCGCGCGACGAGGCCGGCGCGAAGCTCGAGGCGCTGGGCGCCAAGGTCAGCGGCAGCGTGTCGAAGAAGACCTCGCTGGTCGTCGCCGGCGAAGCGGCCGGCAGCAAGCTGGCCAAGGCGCAGGAACTGGGCATCGAGGTCTGGGACGAAGCGCGGCTGCTTGCGTTCCTCGCCGAACATGCATGACTGATTCCTCTCCCCCGCCTGCGGGGGAGAGGGTAGG
>JBGAHT010000045.1:0-23905 GCA_044226035.1 Thermomonas sp. | reverse complement strand
GAAGCGCCCGCCGTAACGGCCGAAGTGGCCGGTCGCGTCGGGGTATCGGTGGAAATCGATCGCCGCGCCGGGCGCGGCTTCGGAAACAGTCACGGGGAACCTCCAGAACCGGAAGGACAGCCGCGGAATCGCCCATGGGAGCGGCGGCAGGCGCGTTTCGGGCGCGCGGCTTACCTGACCGCGGCCGCGGGCACGCGGCGCCAGCGGCGCAGCGATCGACCGGAATGCTGGTGGCGACGGGCGTTCATGGAGTGGCGCAAGCCTACCGCATCCGCGCGAGGATGCGTTCAGCGCCCGCAGGCGGCGCAGCTCGTCCCGCTGTCGTCGTCGAGGTGGCAGTCGGCGCGGCGCACCTCCTCCACGAACCTGCGCATCTTTTCCCCGTCCTTGATGCCGTGCGCGGATTCGATGCCGCTGGACACGTCCACGCCCCAGGGCAAGGTGGCCTGGATCGCGTCGAACACGCTTTCCGGGTGCAGGCCGCCGGCGACGATGAACGGCTTGTCGAGGCCGGTGGGAATGCGCTTGAGGTCGTAGCGCGCGCCCTGCCCGCCGCTGCCGCCGCGCGCGTGGCCGTCGAACAGGAACGCCGCGGCGTTCGGGTAGCGGGCCTGCAGCGCGGCCGCGCTTTCCACCTGCGCATCGCCCGTCCCGGCATTCCCCATCGGAATCGCCTTGATGTAGGGCACGCCGAACCCGCGGCAGAACGCGTCGTCCTCGTCGCCGTGGAACTGCAGCAGCGTGGGCCGCGCCTGCCTGATCGCCTCGCGCACCTCGGCCGCGGGCGTGTCGGCGAACAGCGCGACCACGCTCACCAGCGGCGCGAGCGCGTTGCGCATCGCCCGCGCCTGCTCCGGTTCGATCCGGCGCGGGCTGCACTGCGCGAACACGAAGCCGATCGCGTCGGCGCCGAGCTCGCTGGCCAGGCGCACGTCGCCCGGACGGGTCAGGCCGCAGAACTTGATGCGGGTGCGGAACAGGGTCTTGTTCATGTGCTGACTTCCTCCGGAAGCATCCAGCTCTCGGGGTACAACGGGCCGGCGAACACCAGCCCCTGCGGCGGCGCGGTCGGGCCGGCCACGGTGCGGTCGCGCGCGGCGAGCACCTCGGCGATCCACGACGCCGGCCGTTCGCCGGCGCCGACCTCGATCAGCGAGCCGACGATGTTGCGCACCATGTGGTGCAGGAACGCGTTGGCCTGCACGTCGATCTCGAGCACCTCGCCGTCGCGGCGCACGGAAATGCGCTGCAGGTCGCGCCGCGCGTGCGGCGCCTGGCAATGCACGGTGCGGAAGCTGGTGAAGTCGTTCTCGCCGAGCAGGGCCTGCGCCGCGGCGTGCATCGCGCCGGCGTCGAGCGGGCGCCGTTCCCACGACAGCCATTGCCGCTGCAGCGCCGGGCGCACCGCGCGGTTGAGCAGGCGGTAGCGGTAGCGCCGGGCGACGGCCGAGAAGCGCGCGTGGAAATCGCCGGCGACCGGCACGCACCAGCGCACGCATACCGCTTCGGGCAGGCGGCTGGTCGCGCCCAGCATCCAGCCGCGCGGTTCGCGCACCGCATCGGAATCGAAATGCACGACCTGGCAGGCCGCGTGCACGCCGGCGTCGGTGCGGCCGGCGCAGGTGACGAGCACCGGATGGTCGGCGACGGTGGAAAGCGCGCCTTCCACCGCCGATTGCACGGTCGCAAGCCCGGTTTCGCCGGGCTGGGTCAGTCGCTGCCAGCCGGAGAAACCGCTTCCGTCGTATTCGATGCCGAGCGCCAGTCGCATCGCACTCAGGCGATGCCCCCGAGCAGCCGCTGCGCTTCGGCGCGGGCGTCGGCGTCGGCGCCGTCGGCCACTTCCTGCAGCAGGCTGCGCGCGGTCGCGAGGTCGCCCATGTCCAGGTAGGCGCGCGCCAGTTCCAGGCGCGCGCGGCCGGCGGGCGCGGTGTTCAACGGCACGATGGTGTCGGCCTGCGGCGCCTGCCACACCGGCCGCGGCGGCGGTGCGGGCGACGGCGCGGCCGGCGCCGGCCGGGATTCCTCGCGGGTCCAGGCGGGCATCGCGGCCTGGGGCTTCGAGGTGGGTGGCGGTTCGGCCTTGGGTTCCTGCGCCGGCACCGCGGAAGCGAGGCGCGCGCTGTCGAAGCGCGACGGCTGGGCCCCGCCGGATGCGCGACCGCGCCGCAGCCACCAGCCGGCGAGCGCCGCCACCGCGACCGCGAGCAACAGCCACGGCCACCAGCCGAACGCCTGCGCCGGTTGCGCTGGCGTTCCCGGCGCGGGCGCCGCGGCCTGCGCCTGCCGCGCCTTGGCCAGGTCCTGCTGCGCACTGGCCAGCGCGCCGTCCTTCATGGTGATGAGCTGCTGCTGTTCCTTCTGCAGCTTCTCGAGGTCGGCCACGCGCGACTTCAGTTCGGCCACCTCGGCATCGCGCGCCGACAGCGTTTCCCGGGTCTGTTGCAGTTCCTGTCGCAGCATTTCGCCCTCGCCCCCGGCCTCGATGCCGGAACGTGTTCCCGCGCGCCGCGCATCGGAGGCCGATGGCGGAGCGATTTCGAGCCGCGCGCCGGCGACGCGCGGCGAGGCCTGCGCATCGCGCGCGGCGGCCCGCCCGTCCGTCGATGCCGCGAGCGCGGGCTGCGGCTGCGCCCGCGACGCGCGCGCGCCGCGCCAGCGCTGCACCTGCTGCTGCACGATGGCCGCGGCCTGCTGGCGGTCGATGGCGGAGAAATCCGCGGCGCCGGGCACGCGCAGGACCGCGCCCGCCTTGACCAGGTTGACGTTGCCGTCGATGAACGCATCCGGATTGGCGCGCAGCAGCGCGAGCATGGTCTGTTCGAGGCTGTAGCCCTGGCCCGCGTCGAGGTCGCGCGCGATCCGGCCGAGGGTGTCGCCGCGCTGCACGGATACCGCTCCGCCGGCGTTGGGCGCGCTCGCGACAACCGGCGCTGGCGCGGGCGCCGCGACCGGCGCGCTGGGCGCGACCGCATTCGACGGGCTCGGCTCCGGCGCGGGCGCCGGGCTCGGCGTTTCCGCCACCGGCGTGGGCGCCGCGGCCGGTTCGGGCGCGCGTTCGACCGTGTCCGAAGGCGCCGGGACCGGCATCTGCAGCGGTTCGGGCGCGGGCGCGGCCACGCTCTGCGGCGCGTCGACCAGCGCGGAGTATTCGCGCACCAGCCGGCCCGAACCCCAGTCGACCTCGAGCAGGAAGGTCAGCGCCGGCTGCTGCACGGGCTGTTGCGTGGTCACGCGGATCAGCGGGCGGCCGGCGGCATCCTGGTCGAACGCGAAATCGAGGTCGGCGACCAGCCCGCTTGGCGGCGCGAGGCCGACCCGGGCGAAGGTTTCGGGCGAGGCCAACTGCGCCTGCAGGCCCTGCAGTTCGTCCGGATCGCTGCTGATGATCGGGATTTCCGCGACCAGCGGCTGTCCCGGCTTCGACTTCACCACGATCTGCCCCAGCCCCAGCGCGAACGCGGGCAGCGACGCGCACAGCAGCAGCGCGGCCGCGAACAGCGGCAGCAATCGATGGCGGAAGGAACGGCAACGGCTCACGGCATCCCCCTGGACTCCCCGGCGACTCTAGCGGCCCGCGACCGCGATCCGCAACGCCGGCATGCTCACGCCCGTTCCGCGACGACGAGTTCGGCGATCTGCACCGCGTTCAGCGCCGCGCCCTTGCGGATGTTGTCGGAGACCACCCACAGGTTGAGCGCGCGCGGGTGCGAGAAGTCCTCGCGGATGCGCCCGACGTAGACCGGATCCGCGCCCGAGGCGTGCGTCACCGGGGTCGGGTAGCCGCCCGGTTCGCGTTCGTCCACCACTTCCACGCCCGGCGCCCGTTCCAGCAGCGCGCGCGCGGTGGCGGCGTCGAGCTTGTCGCGGGTCTCGATGTTCACCGCCTCGGAATGGCCGTAGAACACCGGCACCCGCACCACGGTCGCGTTCACCCGGATGGCATCGTCGCCGAGGATCTTCTTCGTCTCCCACACCAGCTTCATTTCCTCGGTGGTGTAGCCGTTGTCGGTGAAGTCGCCGCCGTGCGGGATCACGTTGAACGCGATCTGCACCGGATAGACCTCGGGTTCGGCGGCATGGAAGTTCAGCAGCGCGGCGGTCTGCTTGCCCAGTTCCTCCAGCGCCTTGCGCCCGGTGCCGGACACCGACTGGTAGGTGGCGATGTTGATGCGCTCGATCCCGGCCGCGTCGTGCAGCGGCTTCAGCGCGACCATCAGCTGCATGGTCGAGCAGTTCGGGTTGGCGATGATGCCGCGCGGGCGGTTGCGCGCCTCCTGCGGGTTGACCTCGCTCACCACCAGCGGCACGTCGTCGTCGTAGCGGAAGGTGGAGGAATTGTCGATCACCACCGCGCCGGCGGCGGCGAACTTCGGCGCGTACTGCTTCGAGATCGAACCGCCGGCCGAGAACAGCGCGATGTCCACGCCCTTCGGGTCGAAGCTGGCGAGGTCGCGCACCATCACCTCGTCGTTGCCGAACTTCACGTAGTCGCCGGCGGAACGCTCGCTGGCGAGCGCGACCAGCTCGCCGACCGGAAACCTGCGTTCGGCCAGCACCGACAGCATGGCTTCGCCGACCGCGCCGGTGGCGCCCACGACCGCGACCTTGTATTGCTTCGACACGTGCATTCCTTATGTTGCGTTGTTGTTGTAGAGCCGAGCTTGCCCGGCTCATCCCGAGCGGAGCAAGCTCCGCTCTACAAAAGCGATTTTCCGGGTGGAATCCGGGGAAAGACCTCGCCGACGTCGCCGCACTGGGCGCGATGGCGCAGGGCCTGGTCCATCAGCACCAGCGCCAGCATCGCCTCGCAGATGGGCGTGGCGCGGATGCCGACGCAGGGATCGTGGCGGCCGGTGACGGCGATTTCGACTTCGTTGCCGCCGGCGTCGAGGCCGCGCGCCGGCAGGCGCAGGCTCGAGGTCGGCTTGAACGCGACCGAGACCACGATGCGCTGGCCGCTGGAAATGCCGCCGAGGATGCCGCCGGCGTGGTTGGAGAGGAAACCTTCGCGCACGGCCTCGTCACGGTGTTCGCTGCCCTTCTGCGCGACCGCCGCGAAACCGTCGCCGATCTCCACGCCCTTGACCGCGTTGATCGACATCATCGCCGCGGCGAGTTCGGCGTCGAGCTTGCCGTACACCGGTTCGCCCCAACCCGGCGGCACGCCGTCGGCGACCGCGACGACTTTCGCGCCGACCGAATCGCCGGACTTGCGCAGCGCGTCCATGAAGCCTTCGAGTTCGGCGACCTGCGCCGCGTCCGGCCAGAAGAACGGATTGGCCTCGACCGCGTCCCAGTCGTGCGAACGCGGCAGCACGTCGCCGATCTGCGCGAGATGGCCGCGCACGCTGACGCCATGCCTGTCCGCCAGCCATTTCTTCGCGATCACCGCCGCGGCCACGCGCATCGTGGTTTCGCGCGCGCTGCTGCGTCCGCCTCCGCGCGGATCGCGGGCGCCGTACTTCTGCCAGTAGGTGTAGTCGGCATGGCCGGGACGGAACTGCGCGGCGATCCGGTCGTAGTCCTTGCTGCGCGCATCGGTGTTGCGGACCAGCAGCGCGACCGGCGTGCCGGTGGTCCTGCCGTCGTGGACGCCGCTGAGGATCTCGACCTCGTCGGCCTCGTGCCGCGCCGAGGTGTGGCGGGTGCGGCCGGTGGCGCGCCGCGCGAGGTCGTGCGCGAAGTCCTGCGGCGCGATCGCGATCCCGGGCGGGCAGCCGTCGACGACGCAGCCGATCGCCGGGCCGTGCGATTCGCCGAACGTGGTGACGCGCAGCAGCTGACCGAAGGTATTCAAGCGTCGCGCGGGCCGATCAGAACAGGCTCTCGGATGCGGATTCGTCCGCGGCCGGCATCGCCGGCGCCGCCGGCTTCGCGACGACGGGCGCGCGCAGGTCCGCGAGCTGGCGGATGCGTGCGTGCTGGGCGACGAGGTCGTGGCGTTCGACCACGAACACGCCCATCTGCCCGACCTTGAACTCGACCCACATCAGCGGCAGTTCCGGCAGCAGCCGCGCCAGCGCTTCCTCGGCCTCGCCGACCTCGCAGATCAGCAGGCCGTCGTCGGTGAGGTGCAACGGCGCGTCGCGCAGGATGCGCAGCACGATGTCGAGGCCGTCGTCGCCGGCGCGCAGGCCGAGCTCGGGTTCGTAGGAATACTCGCGCGGCAGCGCGTCGGTCTCGGCGTTGGTGACGTACGGCGGGTTGCTGACGATCAGGTCGTAGTGTTCGCCCTGCAGCCCGGCGAACAGGTCGGACTGGACGAAGCGCACGTTGCGCACGTGCAGGCGTTGTTCGTTCTCGCGCGCCAGCTGCAGCGCCATGTCGCTGACGTCGGCGCCGTCGACGTGCCAGTCCGGGTTGTGGTGCGCCATCGCGATCGCGATGCAACCCGAACCGGTGCACAGGTCCAGCGCGCGGCGCACTTCGCGCCCGCCGAGCCAGGGTTCGAAGCCGGATTCGATCAGTTCGGCGATGGGCGAACGCGGCACCAGCGCGCGCGCGTCGGACTTGAAGCTGAGCCCGGCGAACCAGGCCTCGCCGGCGAGGTAGGCGGCGGGAATCCGTTCCTCGATGCGGCGCAGGAACAGCGCCAGCACGTCTTCCTTCTCCGCCTCGGTGATGCGCGCGTTGCCGTAGGCCGGCGGCAGGTCGTGCGGCAGGTGCAGCGCGTGCAAGGTGAGCTGGGTCGCCTCGTCCAGCGCGTTGTCGTAGCTGTGGCCGAAGGTCAGGCCGGCCGCGTTGAACCGGCTCGCGCCGTAGCGGATCAGGTCGATGATCGTCTGCAGTTCCTGGGACATGCTCCGGCCCGATCGCCGCGCGAGGGCGCGGCAGGCGGGGAATTATAGCGGCGGCGCGGCTATCATGGCCGAACTTCATGTACCGCCTGAAGTCGGGGATCCGATGTCCAAGCGCCTGCCCTTCCTGCTCGCCGGTGCCGCCGTGCTGGTGATGCTGGCGACGATCGCCCTGCGCTGGCACCGCGCCGCGCCCGCCGGCGCCCCGGCGTTGCAGGTCGTCTCCCTGTTCCCGCAACCGCGGGTGCTGCCCGATTTCAACCTGCGCCAGTCCGACGGCACCGCGCTGGTGCCGGGCGAGCTCAAGGGCCACTGGACCCTGGTGTTCCTCGGCTTCACCCATTGCCCCGACGTCTGCCCGACCACCCTGGCGCAGATGGCGCAGGCGCAGAAGCAGTGGCGGACGCTGCCCGACAGCACCCGGCCGCGGCTGCTGTTCGTGTCGGTGGACCCGGACCGCGACACGCCCGACGGCATCGGCGAATACGCGCACGGCTTCGACCCCGACACCCTCGCCGCCACCGCCGACGTGCCGGCGCTGGAAGCGTTCGCGAAATCGCTGTCGCTGGTGTTCGCCAAGGTGCCGGCGCCCGAGGGCGCGCCCGCCGACCAGTACGGCGTCGATCATTCGGCCGCGATCGCGGTGCTCGATCCGCAGGCGCGCATGGCCGGCGTGATCCAGCCGCCGCTCGATCCGGACGCCATCGCGAAGGACATGGCGGCGTTGACCGGGATGCCGTCGCGTTGAGCCCGCTGACCGCCCTCACCTACGTCCTGCCCCATCGCGCGCTGTCGGCGCTGGCGCGGCGGCTGGCGTATTCGCCGAACCCGGCGATTTCGCGACGGCTGATCGACGCCGTCGTGGCGAAGTTCGGCGTGGACCTGTCCGAAGCCGCCGAACCCGACCCGCGCGCCTACCCGACCTTCAACGCCTTCTTCACCCGCGCGCTCAAGCCCGGCGCGCGCGTCGCCGATCCCGACCCGCGCGCGCTGCTGATGCCCGCCGACGGCCGCATCAGCCAATGCGGGAAGATCGAGGGCGGGCGCATCTTCCAGGCCAAGGGCCAGTCCTTCACCGCGGCGGAACTGCTCGGCGACGAAGCCGCGGCCGCGCCGTTCGCGAATGGCCTGTTCGCCACCGTGTACCTGTCGCCGCGCGACTACCACCGCGTGCACATGCCGTGGACCGGCACCCTGCGCGAAACCGTGCACGTGCCCGGACGCCTGTTCTCGGTCGGCACCGACGCGGTCGCCTCGGTGCCGCGCCTGTTCGCGCGCAACGAACGCCTCGCCTGCCACTTCGACACCGACTTCGGCCCGATGTGCGTGGTGATGGTCGGCGCGTTGCTGGTCTCGGGGGTGGAAACGGTCTGGGGCGGCATCGAGATCCCGCCCTACGGCGGACCGGTGACGCGCAAGGATTACCGCGGCCACGGCATCGTGGTCGAACGCTTCGCCGAAATGGCGCGCTTCAACTACGGCAGCACCGCGATCGTGCTGCTGCCGCAAGGCGTGGCCGAACTCGCGCCGCAATTGGCGGCGGAAATGCCGGTGAAGCTGGGGCAGCGGCTGGCGACGGTTCGCTGAGCCTAAATCAGTTCCGATCCGGCTGGGTATAAGCCCCCGTTGTCCATAACCAACCCACTTTCGCTGGCACCTTTTCCGGATAGTACAAGTCGTACCAACGTGCCTTGCTCTCGTGATCGGAAACCGAGGTCAGCTCGACCGTCGCGATCATCTTCGAACTCCGCTCGGCGCGATGAAGGATCATCCCTAGCCTGAGGCCATCGATGTTCCCCTTGTCCAGAACCATCACATCACCGCGTGAAGTCGATTCGACTTTTACGACTTCGGCTGTTATGGGGGTGGTTCGAAGGAAATCCTTGTACTCAGGCGGAACTTGCGGGACTTCAACCTCAAAACCGTCAAGATCCCTCATGAAACCCACCCCGGTGTCCTGCCCGAACCAGTTGATCGTTCCGATGAAATCCGGCAATTCTGATTTCCTGACCAGGTATGCGGCTTTTCCCCAGCGCATGTATTTGTATTCGTCGAATCGCCTGACAGTGCGCCCACGATCCCGATGAATTTCGATTTGAACGCCATTTTTCGACTGAATGGATGTTCCCCATTCCGGAACGCATGCAGGACCCGCGTCGAAGAAATCCACCAAGACATACCTATCGCCTGCTAATACAAGGGTTTGTCCCGTCAACATGCCTCGGGAGTAATCCCCATCCAGCGGACCGCCTGGATGCAAAGCACGATAGTCGCGCCATAGTTCTATGACGCTCCAAGTAGTTCCGCAATCCCCAGCCTTGAAGGCGCGGGCAAACAAGAGACTCACCACCCCAAGAGTCGACAGCAGTAACAGCCATGCAAGCGTGGTGTAGTGCCAATTCGACAGTCGCATACGTATCTCCTACCCGCGACACCCTTCCAGCTTCAACTTCTGCCCGGGCTGGACCATGTAGCGCGGCGGCTTGATCCCGTTCGCCTTCGCCAGCACGCGCATGTCGCACTGGTACTGCTGCGCGACGTCGGTGAGCGTCTGCCCGCGGCGCACGGTATGGGTCTTCGCCTTCGCCGGCTTCGGCTTGGCCGCGACCGGCGCCGGCGTCTGCCCGCGGCGCACGGTATGGGTCTTCGCCTTCGCCGGCTTCGGCTTGGCCGCGACCGGCGCCGGCTTGCCGGTGGCGATCGTGGTCGGGACCTTGTTCGCGTCCGCGCCCGGCACCGGCGCGAGGGCACCGACCCGCACTACCGCGGTGCGCGCGTCGCTCACCATCAGCTGCCGCGCAAGTTCGGCGCGTTCGCCCTGCACGCAGTAACGGCCGTACAGGCCGGCGATGCGGGTGGTCACGGTGAGCAGGGTCCCCGCAGGCAGCGGCGCGTTCGGGTCGAAGCGCGGGTTGAGGTTGCGCAGCGCGCGCAGGTAGCCGTCGTTGTAGCGCGCGTTGCCGAGGCAGATGCCGAGCTCGTTGAGCGAGGTCGGGCGCTGCAGGCGCATCGACGAGGGGTTCGACGAAACCCGCGGCCAGCGCAAGCCATATTCGCGCGGATGCAGGTACAGCCATGCCGCGGCGATCACCATCGGCACGTAGTCGCGGGTTTCGGACGGAAACTGGTCGTACACGTCCGAATCCCAGAAGCTGCGCCCGCCGCTGGACTGGAACACGCGCAGCGCGCGGCCCTCGCCGCCGTTGTACGCGGCCAGCGACAACTCGATGCTGCCGTTCAATTCGGCGTAGCGCTGCTGCAGGTAGCTGGCCGCCGCTTGCGCGGCCGAACGCGGGTCGTAGCGGGTGTCGAAGCCGCTGCCGTCGTTGCCCAGGCCGTAGCTGCGGCCGGTCGAGGGCATGAACTGCAGCGGGCCCGCGGCGCCGGCGCGCGACACCGCGTGCACCTTGCCGTTGGATTCCTTGGCCATGATCCCGAACAGCAGCGCCTCGGGCAGGCCCGCGCGCTGGAACGCGGGCGCCATCTGCGGCTTCAGGTATTCGAAGTTCTCGTAGCTGGCGAGCAGCGCCGGGCGCATGTCGGTGAGCCAGCGGCGGATGCCGGCCTGCACCGCGGGGTTGAACTGCACGTTCTGAACGAAGCTGCGGTTGCCCGCGTCCAGCAGCGCGCCGGCGTTGGCATTGGCGGGCACGCCGTTGCCGGTGACGTCGACCGGGTCGAGGTCGTCGTCCTCGTCGTCCATGTCGTCGGCCACCGGGCGTTCCAGCAGGCGCTTGTAGGTGGCGAGGATCGCCTGCAGGTCGCAGCCGCGGGTGCGGCCGCAGTCCGAGACCACCGCTTCCATCTGCTTGAGCGCCGCGTCGGCGCGCGCCTGGGCGCCGTCGTCGCCGGCATCGGCGTCGTCCAGCGCCTGGGTGTACTGCGCCTCGGCCGTGGCCATGCGCTGGTTCAAGGCCTCGACCCGGTTGTCGCGGGCGAAGGCAGCGGGAAGGAACAACGAGGCAAGCAGCAGGCCCGCCACGGCAAGGACCGGGCGGCGGAGCGAAATCGGCATGGGTGTGGGGAAAATGCGGGAAATGAACGCAGGGTAGCCGCCCCGCGGGAAACGCCGCAACCCGCTCGCGGCACTTGTGGCCCGCGCATAGAATCGCGTTCCCGAAACCGGAACCCGCATCACATGGATCCCATCCTCGTCGGCAAGGCCGTGACCACCCCGGACAGCGGACAGGTGTTCCTGCTGCCGAAGTACGGCAATCGCCACGGCCTGGTCGCCGGCGCCACCGGCACCGGCAAGACGGTGACGCTGATGACGCTGGCCGAAGGTTTTTCGCGCCTGGGCGTGCCGGTGTTCATGGCCGACGTGAAGGGCGACGTCGCCGGGCTCGCGGTCGCGGGATCGTCGAGCGACAAGCTGCAGCAGCGCGTCGCCGAGATCGGCGTGAAGGATTACCGCAACGAAGCCAACCCGGTCATCTTCTGGGACCTGTACGGCAAGCTCGGGCACCCGGTGCGCGGCACCGTCAGCGAGATCGGCCCGACCCTGCTCGGCCGCATCCTCGAACTCAACGACACCCAGGAAGGCGTGCTCGAGATCGTGTTCAAGCTGGCCGACGACAACGGCTGGCTGCTGCTCGACCTCGCCGACCTGCGCGCGCTGCTCACTTACGTCAGCGACAACCGCAAGGACATCTCCGGCAAGTACGGGCTGGTGAGCACGCAGTCGATCGGCGCGATCCAGCGCGCGCTGCTGCAGATCGAACAGCAGGGCGGCGACGCGTTCTTCGCCGAACCCGCGCTGGAGCTGTCCGACATCATGCGCACCACCCAGGACGGGCGCGGCATGATCTCGATCCTCGCCGCCGACCAGCTGATCCTGAAGCCGCGGCTGTATTCCAGCTTCCTGCTGTGGCTGCTGTCGGAGCTGTTCGAAACCCTGCCCGAGGTCGGCGACCTCGACAAGCCGAAGCTGGTATTCGTGTTCGACGAGGCGCACCTGCTGTTCGACGACGCGCCGCCGGCGCTGCAGCAGCGCATCGAGCAGGTCGTACGCCTGATCCGCTCCAAGGGCGTGGGCGTGTACTTCTGCTCGCAGTTCCCCGACGACGTGCCCGACAACGTGCTCGGCCAGCTCGGCAACCGCGTGCAGCACGCGCTGCGCGCCTTCACCCCGCGCGACCAGAAGGCGGTGAAGACCGCGGCCGAGACCTTCGTCGCGAACCCGAACCTGGACGTGGCGCAGGCCATCGGCCAGCTCGGCGTGGGCGAGGCGCTGGTGTCGATGCTGCTCGACAAGGGCGTGCCGATGCCGGTGGAGAAGACCCTGGTCGCGCCGCCGCGTTGCCGCATGGGCGCGATCACCGATGCCGAGCGCGCGCAGGTGCGCGCCGGCAGTCCGGTCGGCGCGAAGTACGACAAGGCCATCGACCGCGAATCCGCGGCGGAAAAACTGGCCGCGCGCCACGCGGACGCGGATGCGCCAGTCGCCGGCGACGACAAGCGCGGCGCCGCGCAGGCGCCGCAGCAGCAGGACCAGGGCGGCGGCTTCGGCGACGCGGTCAAGGACGCGCTGTTCGGCACCAAGCGCCGCCAGGGCATGATCGAGGCCATGGCCAAGCAGACCGCGCGCACGATGGGCAGCCAGGTGGGGCGGCAGATCCTGCGCGGCGTGCTCGGCGGGATTTTCGGCGGGCGCAAGTAACACCGGCGTTCCGATGGGACGCTGGCGCCCACCCGCCGAAGGCAGCACCGCGCTGATCACGCGCGAGGGCCACGACCGGCTCAAGGCCGAGCTCGACGAGCTGTGGCGCGCGAAGCGCCCCGAAGTGGTGAAGGCGCTCGCCGCCGCCGCGGCCGAGGGCGATCGTTCCGAGAACGCCGAATACACCTACCGCAAGAAGCAGCTCGGCGAGATCGACCGCCGCGTGCGCTACCTGTCGAAGCGGCTGCAGGCCCTGCGCGTGGTCGACGACGCGCCGGCGGACCGCGAAGCGGTGTTCTTCGGCGCCGAAGTCGAGGTGGAGAACATCGACAGCGGCGACACCGCGACCTACCGCATCGTCGGCCCGGACGAAACCGACGCGCAGCGCGGCTGGATCAGCATCGACGCCCCGCTCGCCCGCGCGATGCTGAAGAAGCGCGTGGACGACGAATTCGAGGCGCAGCTGCCCGCCGGCGCGGCGCGCTTCGCGATCGTCGAAGTCCGCTATCCGGGCGGCTGAGCGCGCGGAGCCTCCACTTCCGGCGTGCCGCGCTCGGTCTCGTCGTCGTCCATGCACTGCCGCGCGGCCTTCGCCAGCGCGATGTAGCGGCCGCGGAACGCGTCCAGTTCGTGTTCCTCGAGCTCCTCCAGGTCGAGCAGCGCGTTGTGCGCGCCGCGCGTGGCCCGGATCAACTCGTCCAGCTTGAGCTGGATCGCCTCGGTATCGCGGTTCTGCGAGTTCTGGATCAGGAACACCATCAGGAAGGTGACGATGGTGGTGCCGGTGTTGATCACCAGCTGCCAGGTGTTGCTGAACTGGAAGATCGGGCCGGTCACGACCCAGGCCAGCACCACCAGCAGCGCCAGCGCGAAGCACAGCGGCCGGCCGGTGAAGCGCGAGGCCCACTTGGCCAGGCGGTTGAACAGGCTGGAAACGGACATGCGCGTATTCCCGGTCATGGCGTGCGCGGAGTATGCCGCGACACCGTCAAGCCGGCGCGAGGTTCAGGCGTTGTATTCGACCTCGCCGTACAGGTCGTGCTCGTCGCTGCCCATGATCCGCACGAAGGCGAAATCGCCGGGCGCAAGGCCGGCTTCGCGACCGTCCTGGACCTGCACCAGGCCATCGATCTCCGGCGCGTCCGCCTTCGATCGCGCGATGGCGAGCTCGCCGTCGATCGCATCGACGATCACCTGCTGCACCGTGCCGACCTTTGCCGCAAGCCGCGCTTCGCTGATCGCCGCCTGCCTGTCCATGAAGCGCGCGAGGCGTTCCTGCTTGACGCCTTCGTCCACCGGATCGGGCAAGTCGTTGGCCTTCGCGCCTTCCACCGGCGAATAGGCGAAGGCGCCGACGCGATCGAGCTGCGCTTCGTCGAGGAAATCCAGCAGCTCCTCGAATTCGGCCTCGGTCTCGCCGGGGAACCCGACGATGAAGGTGCTGCGGATGGCCAGTTCCGGGCAGGTCGCGCGCCAGCGCTGGATGCGTTCGAGGGTCTTGTCCACCGCGCCGGGGCGCTTCATCAGCTTCAGCACGCGCGGGCTGGCGTGCTGGAACGGAATGTCGAGGTAGGGAAGGATTTTTCCTTCCGCCATCAGCGGGATGATCTCGTCCACGTGCGGATACGGATACACGTAATGCAGCCGCGTCCACGCACCGAGCTCGGACAGTCCTTCGCACAGCGCCTTCATCCGCGTCTGGTACTGCTTGTCGCGCCAGGTGCGCTCGGCGTACTTCACGTCGACGCCGTAGGCGCTGGTGTCCTGCGAGACGACCAGCAGTTCCTTCACCCCGCCGCGCACCAGCTTCTCGGCCTCGCGCAGCACCTCGTCGACCGGGCGCGAAACGAGGTCGCCACGCATCGACGGGATGATGCAGAAGCTGCAGCGGTGGTTGCAGCCTTCGGAAATCTTGAGATACGCGTAGTGCTTCGGCGTCAACTTCAGCCCGTAATCCGGCACCAGGTCGATGAACGGATCGTGCTTCGGCGGCAGCGCGACGTGCACCGCTTCCATCACGCTCTGGTAGTCCTGCGGGCCGCTGATCGAAAGCACGTCCGGATAGGCCTCGCGGATCACCTCGCTGCGCTTGCCCAGGCAGCCGGTGACGATGACCTTGCCGTTCTCCGCCATCGCCTCGCCGATCGCGTCCAGCGATTCGACCACCGCGCTGTCGATGAAGCCGCAGGTGTTGACCACCACCACGTCGGCATCGTCGTAGCTTTGCACCAGGTCGTAACCCTCGACGCGGAGCTGGGTGAGGATGCGCTCGGAATCGACCAGCGCCTTGGGGCAGCCGAGGCTGACGAATCCGACTTTCGGGCTGGCGAGCGACATGCGCGAATTATAGGCGGGCGGCGCTAGAATCGGGTCGAGCCGCACAGGAGCGAGGCATGGGTCGCGATATCGCCATCGACACCCCGGACGGCAGCATCGGCGCATGGCGCGCCGATCCCGAGGGCGCGCCGCTGGGCGCGCTGGTCGTGGTGCAGGAAATCTTCGGCGTGAACGCGCACATCCGCAGCGTCGCCGACGGTTACGCGGCGGCGGGCTACGTCGCGGTGGCGCCCGATTACTTCGCGCCGATCGAACGCGGGGTCGAACTGGGCTACGACGCCGACGGATTCGCGCGCGGGCGCGGGCTGGCGAACGCGCTCGGCCTCGACCGCGCGGTGGCGATCACCGATGCGGCCGCGCGCCTGTTGCGCGGCGAGGGCCTGAAGGTCGGCGTGGTCGGCTTCTGCTGGGGCGGCACGGTCGCGTTCCTGTCCGCGACCCGGCTCGGCCTGCCCGCGGTCGCCTACTACGGCGCGCGCGACGTGCCCTTCCTCGACGAACCCCTGCGCGCGCCGGCGATGTTCCATTTCGGCGAACGCGACGCGTCGATCCCGCCGCGGGACGTGCAACTGCACCGCGAAAAGCTGCCGCAGGCGCAGGTGTTCACCTATCCGGCCGGGCATGCCTTCAACCGCGACGTCGATGCGGACGCCTACGACGCCGACAGCGCGCGAACCGCGCGGAAACGCACGCTGGATTTCTTCGCCGCCGCGCTGGCATGAGGATCCCGCCATGAGCCGCCATCCGCCACCGACCCGCTACGAACTGCACCCGCAACTGGCCACGGACACGCACCCGCTGGGAACGCTGGGCCTGTGCGAACTGCGGCTGATGGACGACGCGAACTACCCGTGGCTGGTGCTGGTGCCGCGCGTGGCCGACGCGCGCGAACTGGTCGACCTCGACGCCGCGCAGCGCCACCAGCTGACCGACGAGATCGACCTCGCCGCGCGCGTGCTGCGCGACGCGTTCCACCCGCACAAGCTCAACGTCGCCGCGCTCGGCAACATGGTGCCGCAGTTGCACGTGCACGTGATCGCGCGCGAGCAAGACGACCCGGCCTGGCCGGCGCCGGTGTGGGGCCGCGTGGCCGCGCGCCCGTATCCGCCGGAAATGCTGGTCGAACGCGTGCGCCGGTTGCGGGCCCTGCTGCCGCGGTGAGCATGCGCCCGCGCGCGATGCGACTGGGCGAGGACGCCCTGCTGCTGCGCCTGGGCGACGGCATCGATGCCGAGACCAACGCGCGCGTGCATGCGCTGGCCGCACGCATCCAAGCGCAACGCCCGGAGTGGTTGCGCGACCTCGTGCCGGCCTATGCGAGCCTCGCGCTGTTCGTCGATGCCGGCGCATCCGGCGACGATGCGCTCGCCCGCGCCGAAGCCTGGCTCGCGTCGCTGCCCTTCGATGCGCCGGCGGAAGCGCGCGCGGATGGCGAGTTGCACGAGATCGGCGTGCGTTACGGCGGCGAACACGGCCCCGACCTCGACGCGGTCGCCGAGCACGCGGGCCTGCATCCGCATGACGTGATCGAACGCCACGCCGCGAGCGAATACCGCGTGGCGATGCTCGGCTTCGCGCCGGGGTTCCCCTACCTGCTCGGCCTCGACCCGCGCCTTGCGATGCCGCGCCTGGCGACGCCACGACAGCGGGTGGAAGCGGGCAGCGTCGGCATCGGCGGCGCGCAGGCCGGGATCTATCCGCGCCCGGGCCCGGGCGGCTGGCGCATCATCGGCCGCACCGACGCGGTGCTGTTCGATCCGGCGCGCGCAGCGCCGTCGCTGCTGATGCCCGGCGATCGCCTGCGTTTCGTCCCGGCCGGAGCCTTGCCGTGAGCGGCATCGAGGTGCTGGCGCCGGGATTGCTGACGACGGTGCAGGCCGGGGGACGCGAAGGCTTGCGCCACCTCGGCGTCGGCCTCGGCGGCGCGCTCGATCCGGATACGCACGCCATCGCCAACCTGCTGGTCGGCAACGCGGCGTCCGCGGCGACGCTGGAAATCGCCCTCGCCGGCCCGACCCTGCGCTTCGCGCATCCGGCGCGGATCGCGCTGTGCGGCGCGGCGTTCGACGCCGGCATCGACGGCGAAGCGTTGCCCGGCTGGCGTCGCGTCGACATTCCCGCCGGCAGCGTGCTGCGCATCGGCGGTTGCCGCGAAGGCGCGCGCGCCTGGCTGGCCGTCGCCGGCGGCATCCGCATGGCCGAGGTGCTCGGCAGCGCCAGCACCGACCTGCGCGGCGGTTTCGGCGGCGTCGAAGGCCGCGCGCTGCGCGTTGGCGATCGCCTGCGCGTCGAGCCGTTCGCCGATGCGGTCGAACGCGTGCGCATCGCGCCGTGGTGGATCGATCCGCATGCGCTGGATCCGCCTGCGCCGATGCCGATCCGGGTGCTGCCCGGCGACGACGCGACCGATCCGGCCGATGGCCTGTTCGAACGCGAATGGACGCTCGCGGCCGCCAGCGACCGCCAGGGCCTGCGGCTGGACGGCGGATCGCTCGCGCTGCGCGACGCGCGCGAATACGTGTCCGAACCGATCGTTCCCGGCACGGTGCAATTGCCGCCGGGCGGGCAACCCATCGTGCTGCTGGCCGACGCGCAGACCCACGGCGGCTATCCGCGCATCGGCCACGTCATCCGCGCCGACCGCGGCCGCCTGGCGCAACTGCGCGCGGGCGAGCGCCTGCGGTTCGCGCCGTGCACGCGCGCGCAGGCCCTCGCCGCGACGCGGCAGCGGGCGCACACCCTGGCGAAGATCGCATTGGCGATCCGGTCCCGAAGCGAGTTCGGAGCCCGAGACCGTTCGTGGTGAGGAGGGTTGTCGAAGCCGAAGGCTGAGCAATCCGTCTCGAACCACGCAAACCCAAAAAAGCGATCATCGGAACCGGGACTTTGCCCGGACCTGCACCGGCGTTGCGCCTCCCCGGACAAGCGCCTAGTCTCGGCGCTTTCCCCACGGAGAGCCGTCGCCATGCGCCCGATCCGCGCCTTCGCCCTGACCGCCTGCATCGCCCTCGCGCTCGCCGGCTGCAAGCAGAACGCCTCGAACGACGCCTCGACCGCGCCGGCAACACCCGCCCCGGCCGCCACCGCCAACGACGACGCGGCGCTCGACAAGGCGGTGGACGCGTTCATCGACGGCTACTTCCAGCACAACCCGGTGTTCGCCGCCAGCGCCGGCAAGCACGAATACGACGGCAAGCTGCCGGATTACAGCCCCGAAGGCCTGAAGGCCACCGCCGACTGGCTGCACGCGCAGCGCGACGCCTTCGCCGCGTTCGCCGACGACAAGCTCGACGAACAGGGCCGCTTCCGCCGCGACTACGCGCTGGCGGTGATCGACGGGAATCTCTTCTGGCTCGAGGATTCGGGCTTCGCCTACAACAATCCCGGGTTCTACACCGGCGACCTCTCGCCCAGCATGTACCTCACCCGCCCGTACGCGCCGCTGGCGACGCGCATGGACGCGTTCATCCGCTACCAGGAGGCGCTGCCGAAGGCGATCGCGCAGATCAAGGCGAACTTCAAGCTGCCGCTGCCGGCCTCGTACATCGACCTCGGCGTCAATTCCTTCGGCGGCTACGCCAGCTTCTTCGCCAGCGACGTGCCCAAGATCTTCGCCGAGGTGAAGGACGACGCGCTGCAGGCGCGATTGAAGGCGAGCAACGCCGCGGCGGTGAAGGCCACGCAGGAGATGGCCGATTGGCTGAAGGCGCAGAAGCCGCACGCCACGCAGGACTTCGCGCTGGGCGCGGAGAAATTCGCGAAGATGCTGCACGCGACCGAGCGCGTGGACATCCCGCTCGACCAGCTCAAGGCCGCCGGCGAAGCCGACCTCGCGCGCAACCTCGCGTCGCTGAAGTCCGCCTGCGACCAGTTCGCGCCGGGCAAGACCCTGCAGCAGTGCATGGACAAGGACAACGCCGACAAGCCGCAGGGCGGCGCGGTCGAGGGCGCGCGCGCGCAACTCGCCGGCCTGCGCCAGTTCATCGTCGACAAGGACCTCGTCACCATCCCCGGCCCCGAGCAGGCGAAGGTGGAGGAAGCGCCGCCGTTCAACCGCTGGAACTTCGCCTACATCGAGATCCCCGGCCCGTACGAGAAGAACCTGCCGTCGGTCTACTACATCGCCCCGCCGGATCCGTCCTGGCCCAAGGCCGAGCAGGACGCCTACGTGCCGGGCAAGTCGGCGCTGCTGTTCACCTCCGCGCACGAGGTGTGGCCGGGCCACTTCCTGCAGTTCCTGCATTCCAACCGCGCCGGGTGGAAGTTCGGGCAGCTGTTCGTCGGCTATGCGTTCGCCGAGGGTTGGGCGCACTACACCGAGGAAATGATGTTCGACGCCGGCCTCGACGGCGCGACGCCCGAGGTGCACATCGGCCAGCTCAGCGAAGCGCTGCTGCGCGACGTGCGCTTCCTCTCCGCCATCGGCCTGCACACCGGCGGCATGACCATGGCGCAGTCGGAAAAGATGTTCCGCGAACAGGGCATGCAGGATCCGGGCAACGCGCGCCAGCAGGCCGCGCGCGGCACCTACGACCCGGCCTACCTGAACTACACGCTGGGCAAGCTGATGATCATGCAGTTGCGCGAGGACTGGACCCGGGACAAGGGCGGGCGCAACGCGTGGAAGCAGTTCCACGACCAGTTCCTCTCCTACGGCGGTCCGCCGATCCCGCTGGTGCGCGCGCAGATGCTCGGCGGCGCGCCCGAGGCGAAGCTGTGGACCGCGCCGGCCGCCGCGCCGGCGACGTCGCCATCGGCCGCGCCGACGCCCGCTTCGACCGCCGTGCCGCAGGGCTGACCGCCGTTCGCCCGATGCGGTCGCTGGACTTCAACTGCGACCTCGGCGAAGGCTGCGGCCAGGACGCGGCCATCGTCCCGCACATCAGCTCGGCCAGCATCGCCTGCGGCGCGCACGCCGGCGACGAGGCCACGATGTGCGCGGCGATCGCGTCGTGCCTCGCGCACGGCGTGGCCATCGGCGCGCATCCCTCGTTCGAGGATCGCGAACACTTCGGCCGGCGCGAACTTGCGCTGGCGCCCGGCGAAATCCGCGCGCTGGTGGCGCGGCAGGTGGACTTGCTCGCCTCGGCCTGCGCCGAAGCCGGTACGCGCCTGCACCACGTCAAGCCGCACGGCGCGCTGTACAACCTCGCCGCGCGCGATGCCGGCGTCGCCGCGGCCATCGCCGATGCGGTGCGCGAAGCCGATGCCGGGCTCGTGCTGTATGGCCTCGCGAACTCGGAACTGACCGCCGCCGGCGAAGCCGCCGGCTTGCGCGTCGCCCACGAAGCCTTCGCCGAACGCGCCTACGACGCCGACGGACGCCTCGCCGCGCGCGGCACGCCGGGCGCGGTGATCGAAGGCTTCGACGACGCGCTGGCGCAGGTCCGCGGCTTCGTCCGCGAAGGCATCGTCGTCGCCCGCGACGGCACGCGCCTGCCGATCCGCGCCGACACGCTGTGCCTGCACGGCGACCGCGCGGACGCGGCGGAATTCGCGCGCGGGCTGCGCAGCGCGCTGGAAGCCGAGGGCGTGGCCATTCGCGCGCCCGGGGATCGCGCGTGAATTACTGGCCGCTGCTCGGCATCGCGGTCGTGGTCGTCGGCTTCGTGCTGCGCCTGAACCCGATCGCGGTTGTGGTCGCGGCGGGGCTGGCGAGCGGCCTGCTCGCGGGCAAGCCGCTGGGCGAACTGCTGGCGCTGCTCGGCGAGTCTTTCGTTTCCAACCGCGCGCTGATGCTGTTCGTGCTCACGCTTCCGACCATCGGCTTGCTCGAACGCGCCGGCCTGCGCGAGCACATGCATGCGTGGATCGCGCGCCTGCGGGGAGTGACGCTCGCGCGCCTGCTCATCGCCTACCTCGGCCTGCGCCAGTTGCTGAGCATGTTCGGCCTGATCGACATCGCCGGGCACGCGCAGACGGTGCGACCGCTGCTCGCGCCCATGGCCGAGTCGGCCGCGGAAAAAAGTGGCGACGGGGTCGACGAGCCACGGCGACAGGAAATCCGCGCCCTGTCCGCGGCGACCGACAACGTCGGTCGCTTCTTCGGCGAGGACGTGTTCCTGGCCTTCGGCGCGGTGCTGCTGATCCAGGGCTTCTACGCGCAGAACGGCATCGTGCTCGAACCGCTGCACATCGCGCTGTGGGCGTTGCCGACCGCGGTGGCCGCGTTCGTCATCCATTCGCTGCGGATCGTGCTGTTCGCGCGGCGCATGCGCGCGGAGCGCGGCGATGCTTGAGCTCGCGCCCTTCTACTGGCTGCTGGCGGCCCTGCTGGCGACGGCGGCCTGGCGCAACGCGCGCGAACGGCGCTTCGTGCAGGCCTGTTTCTGGGCGGTGCTGGCGCTGCAGTTCGCCGGCGGCGACTGGGTGATCGCCGCGCGCAAGGCCGGCGATCCGCTGCCCGCCCAACTCGCCGGCGTCGGCGTGATCGCGCTCGCGGTGCTCGCGCTGCGCATGCGCCGCGCGCACATCGAGGAAGCGCCGCGCGAACAACGCCTCGCCTCGGCACGACGCCTCGGCCATCGCCTGCTGTGGCCGGCGTTGCTGATCCCGCTGGTGACGCTGCTGGTGGTGGTGTTCGGCCCGAAGCTCGCCTTCGGCGACGTGCGTTTCCTCGGCGAAGGCAGCCCGACCCTGATCGGCCTTTCCTTCGCCTGCGTCGTGGCCGCGATCGCGGCGCTGCGGGTGACGCGCCTGGGGCCGCGGGTCGCGCTCGCCGAAAACCGGCGCCTGCTCGATACCCTCGGCTGGGCGGCGCTGCTGCCGATGCTGCTCGCCACGCTCGGCGGCGTGTTCGCGGCCAGCGGCGTCGGCGATGCGGTCGCGGCCTGCGTGTCCGCGGTCATCCCCGTCGACAGCCGCATCGCCTGCCTGCTCGCCTACGCGCTGGGCATGGTGTTGTTCACGATGATCATGGGCAACGCGTTCGCCGCGTTCCCGGTGATGACCGCCGGCATCGGCCTGCCGCTGCTGGTCCAGCGCCACGGCGCCGACCCGGCGATCCTCGGTTCGCTCGGCATGCTCACCGGCTACTGCGGCACACTGCTGACGCCGATGGCCGCGAATTTCAACCTGGTCCCGGCCGCGCTGCTGGAACTGGACGATCCCAACGGCGTGATCCGCGCGCAGGTGGCGACCGCGCTGCCGCTGCTCGCGGTCAACCTCGCGCTGATGGCGCTGCTGGTGTTCCGGTGAAGCGCGCCGCGCAGCCGACGCTGCTGCTCACCGGCTTCGATTCGTTCGACGGCGCGAAGTCGAACCCGAGCTGGGACGCCGCGTCCGCGCTCGACGGTTGCGTCATCGGCGGGCACCGCATCGCCGCGCGGCGACTGCCGACCGAATTCGAGGCTTCGCTGCGCGCGTTGCGCGCCGCGATCCGCGAAACCGGGCCGTCGCTGGTGGTCTGCACCGGGCTCGCCGGCGGTCGCAAGGAGCTGTCGCTGGAACGCGTCGCGATCAACGTCGACGACGCGCGCATTGCCGACAACATCGGCGCGCAGCCGGTCGATGCGAGGATCGCCGCGCGCGGCCCCGCCGCCTACTTCACCACCCTGCCGATCAAGGCGATGCTCGCTGCGCTGGAAAAGCAAGGTATTCCGGCCCATGTGTCGCAAACCGCGGGCACCTTCGTCTGCAACCACGTGTTCTACGGGCTGATGCACGCCTTGCGGCGCACGCCGGGCGTGCGCGGCGGCTTCATCCACGTGCCCCGCGCCGGCCGCGGCGGCATGCCGCTGGACCAGATCGTCGAAGGCCTGCGCATCGCCCTGCACGTGGCCGCGACCACCCGCACCGACGCGCGCCTCGCCGCCGGCGCCGAAGACTGAAACGAAAGGAGATTCGCGATGACCCGGATCCTGCTGCTCGCGTTGCTGCTCGCCGTCGCCGTTCCCGCCCATGCCGGCCTGTTCGGGAAATCGCCGGAACAGTCGGCCGCCGACGCCGAACGCGGGCAGTTGCCGGCGGTGACGATCTGGGTCGACGCGACCTGGGGCTTCCGCAAGGGCGGCGCGGCCAACGACCTCAGCGCCGCGCACAAGGCGTTCTACGCACACGGCTACCATGTGGTCGGCGTGCAGCCCTACATCGAGAACGGCGATTTGCAGGGGTTTTTCGTCACCTACGAGAAGCGTTGAGGCGAAATCGACCCCTCTCCTGCCCTTCGGGCATCCTCTCCCTCAAGGGGAGAGGAAAAAGCAAACGTACCTCGCTTTGTCTTTCCCTCTCCCCTCCGTGGGAGGAGCTGGCGCGCAGCGCCGGGAGAGGGCCATCAGGTCTTCGGCAGCGTGACCCCGGTCTGGCCCTGGTACTTGCCGCCGCGGTCCTTGTAGCTGGTCTCGCACACGTCGTCGGCATCGGCCTGGAAGAACAGCATCTGCGCCACGCCTTCGTTGGCGTAGATGCGCGCCGGCAACGGCGTGGTGTTGCTGAACTCGAGCGTGACGTGCCCTTCCCACTCCGGTTCCAGCGGCGTCACGTTGACGATGATGCCGCAACGCGCGTAGGTACTCTTGCCGAGGCAGACCACCAGGGTGTCGCGCGGGATGCGGAAATACTCGACCGTGCGCGCGAGCGCGAACGAATTGGGCGGGATGATGCATTCGTCGGCGACCACGTCGACGAAGCTCTTCGGGTCGAAATGCTTGGGGTCGACGATCGTCGAGTTGATGTTGGTGAACACCTTGAACTCGCGCGAGCAACGCACGTCGTAGCCGTAACTGGAGGTGCCGTAGCTGACGATGCGGTTGCCGTCGACCTGCTTGACCTGGCCGGGCTCGAACGGCTCCAGCATGCCGTGTTCCCGGGCCATGCGGCGGATCCAGCGGTCGCTCTTGATGCTCATGCGGTGTTCCCGGAAATGATGGCGATATTGTAGGAGCGCCTTTCAAGGCGCGACAGCCGCATCCGGACGCGCCCTCAAGGGCGCTCCTACCGCAACGACAACTCGATCCCGGCCGGCGCGCGCGGACGTTTCTCCAGTTCCTCGACCACCCGGGCCGCCAATGCCCGCCATTGCGCCGCCACCGGCGAATCCGGGCGGGCCGCGACCACGGGTACGCCGGCGTCGCCCTGCTCGCGGATCGAAGCGTCGAGCGGCAGGCTGCCG
>JBGAHT010000044.1:0-23942 GCA_044226035.1 Thermomonas sp. | reverse complement strand
CCCGTGTTTTAGCCTTGAGAGGGCCACGTCCTGGGCCTCTAGACGAAGGGAGCATTGAAGCAGGGCAGCAATTCTATCGTGTCGGGATTGACGCGGCACGTCCCGTGCCGCGCCCCTCGCTTCGCTTCGGGGCAGCCTGCGGCTGTCCGAATTCGTTCCAGACGAATTCGTCGAACCCGTGTTTTAGCCTTGAGAGGGCCACGTCCTGGGCCTCTAGACGAAGGGAGCATTGAACCGGGGCGGCGATTCTAGCGTGTCGGGGTCGGCAAGGCACGTCTGCCGCCATGCGGCTTGTTAAGATGCCCGAATCCCACGGCCGCCGATGGCCGCCCCCGCGGCACGCGCGCCGCCCGAGACCGCCCGCCAGGATCCGACCCTGAGTTCCGTCCCCGCCACGACCGCAGCGCCCCGGGTCATCCCGCGCGACCAGCATCCGATCTCGCGCCGTTCGATCAGCCCCAACGCGCTGCGCGTGCTCTACCGCCTGCGCGACGCCGGCCACGCCGCCTACCTGGTCGGCGGCGCGGTGCGCGACCTGCTGCTCGGTATCCAGCCCAAGGATTTCGACGTCGCCACCGACGCCACCCCGGAGCAGGTCCGGCACCTGTTCCGCAACTGCCGCCTGATCGGCCGCCGGTTCCGGCTCGCGCACGTGGTGTTCGGGCGCGAGATCATCGAAGTCGCCACCTTCCGCGCCAGCGGCGGCGACGACAACGACGGCGACCGCGAAGTGCACGCCGACGGCCGCGTGCTGCGCGACAACGTCTACGGCACGATCGAGGAAGACGCGGTCCGCCGCGATTTCACCGTGAACGCGCTGTATTACGCGATCGAGGATTTCTCGGTGCGCGACTACGTCGGCGGTTTCGACGACGTGCAGGCGCGCACGATGCGCCTGATCGGCGATCCGGAAACGCGCTACCGCGAGGACCCGGTGCGGATGCTGCGCGCGGTGCGCCTGGCGGCCAAGCTCGGCTTCGGCATCGATCCCGCCGCCGCCGCGCCGATGCCGGCGCTGGCGCCGTTGCTGCACGACGCGGCGCCGGCGCGGTTGTTCGACGAATGCCAGAAGCTGTTCCTCTCCGGCCATGCGCTGGCGAGCTTCGAGGGACTCGAGGCGCACGGCCTGTTGGCCGCGCTGCTGCCGGAAACCGCGCGCGCGCTGGACAGCAACCGCAGCGGCGCGCTGCGCAAGATGCTGGTCGAGGGGCTCAAGGGGACCGATGCGCGCGTGGCGCGCGGCGAACCGGTGTCGCCGGCGTTCCTGTTCGCGCTGCTGCTGTGGCCGGGCTATTGCCGCGAACTGATGCAGTTGCAGGGGCAGGGCGTGCACGCGGCCGAGGCCGAGCGCCGCGCCGCCGACCGCGTCACCCTGCAGCAGTCCACGCGGATCGCGCTGCCGCGGCGGTTCTCGCTGCCGATGCAGGAGATCTGGCTGCTGCAATCGCGCATGCGCCAGCGCAAGCGCAGCCAGCGCATGCTTTCGCACCCGCGCTTCCGCGCCGCGTTCGATTTCCTGGTGCTGCGCCAGGCCGCGGCGCCCGAACACGCCGAGGACGTCGCCTACTGGCGCGAGCTACAGGCCGGCGCGCCGCAGGCCGAAGCGCTGGACGAAGCCGATTTCGCCGACGCGACCGTCGACGCGGCCACCGATGCCGCCCCGGGCCGCAGGCGTCGGCGCCGCCGGCGCGGCGGCGGGGCAGGGTGAGCGTCCGCGCCTTCGTCGGCCTCGGCGGCAACCTCGGCGATGTCGCCGAGGCCTTCGCTTCCGCGCTCGCGCGCATGGACGCGCTGCCGGGCACGCAACTGCTGCGGGCTTCGCGCCGCTACCGCACGCCGGCCTGGGGCCTGGCCGCGCAGCCGGATTTCCTCAACGCGGTGGCGATGCTCGAAACGCGGCTGCCCGCGCGCGACCTGCTCGGGCGGTTGTTCGAAATCGAACGCGCGCACGGCCGCGATCGCGCCGGCGAAACCCGCTGGGGCCCGCGCACGCTCGACCTTGACCTGCTGCTCTACGGCGATGCGGTCATCGACGAACCCGGCCTGCGCGTGCCGCATCCGCACCTGCACGAGCGCGCGTTCGCGCTGCGCCCGCTGCTGGAAATCGCGCCACGGGTTTCGATCCCCGGGCACGGCCCCGCGCGCGACCTGCCGGCGGCGATGGCTGCCGACGGCATGGAGGCGATAGGCTAGCCACCCACGCCGGAACACGGAGTCGCCATGAGCAGCGGCGCAGACAAATCCCCGCCCTTCACCGTGCCGATGCTGGCCGAAGCCAAGCAGGCCGGCCGCAAGCTGGCGATGCTGACCGCCTACGACGCGGGTTTCGCGCGCGCGCTCGACGCCAACGACGTCGACCTGATCCTGATCGGCGATTCGCTGGGCATGGTGGTGATGGGCCTGGGTTCGACCCTGCCGGTCACCGTCGATGCGATCGTCTACCACACGCGTTGCGTGGCCCGTGGCGCGCGGCGCGCGCTGAAGATCGCGGATTTCCCCTTCGGCAGCGACGCCACGCCGGAACAGGCGCACGCGGCGGCGGTGCGTTTCGTCCAGGCCGGCGCGGGCATGGTCAAGCTGGAAGGGGCGGGCCACAAGCTCGGGACCATCCGTTTCCTGGTCGAACGCGAGATCCCGGTGTGCGCGCACCTGGGGCTGACGCCGCAGTCGGTGAACCGCTTCGGCGGCTTCAAGGTGCAGGGCCGCGACGAAGCCGCGGCGAAGAAGCTGCGCGAGGACGCGCGCGCGGTGCAGGACGCCGGCGCCTCGCTGCTGGTGCTGGAATGCGTGCCGTCGGCGCTCGCGGCCGCGATCACCGCCGACCTCGCGATTCCCACGATAGGAATCGGCGCCGGGCCCGGCTGCGACGGCCAGGTGCTGGTGCTGCACGACCTGCTCGGGCTCGATGGCGGCCACCGCCGGCCGAAGTTCGTGAAGGATTTCCTTGCCGAAGGCGGTTCGGTCGCCGGCGCGGTGCAGGCTTACGTCGCCGCGGTGCGCGATGGCTCGTTCCCGGACGAAGCGCATTCCTACGCATGATCGAAACCATCACCGAACTCTCGCGTCTCCGTGATCGCGTCGGCGAATGGAAACGCGCCGGCCTGCGCGTCGGCTTCGTGCCGACCATGGGCAACCTGCACGCCGGGCATTACTCGCTGGTGGAAATCGCGAAACGCCACGCCGACCGCGTGGTCGCGAGCGTGTTCGTGAATCCCACCCAGTTCGGCCCGAACGAGGATTTCTCGCGCTACCCGCGCACGCCGCAGCAGGACGCCGCCGGGCTCGAAGCCGCCGGTTGCGACGCGCTGTGGCTGCCGTCGGTGGAGGCGATGTATCCGTTCGGCACCGAGGGCGCGGTGCGCATGCACGTGCCGAACGTGGGCGACACGCTGGAAGGCGCGCATCGCCCCGGGCATTTCGACGGCGTCGCGACCGTGGTCGCGCGGCTGTTCAACCAGGCGCAGGCCGACGTCGCGGTGTTCGGGCGCAAGGACTACCAGCAGCTCGCGGTGATCCGGGCGATGGCGCGCGACCTCGCGTTCGCGCTGGAGATCGTCGCCGCGCCGACCCTGCGCGAGGCCGACGGGCTGGCGATGAGTTCGCGCAACCAGTACCTCTCGGCCGCGGAGCGCCCGGTCGCGGCCGGCATCTTCCGCACCCTGCAGTCCATGCGCGAGGCGATCCTGGCCGGGCGCCCGCGCGCCGGGGTCGAGGCGGCGGCCGAGGCCGGGCTGCGCGCCGCCGGCTTCGCGCCCGATTACGCCGTGGTGCGGCGCCCGGACCTGTCCGAGCCGGCCGACGGCGAGCCCGGGCCGCGGGTGGCGCTGGTCGCGGCGCGGCTGGGCCGCACCCGCCTGATCGACAACCTCGAATTCGACCCGGGCGGCAGCGCCGGCTGAATGCCGCGGGCGGTTATGTTGCAGCGCGGAAACGCGGCTCCTACACTTTTCGAGCCCGCACCTCCCCGGGCGCCGGACGACGCCATGCAACTGACGCTGCTCAAAGCCAAGATCCACCGCGCCACCGTCACCCACGCCGAGCTGCACTACGAAGGCTCCTGCGCGATCGACGGCCGCCTGCTCGACATCTCCGGCATCCGCGAATACGAGCGGATCGAGATCTACAACGTCAACAACGGCAAGCGCTTCGCCACCTACGCCATCCGCGGCGAGGAAGGCAGCGGCATCATCTCGGTGAACGGCGCGGCGGCGCACCGCGCGTCGGTCGGCGACCTGGTGATCATCTGCGCCTACGGCCAGTGCGACGAAGCCGAGGCGGCGGAGTTCAAGCCGACGCTGGTGTACGTCGATCGCCACAATGCGTTGACGCATACGAACCGGTCGATCCCGAAACAGGCCGCGTGAACCGCGGCCTCGCCAGTCTCGATGCGCACGCGCAGCGACTGGCGGAGGCATCGCTGCGGGACCTGATCGCGGCCGACCCGGCGCGCGCCGGCGACCTGGCGCTGCGCGTCGGCCCGCTGTACGCCAGTTTCGCGCGCCAGCGCATCGACCGCGCCGCGTTCGCCGCGCTGTTCGATTTCGCCCGCGAACGCGATTTCGCCGGCGCGCTGCGGCGCCTGTTCGACGGCGAACCGGTGAACGCCACCGAAGGCCGCGCCGCGCTGCATACCGCGCTGCGCAGCGACCTCTCGACCGCCGCGGTCGCGCGCGACGCGCACGCCGAGGCCGTGCAGGCGCGCGAACGCATGGCCGGACTGGTCGCGCGGCTCGAAGCCGGCGGCGTCACCGACATCGTCAGTATCGGGATCGGTGGGTCCGACCTCGGCCCGCGCCTGGCGGTGGACGCGCTGGCCGCGCCCGACGCGCGCTTCCGCCTGCATTTCCTCTCCAACGTCGACGGCCACGCCGCGCAGCGCACGCTGGCCGGGCTCGATCCCGCGCGCACCGCGGCGATCCTGATCTCCAAGACCTTCGGCACCCAGGAAACGCTGCTCAACGGCGGCATCGTCCGCGCCTGGCTGGGCGACGACGCACGCCTGTTCGCGGTCAGCGCGAACCTCGAACGCGCGGCCGCGTTCGGCATCGCGCCCGAACGCATCCTGCCGATGTGGGACTGGGTCGGCGGACGCTACTCGCTGTGGTCGGCGGTCGGGTTCCCGGTCGCGCTCGCCATCGGCATGGCGAATTTCGAACGCCTGCTCGCCGGCGCCGCGGCGATGGACGCGCACGCCGCGCAGGCGCCGCTGGAACGCAACCTCGCCGCGTGGCATGCGCTGGCGGCGGTGTGGAACCGTAACGCGCTCGGCGCCGCGACCCAGGCCGTGCTGCCGTACGACGAACGCCTGAAGCTGCTGCCGAACTACCTGCAGCAGCTGGTGATGGAAAGCCTCGGCAAGTCGGTGCGCGTCGATGGCGGCGCGCTCGCCGCCGACACCGTCCCGGTGTGGTGGGGCGGCGCCGGCACCGACACCCAGCACAGCTTCTTCCAGGCCCTGCACCAGGGCACGCAGGTGGTGCCGGCCGATTTCGTCGGCGTGGTCCGCGGCGACCATGCGCATGCCGGCAACCATGCCGCGTTGCTGGCCAACCTGCTGGCCCAGACCGAGGCGCTGGCGAACGGCCAGGCCAGCGACGACCCGCATCGCGCCTACGCCGGCGGGCGCCCGAGCACGCTGCTGCTGCTCGATGCGCTGACCCCGGAAACGCTGGGCATGCTGGTCGCGATGTACGAACACAGCGTGTACCTGCAGTCGGTCGCATGGGGCATCAACGCCTTCGACCAGTTCGGGGTCGAGCTCGGCAAGCAGCTCGCGAACCGGCTGCTGCCGGCGTTGCGCGGCGAAGCCGAAGCCGACGATGCGGTGACGAAGGCGTTGTTGCGCGAGATCGAATCCCGTTCGTAGGGGCGACCGGCCGGTCGCCCCTACGGATTCGCGCCGTGCCGCGCCAGCGCCCATTCCACGTGTTCGCGCACCACGGGCGACGGATCCTCGCGCCGCGATCGCAACGCCGACACGACTTCCGGCGTGGTCGGCGCATTGCCCAGCGCCACCGCGATGTTGCGCAGCCAGCGCTCGTGCCCGCTGCGGCGGATCGCCGAACCTTCGGTGCGGCGCAGGAATTCGCCTTCGCTCCACGCGAACAGATCGACCAGGGTCGCCTTGTCGAGGTCGTTGCGCGCGCGGAAATCCGGCTCGTCGCTGCGCCGCGCGAACTTGTTCCACGGGCAGGCGAGCTGGCAGTCGTCGCAACCGAAGATGCGGTTGCCGACCAGCGGCCGCAGTTCCTCGTCGATGCTGCCTGCGTGCTCGATGGTGAGGTAGCTGATGCAGCGGCGCGCGTCGAGCCGGTGCGGGGCGACGATCGCCCCGGTCGGGCAGACGTCGATGCAGCGCATGCAGGTGCCGCAGTGTTCGCCCGCCGGTGCGTCCACCGGCAGCGGCAGGTCGAGGTAGATTTCGCCGAGGAAGAACCAGCTGCCGCCGTCCTTGTCGATCAGGCAGGTGTGCTTGCCGATCCAGCCCAGGCCGGCATCGCGCGCCAGCGCGCGCTCGAGCACCGGCGCGGAATCGACGAACACGCGGTGCCCGAAGGGACCGATGTCACGGGCGATGTCGTCCGCGAGCTTCTGCAGGCGGTTGCGCATCAGCTTGTGGTAGTCGCGGCCCAGCGCGTAGCGCGCGACGTAGGCGCGCTCGCCGTCGCGCAGGTTGTCCCACGCGGCGGCGTCGTCCTGCCCGTAATCGAGGCCGACCGAAAGCACGCGCACGGTGCCGGGCACCAGTTCCGACGGCCGGGTGCGCTTGTCGCCGTGGCGCGCCATCCAGTCCATGGTTCCGTACAGGCCGCGCGCGAGCCAGTCGCGCAGGTGCGATTCGTCTTCGCCCAGGTCGATGCCGGAGATGCCGCAACGCTGGAACCCGTGCGCGCGCGCCAGCGCCTTGAAGCGCAGCGCGAGCGCGGCGGGGTCGGGATTCGCGGCGGGTTCGCCCATGCGCGCAAGTATAGAATCGCGCGATGCCGGAGCCCTTGCCCCTGTTCGACAGCGACGCGTTGCGCGCGGTCGAAGCTCGCGCGGCGTCCCTGGCGGGTGACGGCTTCGCGCTGATGCGCCGTGCCGGCGCCGCGGCCTGGCGGGAAGTGCTGGCGCACTGGCCGCAGGCCCGGCGGATCGCGGTCGCCTGCGGGCCCGGCAACAACGGCGGCGACGGCTACGTGCTGGCGAAACATGCGCTCGAATCCGGTCGCGAGCCGCGCGTGCTGCAACTGCTGCCGCCGCGCACCGATCTTGCGCAGCGCGCGTGCGGGGAATTCGTGCAGGCCGGCGGTCGCGTCGAAACCGGATGCCGGGGTTTCGATTCCATCGACCTCGTCGTGGACGCGCTGTTCGGCATCGGCCTGGCGCGCGCGCCCGAAGGCGGGGCCGCGGCCTGGATCGACGCGATCAACGCGTCCGGCGCGCCGGTGCTCGCCATCGACGTGCCGAGCGGCGTCGACGCCGATCGCGGTTCGGCGCCGGGCATCGCGGTGCGCGCGGCGCGCACGCTGGAATGCATCGCGCCGAAAGCGGGCTTGCGCACCGGCGCGGCGCTGGACCATGCGGGCGCGTTGTCGCTCGCCGCGCTCGAGCTGCCGCGCTCCGCGTTCGACGGCATCCGGCCCGCGGCGGAATGGCTCGATGTCGGCAGCCTCGCCGGATTGCTGCCGAAGCGGCGCCGCGACAGCCACAAGGGCGACAACGGCCGCGTGCTGTGCGTCGGCGGCGACCACGGCATGGGCGGCGCGGTGCTGTTGTGCGCGGAAGCGGCCTTGCGCGCCGGCGCCGGGCTGGTGCGCGTCGCCACGCGCGAGGCGCATGTCGCGCCGCTGCTGGCGCGTTGCCCGGAAGCGATGCCGGTCAGGATCGACGACGCGCAGGCGCTGGCTTCGATGCTGCAGCAGGCGAACGTGGTCGCGCTCGGGCCGGGGCTGGGGCAGGGCGAATGGGGTCGCGCGTTGTGCGCGGCCGGATTCGCGGCCGGGAAGCCGCTGGTCGTCGATGCCGATGCGCTGAACCTGCTCGCGCCATCGCCGCGCGCGTTGCCGCAGGCGGTGCTCACGCCGCACCCGGGCGAGGCCGCGCGCCTGCTCGCTTGCGCGAACGCCGACGTGCAGCGCGATCGCATCGCCGCCGCGACGCGGATCGCGGAACGCTTCGACGCCGTGGTCGTGCTGAAGGGCGCGGGCAGCGTGATCGCCGCGCCGAAGCGCGTTCCGCGCATCGTCGGCGCGGGCAATCCGGGCATGGCGGTCGCCGGCATGGGCGACGTGCTGACCGGCGTGGTCGCGGCCTTGCGCGCGCAGGGACTCGATGCGTTCGATGCCGCGAGCGCGGGCGCCTTGCTGCATGCCGTCGCCGGCGACATCGCGGCGCGCGATGGCGAACGCGGGTTGTCGCCGCGCGACGTCGTCGCGCAATTGCGCCGCGCCGCGAATCCCGGAAAATCCGCGCATGCACCTGGCTGACGAAACCGCGACCGTCGCACTCGCGCGCGCGCTCGAACGCACGCGCGAGGGCAGGGCGGTGGTGTTCCTGCATGGCGAACTCGGCGCGGGCAAATCCACGCTCGCGCGCGCATGGCTGCGCGCATGCGGCGTGGAAGGCGCGATCCGCAGCCCGACCTACACCCTGGTCGAACACTATCCGCTCGCCGCCGGCGGCAATGCGCTGCACCTCGACCTGTACCGCATCGGCGCGGCGGGCGAACTCGAATTCCTCGCCCTCGACAGCGACGACGCCGAACTGTGGCTGGTCGAATGGCCCGAACGCGGGGCCGGGGCGCTGCCCGTGCCGGACCTGAGCCTGCTGCTGGCGCTGGACGGCGACGGCCGTTCCGCGACCCTGATTCCCGGCACCCCGGCCGGCGAGGCCTGGCGCTCGCGGCTACTGGCCGACAGTGGCTTGGGGCCGTTTCTTGCTGCCAGCTGAAAGAAAGGTCCTACAGGCCACGGATTCATAAGGGAAAACCTATTGCAATCCGCCCCGGCCGATGCTTAACTCCCGGCCATGCGCGTAAGGGGAATCGCCATCCAGCAGGTCTTGCTCGGCGCGGCGTTGCTGCTGGCGCTGCTGTGGAACCTTGCGCGCGCCGCCGAGATCGACCAACTGCGGCTCGAAACCGGCCCGACCGGGACCCGCGCCGAATTGCGCTTGGACGCGGTGGCCGACTACCAGGTGCTGAGCCTCGCCAATCCCGACCGCCTGGTCCTCGATCTTCCCGGCAGCGCCCTGCGCCGCGGAGTGCCCCTGCCGCAGCCGGCGGGCGTGGTGCGCGGAATCCGCACCGGCCAGCCCAGCCCGGGCGTGACCCGGATCGTGTTCGACCTCGCCGCTCCGGTGGTCGCGCTCAAGCCGCGGGTGGAAACCGGCGCCGGCGGTCCGCGACTGGTGCTGGAATGGCCGGACGACGGCCCCGCGCCGGCGACGACGATGCCGGCGACGACGGTCGCCGCAAGCACGACTGCGCCGACACCCTCGCCCGGAATCGCGCCTGCCGTGGCCAGCCCGGCCACCGCGCCGACGCCGCTGGATCGCGCGATCGGCACCATTGCCACCGGCGTGCCGATCCGGATCGCGAGCGGTTCGCCGCAGCCGGCCGCGCCACAACCTGCCGCGCCGCAACCCGCCGCACCGCAGCCGGCGAACCCCGCCTTGCCGCCGCCGGTGAAGTCGATGCGCGACCTCGGCGGAACGCGTCCGCTGGTGGTCGCCATCGATGCCGGCCACGGCGGCCAGGACACCGGCGCCCTCGGCGGCGGCGGCACCCGCGAGAAGGACGTGACCCTCGCCATCGCGCGCGAACTGGCGCGGCAGGTGGACGCGACGCCCGGGCTCAAGGCCTACCTGACCCGCGACACGGATTACTTCATTCCCCTGCCGCAGCGCGCGCGCAAGGCGCACGCGGCGCGCGCCGACATCTTCATCTCGATCCACGCCGATTCCTTCACCAGCCCGGACGCGCGCGGCGCCGGCGTGTTCGTGCTGTCCACGCGCGGCGCGTCCTCGCAGCGCGCGCGCTGGCTGGCGGACAAGGAAAACGCGGCCGACGTGATCGGCGGCGACCGCGTCCGCGGCGGCGACAACGTCTTGACCTCGGTCCTGCTCGACCTCACCCAGAGCGGCAACATGAAGGCGTCGGAGGACGCCGCGGGCTACGTGCTCGGCAACCTCGACGCCATCGGCAACCTGCACAAGGGCGAGGTGGAACGCGCGAACTTCGCGGTGCTGCGCACCTCGGACAACATGCCGGCGATGCTGGTCGAAACCGGCTTCATCTCCAACCCGGGCGAGGAAGCCCGGCTGCGCAGCAAGTCCTACCAGCAGCAGCTCGCGAGCGCGATCCTCGACGGCGTCAATCGCTACTTCACCACCCAGCCGCCGCCGGGCACGCTGTACGCGCTGCGCGCGCGCTCCGGCCAGGACGGCGGCGCCAGCGGCGTCGGCGCGGGCGGGAGTCCGTAAGCGCTTCTTTGTCTGGGCGAACCGACCGATCCGCTTTTGCGTATCGGTAGGAAAGCGAAAAACAGGTCCTTCGCTGCGCCCAGGATGACAGCGGCAACGTAAAATCCCGGGCGTGAGCATCCGCCTGCTTCCCGACATCCTCGTCAACCAGATCGCCGCGGGCGAGGTGGTGGAACGCCCCGCTTCCGTGGTCAAGGAACTGGTCGAGAACGCGCTCGACGCCGGCGCCCGCCGCATCGACATCGACCTGGAGGAAGGCGGCGCGCGCCTGATCCGCGTGCGCGACGACGGCGGCGGCATCCCGGCCGCGGAACTGCCGGTCGCGGTGCAGCGCCACGCGACCAGCAAGATCGCCTCGATCGAGGACCTCGAAGCGGTCGCCACGCTCGGTTTCCGCGGCGAAGCCCTGCCGTCGATCGCTTCGGTCAGCCGCCTGCGCATCGCCTCGCGCTGCGCCGACGACGCCGCCGGCAGCGTGTTGCAGGTCGAGGGCGGGCGCGTCGGCGAGGTCGCGCCCAGCGCGCAACCGCAAGGCACCACGGTCGAGGTGCGCGAACTGTTCTACAACGTGCCCGCGCGCCGGCGCTTCCTGCGCGCCGAACGCACCGAGCTCGGCCACGTCGAGGAATGGCTGCGTACGCTGGCGCTGGCGCGCCCGGACGTGGAAGTGCGCGTCAGCCACAACGGCAAGCCGCTGCGGCGCTATCGCGGCGAGGCCGCGTCGGAAACCGGCGCACGCCTGGTGGACGCGCTGGGCGAGGAGTTCTCGCGCAATGCCTTGCGCATCGAACACGCCGGCGCGGGCCTGCGCGCACGGCTGGATCGCGCAACCGAGCTACAACCGCGCCAGCGCCGATCCGCAGTACCTGTTCGTCAACGGCCGCGGCGTGCGCGACCGCAACGTGGCGCATGCGGTGCGCCAGGCCTATTCCGACGTGCTGTTCCACGGCCGGCACCCGGCCTACGTGCTGTTCCTCGAACTCGACCCGCGCGCGGTGGACGTGAACGTGCACCCGGCCAAGCACGAGGTGCGCTTCCGCGATTCGCGCCTGGTCCACGACTTCGTCTACCGCAGCCTGCACGAGGCGCTGGCGGGCACGCGCGCGGGCGCGGCGGCGAACCCGACCGGGGAAACCGCGGCGCCGGGCATTCCCGCCTTCGCCGCCGAATCGCGCCCGTGGCAGGGCGACATGGCGCTGAAGCTGGCCGAGGCGCCGGCGCACTACGCCGCGCTGTACGCGCCGGCGCATCCCGGGCCGGTATTGCCGGCGATGCCTGCGCAGGTCGGCGCGCCGGACGCGAAGGTGCCGCCGCTCGGGCACGCGCTGGCGCAGCTGCACGGCATCTACATCCTCGCCGAAAGCGCCGACGGCCTGGTGGTGGTGGACATGCACGCCGCGCACGAGCGCATCGGCTACGAGAAGCTCAAGGCCGCGCACGACGGCGCCGGCGTGCGCGTGCAGCCCTTGCTGGTGCCGCAGCCGCTGGCGGTGTCGGCGCGCGAAGCCGAGGTCGCCGAACGCGAGGCCGCGACGCTCGCGGCATTGGGCTTCGAGGTGTCGCGCAGCGGGCCGCAATCGCTGCTGTTGCGCAGCGTACCGACCCTGCTCGCCGATACCGACGCCGCCGCGCTGCTGCGCGACGTGCTCGGCGACCTGCTCGAGCACGGCCAGACGCGCCGCGTCGAGGAAGCCCGCGACGGATTGCTCGCGACCATGGCCTGCCACGCCGCGGTGCGCGCGCACCGGCGCCTGAGCGTTCCCGAAATGGATGCGCTGTTGCGGGAAATGGAATCGACCGAACGCTCCGGACAATGCAATCATGGCCGCCCGACCTGGGCCCGGTTCGGCCTGGCCGAGATCGACGCCTGGTTCCTGCGAGGACGCTGACGATGAAACGATCGACCCGGATCGCCGGATTGACCGCCGCACTGGCCGCCATGGCGCTGGTCGCGGGTTGCCAGCGCGGCCCGCAGACGGCCGCGACGGCGCAGGCCCCCACCGCAGAAGCGGACAAGACCATGACCCAGCAGGATCCGCGCTTCACGCTCGAGGAACAGGCCTGGCGCGAGCAGCGCCGCGAATCGCTGCTCAAGCCCGATGGCTGGACCAGCCTGATCGGCCTGCACTGGGTGGACCAGGGCCCGCATTTCGTCGGCAGCGGCGGCGACAACGGCATCCGCCTCGCGATGGGGCCGGAGCATTTCGGCATGATCGACCTGCGCAAGGACGGCAGCGTGCATTTCGTGCCGGGCAAGGACGCCGCGCTCACGCTCGACGGGCAGCCGTTGCAGGGCGCGACCACGCTGCGCACCGACGCGGACCCGGACGGCCCGAGCGTGATCGGTTTCGACGACGGCAAGGGCGTCGCCACCGTGATCCAGCGCGGCGACCGCTACGGCCTGCGCGTGAAGCACGCCGACGCGCCCACGCGCGTGCACTTCGCCGGCCTCGACTACTGGCCCGCGGACGCGGCCTGGCGCATCACCGGCAAGTTCGTGCCGCATCCGGCGGGCACCACGATGCAGGTCGCGAACATCATCGGCGGGCTCGACGATGCGAAGAACCCGGGCGCGGTCGAGTTCGAACGCGGCGGCAAGACCTACAGCATCGAGGCCATCGACGAAGGCGGCGGCACGCTGTTCCTGGTGTTCGCCGACCGCACCAACGGCCACGGCAGCTACGGCGCGGGCCGCTTCCTCGACACGCCCATGCCCGACGCGCAGGGCCGGGTCGTGATCGACTTCAACCAGAGCCGCAACCCGCCGTGCGCGTTCACCTCGTTCGCGACCTGCCCGTTGCCGCCCGCGCAGAACCGGCTCGACCTCGCCATCACCGCCGGCGAGAAGGCCTACGCCGGGGACCACGGCTCGTGAGCCAGCGCGTGCGCTCGCATGTGCTGCCGGGGGCCGCGTTCGCCGGCCTGTTCGCGGTCGTCGCGCTGTGGTCGGCGCAGGCCGCGGCGCCGAACAAGGCTTCCGCGCCCGCGTCGAAGCCCGCGGCGGCTTCGGCCGCCAAGGCGCCGCCGGTGCCGCTGCTGTGGAAGGTCTCCGACGCCGACAGCAGCCTGTACCTGCTCGGTTCGTTCCACATGCTGCAGCCGGGCGATTACCCGCTGTCGAAGGACGTTGACGCGGCGTTCGCCGATTCCGGCGACGTGGTGTTCGAAATCCCGCCCGAGGAAATGAGTTCGCCGGGCCTGGCGGCGCGCATGGGGCAGGCCGCGCTGCGCGGCGACGGCAAGCCGCTCGACGCGAGCCTGCCGCCGGCCACCGCCAAGCGCCTGGACGCATGGGTGGACGCGAACGCGGCGGCCATGCAACAGGCCGGGATCCCGGCGCAGATGCTGCAGCTGTTCGAACCGTGGTTCGTGGGCCTGACCGTGAGCATCGTCGAGATGAGCAAGCAGGGCCTGGACCCGAAGCTCGGGCTCGACCTGCATTTCTCCGCCGATGCGCAAGCGGCGAAGAAGCCGACCTCGGGGCTGGAAACCGGCGACGAGCAGATCGCCTTCCTCGACGGCATGGGCGAGGCCGAGCAGGTGCAGTTCCTCGACGAAACCCTGCAGGAAGCGGCCGAAGGCAGCAAGGAAGTGCAACGCCTGCATGCCGCATGGCGCGCCGGCGACGCGGACGCGCTGTGGAACGGCATGGCGCTCGAGATGCGCCGCGATTACCCGGCCTTGTACAAGCGCATCAACCTCGCGCGCAACGACGCGTGGGTGTCCAAGCTCGACCAGCGGCTGCGCGACGAACACGGCGAGAACACCCTGGTCGTGGTCGGCAGCCTGCACCTGCTCGGCGGCGACGGCGTGGTCGAGAAGTTGCGCGCGAAAGGCTACAAGGTCGAGCGGGTCTGCTCGGCGTGCGCATCGAAGCAGTGACCTTGCCTGGGTCGGGCGACGCGAAGGATCCGACGTTCCTGCATCGCGCGCCCTTCAGGCCGAGAGCATGTCCTGCAATCGCTGCAATCGCGGTTCGTAGCGCCTCCATTCCCCGAGGCCGCGGGAATGGATGGCCTGCCGGACCTGGGCGCTGCTGAGCGTGGCGACGCTCGACGAGTTCCGGGTGTGGTCGAGGCAGGCTTCCTCGAAAGGCAGCCCGCACGCCGCGAGCAGCTTGCGGCAGGCGTTTTCCGTGTCCTGCACGAGTTCGGCGTACGACACGTCGATGACGAACCCGGGCACGGCCTGGCGCCAGTAGTCCATGAGGCGGCGGTACTGGCGGTAGTGGCGCACGAGCGCGTCGAGGTCGTAGCTGTAGGCGTAAGCGTCGCCGAACATCGCGCGGTAATTCGAGAAGCACACGTCCATCGGGTCGCGCGACATATGCACGACCTTCGCATGCGGCAAGGCGCGCTTGATGAAGCCGACGAGCATGAAATTGGGCGGCAGCTTGTCGATGTAATAGGCCTTGCCCTCGGCGCGCCACTGGCTTTGCTCGAGGTAGCGCCGGCCCAATAGCCCGAAATCGAATCCTGCCATGTGCTCGAGCAATTCCCGGTCGACGACCGGGAAGCCATGGTGGTCCGCGACCCAACGGAGCTGGCGCGGGAGGTCGCTCAATTCACCGACCGATGCGACGCTCGAATGGCTGCCGAGGATCCGTTCGAGCAGCGTCGTGCCCGAGCGCGGCATGCCGACGACGAAGATCGGGGTTGGGCCGGGAGGAACGTGACTCGGGCGTTCCGTCCAGGGGCGTTCGAAGTACTCGATCAGGCGATCGAATACCTCTTCCTCCTGCGCGGGATCGCACGGCAACCTCCGCGCCATGATCGAGTTCGCGCGCTGCAATGCGTCCCACGCGGCATCGAGGTCGCCGAGGTCCTCGAGTTCCTTGTACAGGGCGAATTCGAAGGCCGCGTGGTCTTCGCTGCCCTGCGGCACCGATCGCAGCCGCGATCGCAGGAAATCGACGTGGTTGGACGCTTCGGTCTGCTTGCGGATGCGCGCGAGGGACAGCGAGGCGCGGCCGAAGGTCGGGCCCAGTCGCAGGCAACTCTCCATTTCGGCTTCCGCCTCGTCGAGGCGGCCGTTGAACTGCAGTTGCAACGCGTGGAAATAGCGGAAATCGGCGTTGTCGTAACCGAGCCGTTTCGCGCGATCCATCATCTGCAGCGCTTCGCGATTGAGGCCGATGCCCTGGAAGATGTGGCCGATGGCGGTCAGCATCGGGCCATTGTTGATGTGCGGGATCATCGGATGCCGGAGGCAGGCCCGGGTCGCGTTGACTTCGCCGAGCCGGGAAAGGCTTTGGGTCACTTGCAGGAGCAGCCCCGGGTCGCGCTGGATGGAGGCGGCCGAAAGGCGCAATTGTTCCGTGGCTTCGCGGACTTTCCCGGATGCAAGGACGGTACCGGCGAGGAGCATCCGCGCCGCGGCGTTGCCCGGCATCATGGCCAGCAGGGATTGCAGGCATGCGCGGCCTTCCGCCACCCGGTCGGCCAGGATGTGCTCCTGTGCCGCCTGCCAGAGTTGCATGGCTTGCGCGCCATCGCGCGGGTTCTGGGGATGGGCCATGTCGTTCGGGCGGGTCGCGTCGATCTACATTAGCACGCGGCCGGAAACGCGCTTTGCGCGGATGGATGCAGTGCGGGCCCGTCCACGAGCACGATGCAATCCACCGGGCACGCGGGCACGCACAGCTCGCAGCCGGTGCACAGCGGTTCGACCACGACGTGCATCAGCTTCGACGCGCCGACGATCGCGTCCACCGGGCAGGCCTGGATGCACTTGGTGCAGCCGATGCAGTCGGCTTCGACGATCACCGCGACTTGCGAAGGCTTGTGTTCGCCGCGCGCGCGGTCGTAGGGCAGGGCGGGGACGCCCAGCAGCCGCGCCAGCGCACGCGCGCCGGCATCGCCGCCGGGCGGGCAGCGGTCGATGCTTGCGTCGCCGCGGGCCATCGCCTCCGCGTATGGTCGGCAACCGTCGAAGCCGCATTGCCCGCACTGGGTCTGCGGCAGGATGCGGTCGAGGCGCTCGACCAGGTCCGGGATTCGGGATTCGGGATTCGGGATTCGAAGAGCCATTGCATTCGAACGGGCTGGGGCGGTGTTCGCCGCGCTTTACGAATCACCAATCACGAATCACCAATCCCGGTTCATCGTACCGGCATGCCCGGCTGTGCGCCGGCATCGGCGTCCAGCAGCGAGAGCGAACCGCCGTCGAAGCCGGCGGACAGGATCATGCCTTCGCTCACGCCGAAGCGCATCTTGCGCGGCGCGAGGTTGGCGATGAACACCACGTTGCGGCCGACGAGCCTGTCCGGTTCGCCGTAGCTGGCTCGGATGCCGGAGAAGATCTGGCGCTGGCCGAGGTCACCGGCATCGAGCAGGAAGCGCAGCAGCTTGTCGGAGCCTTCGACGAAGCCGCATTCGAGCACCTTGCCGATGCGCAGGTCGAGTTTCGCGAAGTCGTCGATGCCGATGAAGCCGGGATCGGGGATCGGGGATTTGGGATTCGCGGGGGCGGCTGCGGCGGTTGCCGTGGCGGCGGGAGCGTCCTTTCCGGTTTCGATCATGGCGTCGATGTGCTTGGGGTCGGTGCGGGTGAACAGCGGCGCGTACGGCTTGATGGCGCGCGACAGCAGCGGCGAAGCGATGTCGTTCCAGCCCGTCGCCGGCGCGTCGAGGAAGGATTCGGCCTGCGCGGCCGTGCGCGGGAGGATCGGCTTCAGCGCCGCGGCCAGCACGCGGAACAGGTTCAGCCCCTGCGTGCACACCGATTGCAGTTCGGCATCGGCGCCGTCCTGCTTGGCCAGTACCCAGGGTTTCTTCTCGTCGATGTACTTGTTGGCCTCGTCGGCCAACGCCATGGCCAGGCGCAGCGCGGTCGCGGCCTCGTTGCGCGCGTAGGCTTCCACGATCGGCTGCAGGCCGGCGACGAAGCGCTGGTACATCGCCGGTTCCGGCAACGCATCGGCGAGGCGGCCGTCGAAGCGCTTTTCGATGAAGCCGGCGCAGCGGCTGGCGAGGTTGACGAACTTGCCGACCACGTCGCTGTTCACGCGCGCGACGAAATCGCCGAGGTTGAGGTCGAGGTCGTCGACACCGCCGCTGGTCTTGGTCGCGAAGTAATAGCGCAGCGCTTCCGGATCGAGCCCGGCATCGAGGTAGGTGCGCGCCATCACGAAGGTGCCGCGCGATTTCGACATCTTCGCGCCGTCCACCGTCAGGTAGCCATTGACGTGCAGGCGCGTCGGCGCGCGCTGGCCCGAGCCGTGCAGCACCGCCGGCCAGAACAGGCCGTGGAAGTTGACGATGTCCTTGCCGATGAAGTGGTGCATCTCGGCCGTGCTGTCGGCGCGCAGGAAGGCGTCGTAGTCGATGCCGCGCGCCTCGCACAATGCCTGGAAGCTGGACAGGTAGCCGATCGGCGCATCCAGCCACACGTAGAAATACTTGCCCGGCGCGCCCGGGATCTCGAAGCCGAAATAGGGCGCGTCGCGCGAGATGTCCCAGGCGCGCAATCCGCCTTCGGCGTCCAGCCATTCGCGCAGCTTGGCCTTCACCCCCGGCGCGGCCACGTCGCCATCGAGCCACGCGCGCAGGAAATCGGCGAAGCGGCCGACCTCGAAGAAGTAGTGCTCGGATTCGCGCAGCTCCGGCGTCGCGCCGGACAGCACCGACTTCGGTTCCTTCAGGTCGGTCGGCGCGTAGGTCGCGCCGCAGTGTTCGCAGTTGTCGCCGTACTGGTCCGGCGTGCCGCAGTTCGGGCAGATGCCCTTGACGTAGCGGTCGGGCAGGAACATGCCCTTGACCGGGTCGTAGAACTGCTCGACCGAACGCCGCGCGATATGGCCGTTGGCCTCGAGCCGGCGATAGATGTCTTCGGTCAGCGCGCGGTTGCGCGCCGAGTTGGTGGAATCGTAGTGGTCGACCTCCACGCCGAACGCGCGCAGGTCGCGTTCGTGCGATTCCTGCATGCCGGAGATGAAGGCCTCCGGGGTCAGCCCGGCCTTCTCCGCGGCCAGCATGATCGGCGCGCCGTGGGTGTCGTCGGCGCTGACGAAATGCACGCGGTCGCCCGACATGCGCCGCGCGCGCACCCAGATGTCGGCCTGGATGTAGCCCACCAGGTGGCCCAGGTGCAGGGCGCCGTTGGCGTAAGGCAGGGCGAAGGTGGTGAAGATCTGGCGAGGCATGGCGCGGGAATGCGGCCGCGTGCGCGGCGGATCGCGGATTATCGCACGCGCATGCGCGGCTTCCGGCCTATTCGCGCTGCCACACCTGGGTGCGGCCGAGCAGCGAGAAGCCGATGTAGCCGCGCACCTCGAGCTTGCGGCCGCCGTCGACGGGGGTGAACTTCACCGCGTATTCCTTGCCGTTGTCCGGGTCGAGGATGCGCCCGCCGCTCCAGGCATCGCCATCGGCGCGCAGGCCCCAGGCGATCACCATGCCGACCACCGGCTTGCCGTGGCGCGCACCGCGGCAGGCATCGCACGCCGGGTCGGCGCCCTTCGACAGGTCCAGCAGGCGCACGATGCGCGCGGACAGCGTGCCATCCGCGTTCGCATACACCTCGACGATCGAACGCGGCTTGCCGCTATGGTCGTCGATGGTGCGCCATTGCCCGACGGGCGATGCCTGTTGCGCGGATGCGGCGAGGGGCAGCAGCAGGAACAACACGAGCGTGGCGAGCAATCGCATCGGACTCTCCGGCGGCGGAAATGCGAACGGCCCGCGATGCGGGCCGTCCGGGGTCGGGCGGAGGTTCAGTGCACGCGCACCCATTCGGCCTTGCGGCAGATGAACAGCACGCAGCCGGTGACGCGGACGCGCTCGCCGCCGTCGATCAGTTCGACCGACTTGACCTTGAAGTGGCGGTCCTCGGAGGGCTTGTAGCCGTTGCCGTTGCCCCAGTTGCCGTTGCCGGTCGGGCTCAGGTTCCACAGGGTGACGATGCCGACGAAGGGCTTGTTCTCGTACTCGCCGCTGCAGCCGGTGCAGGTTTCGGGCAGGCCGAGGTTCTCGACGATGCGCGCCGCGAGCTTGCCGTTCTTGGCCATGTAGATCTCGCTGACGGTCATCGGCTTGCCGGTCTCGTCGTCCAGCGTCTTCCATTTGCCGATCAGCGGGTTGGTCTGGGCCATGGCCAGCGAGGTCGCGAGCGAGGCGACGGCGAACACGGCGGCAACGAGCGGCTTGCGCATGAGAATCCCCTCCCAGGGCGTTCGATGGTTCCGGGGGCGGGAGCCGCCGGTTCCTTGGCGTTATACCGGCATTCGGGTGGGTATGGAATCGCGCGGGGCAGGGGATTCAGCCACGGATCGGGTTGGCGGCGGGCGGGCGAATCCGGCGCAAAAAAAAGCCCCGCCTTTCGGCGGGGCTTCGAACTGCTCAATACTGGAGCGGAGGCAATCAGTCCTTCTTGCCGAAGTTCCAGCGGGCCTCGAGGTAGTAGCCGCGGCCGTAGACGTCGAACATGTCCCCGTTGTACGGGGCGCCGGAGTTGCCGTAGGCCGGGTTGTTCGCATCCATGTCGGGCATGCGGTTGAACAGGTTGGTGACGACGAACGACAGGTCGACGTCGTCGGTGGCCTTCCAGTTCACGCTGGCGTTGTAGGTCGTGTACGTACCCACTTCGTTGCAGCGGCTCGCGGAGCAGTTGGTGATGTCGGTCCAGGCCTCGTAATCCGCGGTCGGTCCGATGATGTTGGCGTACAGGGTGGTGTTCCAGTCGCCCTTGCTCCAGGCCAACGAGGCATTGCCACGCCAGATCGGGTCGCGGCTGTAGTAACCGGCGTCGAGCAGGTCGATGACCGGATCGGTCGGGTAGGTCTGCTGCTCGTGCTTGAGGTTCTTGGTCCACGAGGTCTTGAACGACAGGTCGCCCCAGCTGCCGATGCTCTGGTCGTAGTTCACGTCCAGGGTGAGGGCGTTCAGCTCTTCGCGCGCGACGTTGATCTTGCCGACGTGGATCGAGGACAGTGTGCCATCCGGGTTACGCACGACCTGGTTGAACACGGCCTGGCAGGTGCCGGAGTTCGGATCGAGCGTGCCGAGGCCGCCATCGGCCACCGAGGTGCAGGCCAGGTCGTCCTTCATCATCTGGTCGACGCTTTGCTGCGCGACTTCGTTCTCGATGTTCCAGTGGTGGTAGTCCACTGCGATCGAGAACTTGGCCGTCGGCGCCCAGACCACGCCATAGCTCCACACCTTGGCGTTGATCGGCTGCAGGTCCGGGTTGCCGGAGGTGGTGCCGAAGTACTGGGGCTGCGCCTTCACCGGCGAAACATTCGGATCGGCGAGGCAGTCGTCGAAGTTGGTGGCGCCGTATGCCGGGTTCTGCGAGTGGCAGTACAGGTAGTCGTTGGTGCTGCTGTAGAAGCCGCTCAGGCCCTGGAACTGGTCGCTCAGCGTCGGCGCCTTGAAGGCGGTGCCGTACTGGCCGCGGAACAGCAGGCTCTCGATCGGGCGGTATTCCAGGCCGATGTTGTAGGTCGGCTTGGAGATATTCTCGCCGGACACCTTGTAGCTGTCGTAGCGGCCGGACAGGCTGACGGTCAGCGGCGCGAACACCGGCAGGCGCAGTTCGCCGAGGACGGCGTAACGGCTACGCGAACCATCGCCACTGGTCGCGGTGGTGCCCCAGATGTCCGATTCCAGGGTCACCGGATCCGGCACGAGGCGTGCGTCAGGGGTATAGGACCAGCCCTGGTTGCCGGCTTCCACCGCCAGCGCGAGGCCCGCGTCGCCACCCGGCAGGCTGAACAGCGAGCTGTTCGTGACCTGGGCGCGGAGCATGTTGTCGTAGGTCTTGCTGCGGTTCTTGGTGAAGTCCGTGAAGCTGTTCATGACAGCGACCGGGATCAGGTTGTAGAACGCGGCATAGTCCGGGGTGAACACCGGATAGCCGTAGAACGTGCCCTGCTGCGGACCGAGGATGTTGGTATTGAACCAGTTGTTGATCGGATCCTTGAGGCGCGCCCACGAGTTTTCGGTCAGCTTGTACTCGGTGCGGGTCAGGCCTACGTCGTAGTCCCAGTTCGAATCGCCGAAGGTGCCGTTCGCGCCCAGGGTCAGCGCGTACGAGCTGCTGTCGTCGCGGCTCATGGAGCGCTCATAGCCGTTCTTGTCGCCGGCCGCGAATTCCTCGGGCACGAAGCCGCGCTGGAGCTGGATGAGGTCGAACAGGTTCGGATCGAAGAAGTAACCCGAAGTGCCGGAGAACTCGCTGCTGGTGCCCCACCAGGTATAGCCGGAGCCGACGTGGTAGCGGGTCGATTCCTGGCTGTACAGCAGGTCGCCGTAGAGCTGCAGGTTGTCGTTCACGTCGAAGGTGGCGTGGGTATAGACCTGCGCGCTTTCGCCGCCGTTCTGCAGCGTGCGGTAGCCGGGGCTGTAGAGCGAGCCGCAGTAGGGCTGGTTACGGCCCGGGCGGTTCGACAGCTGCTCGGTGCCACCGAAGCCGCTGGCGACGTTGGCGCAGTTGTTCGGGTCCAGGAAGTAATAACTGTTCGCCGCACCGTACAGGGCGCCGAAGATGCCCCAATCGCGGCTGGCGTACGGCGTGCCGTTCGCGTTCGTGAACTGCTTGGTCAGGTCGCGCTGGTAGCCCCAGATCGGGTCGGTGTGCTCGAACTGGCCGCCCAGCAGCATGTGGAAGCGACCGTCTTCGCTGCCGAAGTCGGTCGCGGCGCTGATGCGCTGGCTCTCGCCGCCGCCTTCGTCATAGCCGCCGATGCGGGCGCTGATGACCGACCCATCCATGCTCTTCTTGAGGATGATGTTGACCACGCCGGCGAGGGCGTCGGAACCGTACAGGGAGGACTGGCCGCCCGGCAGGATCTCGATGCGCTCGACCAGGTCGATCGGAATGCCGCTGATGTTGTTGAACACGTCGGTGCCGTTGTACAGCGCCGGGTAGTTCGCCATCGGGCGACCGTCGATCAGGTACTTGGTGTAACCCGGGTTCAGGCCGAACAGGCTGTTGGTTTCCGCGCCCTGGGTGAACGAGGCGGAGGTCTGGTTGCCTTGGACGCCGCCGGTGGAGAACGAGCTCTGGTGCAGCGCATCCTGGACGTTGGTGAAACCGCGGGTCTTCAGGTCCTCGGCCGAGATCACGAGCACCGGCTTGGCGGTTTCGAGCGTGGTCTGCGGGATCAGCGAACCGGTGACCACGACCTTGTCGAGGGTCTCGGCCTTGGTGGCGGGCGCAGCGGTTTGATCAGTGGTGGAAGCGTCCTGTGCGAACGCGGTGCCGGCGACCGGCATGACGAGGGCGGCAACCAGGGCCGCGCTGAGGCGGCTAGGCTCCATCCGGAAACGCTTTGCAGACATGTCTATCCCCTAATTGGAATGTTGGGATGCCGGCTGGCCGGCAACGAACACTTGACGCGAATTGCCGTGGAGCTTTGCCCTCGGACAATCCGAAGTTAACATGACTTTAACTGTGGTGTCATGGGCCCATTACTTTCATCCTATGCGGCCATGGACCCGGACCAGAGGCCGTCTCAGCACATGTCGAGATCGATTCCCGCCCGCGCCCCGCAGGGCGAACTCAAGCCCCTGCCGCAGGTGCGCAACATCATCGCGGTCGGGTCGGGCAAGGGCGGGGTGGGGAAATCCACGGTCGCGGTGAACCTGGCGCTGGCGCTAGCGGCCGAGGGCGCCGCGGTGGGCGTGCTCGACGCCGACATCTACGGCCCCAGCGTGCCGATGATGCTGGGCCTGGCCGGCCGCCCGGACAGCCCGGACGGCAAGACCATCGAGCCCATGCGCGCGCACGGGCTGCAGGCGATGTCGATCGGGCTGCTGGTCGACCAGGACACGCCGATGATCTGGCGCGGGCCGATGGCGACCTCGGCGCTGACCCAGCTGCTGGGCGAAACCCGCTGGGAGGCGCTCGACTACCTGGTGGTCGACCTGCCGCCGGGCACCGGCGACATCCAGCTGACCATGGCGCAGAAGATCCCGGTCGCGGGCGCGGTGATCGTGACCACGCCGCAGGACATCGCCACCCTCGACGCGCGCAAGGCGCTGAAGATGTTCGAGAAGCTCGGCATCGCCGTGCTCGGGCTGGTCGAGAACATGGCGGTGCACGTGTGTTCCAACTGCGGCCACGCCGAGCACGTGTTCGGCGAAGGCGGCGGCGGGCGCATGGCCGAACGCTACGGCGTGCCGCTGCTCGGCAGCCTGCCGCTCGACGCTTCGATCCGCGAGCAGGGCGACGCCGGCGTACCCGTGGTCGCGGCCCGCCCGGATTCGCCGGTGGCGGCGCAATGGCGGGCATTGGCGGCCCGGGTGGTCGAGGAACTGGAGAAGCGCCCGCGCGCACCGGCCGGGATCGACCTGTCGTTGCGGTAGGAGCGCCCTTGAGGGCGCGATCCGGATGCGGCTGTCGCGTCTTGAAAGGCGCTCCTACAATATCGCCATCATTTCCGGGAACACCGCATGAGCATCAAGAGCGACCGCTGGATCCGCCGCATGGCCCGGGAACACGGCATGCTGGAGCCGTTCGAGCCCGGCCAGGTCAAG
>JBGAHT010000096.1:0-3089 GCA_044226035.1 Thermomonas sp. | reverse complement strand
AGGCGCCGGACGTCCAGTGAGTTCAGTGTTGTCATCGACTCCTCTCCTTCAATGCGGATGTTTCGAGCGCGCGGCCAGTGGTCTCGGGTAGAGCGGTCGCAATGGCGGTCTGGGTGGCCAGCCACGCAGCGAGCTGCGTAGCGACTTCGGCAATGGCGGGCGGTACGTCGCGGGCGGCGCGGACGCGCTCCAAGAACGGCGGCACCCAGCGGGCGACGTGTTCACACAGGAACCAGCGCCACAGTGCATCGAGTTCCGCACCCCGCCAGGGCTGGCTGCGGCCGTGCGGCCGATCGTTGCGTTCGCTGCCTTCGCGCAGTTCGGCGAAAGCCACCAGCGCATCCAGTTCCAGCGCGATGTGATCGTCGGGAAGGCTTCCTGAAAGCGGCGAGTGCAAACCGAGCGCGTCATAGACCGCGGCCGCCTGGCGCGTGGACTCCGCCATCAAGCGTGATTCGGTGTCCAGGTAGACCGACGCGTACGGCGGCGCGTCCAGCGCGCCGGGGCCGACGAACAGGCGGTTGAATGCAAACTCGATGTCGTCGGGGCCAGCCGCCGGAGGCGCCATGACCCGCTGCGCAGGTGCGGCCGCCGAGCCCAGCGCCGCCAGCGCAGCGGCCAACGCCGCCCCATCGCGCGCGGCGAAGAAATCGCGCAGGGCGATCAGGGTACGACGAGGATCCACGGTTTGCGACTCCCGGCTTCCACGGCTGTTGAAGCCATGGCCGCCATTCTGGGAGCGCGCCTACCGGCCAGACAGAGCAGCTATTGGGGATTCATTGGGGATATTCGTATCCCCATCTCGTGTCGCCACGGCGGAGCCCGCCCGCTGGCCGGACTGCAGGAATGAGAATAGGTTGACATCCTTGCCGCGCAGCCGCAGCTTGCGGCGAATGCTCTTGCGGTGGGACTGCACCGTGTCGATCGACAGGTTCAGGCTCTCCGCGATCTCCTTGGTGCGCACGCCCGACTGGATGAACTGGCATACCTTCAGTTCCGTCGGCGTCAGCACCAGCAGGCGGCCATCGCTGCCCGCGCCCTCGTACAGGCGCAGCAACTGGTCGCTGAGCAGTCCGGCGTAGCCGCGCCGAACTGTCGCGTCGTCGGCCTTCTGCAGGTACTTCAGCGTCGGCAGCAGCGTCGTCTCCACCGTATGGGCGACCGACGCGCGGTAGTCCCTGCGTTCGCTCTCGATGGTGGCAAGGACGTTGCGCAGCGTGACGTTCATCTCCTCCAGCCGCCGGCTCTCCGCTTCGAGCTCGTTGGTCCGCTCACGCACCGCCTGTTCGAGCATCGCGCGGTTGCGCACGTGGCTCGTGATGTCGGCCAGCACGAACAGGTAGCCCGATGAGGCCAGCGACACCGCCGACAGTTCGGCAATGCGCATGTCGAGGAAAACGCTGCCGCCGTCGAGCGCAACCTCGTGCGACGTGGCCGGCGGACACTGCCGCAGCAGCGCCGTCATGGAATCGACGCCGATGCCCAGCAACGACCACACCGGCCGTCGCGCGGCAATGGACTCGTCCAGCTGCCTGCCCAGCAATTTCCGCGCGGCTTCGTTTGCCTGCTCGACATGGCCATCGGCATTGGTCACCAGCACGAGATCGGACGTGATCGCGAAGATGTTCTCGAACTTGTTCTTCTGCAGCGTCAACTGCCGATTGGTCTCGTCCAGGTGCGACAGCACCTCTTCCTGCGTGGGCGCGCTCCAGTGCGCGATCAGCAGTACCTCCATCGCGTCAGCGTAGGCACGCAGCATGTCCACGGCGGTGCGCACGGCCGCCCGCGGCGCCTGGTCGTCCTGCAGCAGTTCGACGATCGAGTGCACCATCGTCTTGAAACAGCCGAAGAACATGTCCATCGTGATGCCGCGGAAGCGATGCCGCTCGGACATCGCCAGCACGGCGCCGGCCCACTCCTGATCGCCGCCCAGCAGCTCGCCGAAACTGTCGATGCGGCGTTGGTCCTCCAGCATCTGCCATAACGGCTCCAAAAAGCCCTGGTACGAACGTATGCAGTCTTCGCGCTTGGCCGTGGTCTGGCTCAGGTAGCCGGCCCGGTCCATGTGCAGCGTCCATTTCACGAGGAACGGCTCCACCTGGCCCTGCAGGTTCAGCAGCAGATCGACAGCGGTGGTCATGATCAGAGAATGACTGGCCGATCGGGCAGTTCGTTCGGATTCTGCTCGCCGGGTGCCAGGGGAAAATGCTGCGCGAGCAGTTCGCCCACGGCATTGACGCCCGCGACCGCGCCTTCCTCGAAGCGGCCGCGCCGGAATGCATCGCGCATCGTCGCCGCGATGACGTGCCACTGCGCGGCTTCGATGCAGGCCGCAATGCCGCGGTCGGCGACGATCTCGATCTGGTGATCGGCGAGCTCGACGAAGATCAGCACGCCATTGTTGGCCGCCGTGTCCCATACGCGCAGCTTCGAGAACATCATCTGCGCGCGTTCGCGGGCGGGCGCTTCGCGACGGAGATAGCTCGCCGGCAGCGAGGCCTCGACCGCGAAGCGGATCTCGCCGCTGTGGCGCGCTTCGCTGGCCGCGATCGCAGCGTGGATGCGCGCGAGCACGCCCTCCGGAAACGCGCGGCGCACCGCGCCGGGCGTGGTGGTCATGTGCCGGAACCAGCGGCCGATGGTCACCAGCTGCTCCCACCGCCGCCGCCGGAGAAATCACCGCCGCCACCGGAGCTCCATCCGCCGCCGCCCATGCCGCCGCCCCAGCCGCCACCACCGGACCAGCCGCCGGGGATGATGATCGGACCGCCGCGCCGCCCGCCGGTGATGCGCCCGCCACCGCCACCGCCGCCGCCCATGAAGGCGGAGAAGGCGAACACGCCGATCGCCGCCACCACGCCGATCAGCAGCGACGTCAGCATCAGGCCCGCGATCGTCCCGACGCCCGCGCTGGTCAGCAGCGCACCCGGCGCGCCGAACAGGCGCCGCGCCAGCCCCGCCACGATCGCGCCGAAGATCACCATCGGCACGATCGCGGTCAGCACGTCTTCGCCGCCGTCCACCTTGTGACGAGGCACGCCGGACGGCGTCGGCAGCGCCTCGCCCTCGATGCGCTTCATCACCGCGTC
>JBGAHT010000043.1:0-25605 GCA_044226035.1 Thermomonas sp. | reverse complement strand
GGTGAGGGCGAGAGCGAGCAGCAGGGGGGTCTTCATCGAGGACTCGCGGCGCGGGGCCATGTTCGTGGGGACAGCATCGGGATTGGTTCGGACCCGCGGCAGTGCCGGAAGTTGCATGCCGCGGGCGCCTCCGGGCCACTCTAGCCCGGTTCCGTGGCCCGGAAGTGAACGGATCGTCGGCTTCGGGGCGCCGTTTGTCGCGGATTGGCTTTTGTGGGAGGGGCTTCCAGCCCCGACCGAACTTGACGAACTATCGCCACCCTGTAAATTTGATCCCGTTGCCGAAAGGCAAGCCCAGCACTTCTTGGTGTTGCGCCCAGTCGATTTTCATCGCTGGCTCCTCCCGTGAGTCGCTATTTGCGCCCACGGCTTCCAATGGGGCTATTACCGATGAATCGATCCACCAAGAAACGTTCGACCGCCTTCCTCAAGCAAGGTGGTCGCTGTTTTTATTGCGATCAACCCATGTGGCTCGTTGACCTACCTTCCTATGCGAAGCAGTACGGTCTTTCGATTAAGCAAGCACAGGGATTCCAATGCACGCTTGAGCATCTACGTCCTCGCTCTACGGGCGGGACGCTTCGTGAGGACAATGTTGCTGCTGCGTGCTTATGCTGCAACCAGCGTCGCGGAAGATTTGATGTCGCGCCGCCGCCGAGCATGTTTCGTCTGCGAGTTCAACATCGCTGCAAACAAGGCAAGTGGCATTCCATCTTCCCTCTTAGCGGAAATTGACGAGCAGAAACTCAGGCAATCCCCGCCGCCTGTCGGTCCGCGTGGTAGCTCGAGCGCACCATCGGCCCCGAGGCCACGTGCGAGAAGCCGAGCGAGTAGCCGTAGGTTTCGAGTTCCTTGAACTCTTCCGGCGTCCAGTAGCGCAGCACCGGATGGTGGTGCGCGCTCGGCTGCAGGTACTGGCCGATCGTCACCATCTCCACGTCGTGCGCGCGCAGGTCGCGCAGCGTGGCCTGCACCTGCTCCATCGTCTCGCCCAGGCCGAGCATGATCCCGCTCTTGGTCGGGATCTCCGGGTGCTGCGCCTTGAACTTCCGCAGCAGCGTCAGCGACCACTGGTAGTCCGCGCCGGGCCGCACGTTGCGGTACAGGTCGGGCACGGTCTCGATGTTGTGGTTGAACACGTCCGGCGGCGAGGCGGCGAGGATCTCCAGCGCGCGCTCCATGCGGCCCTTGCCGCGGAAATCGGGAGTGAGGATCTCGATGCGGATGCCGGGCGAGGCCGCGCGGGTTTCGCGGATGCAGTCGACGAAATGCTGGGCGCCGCCGTCGCGCAGGTCGTCACGGTCGACGCTGGTGATGACCACGTACTTCAGGCCCATGTCGGCGACGGTCGCGGCGAGCCGGTGCGGTTCGTCGGCATCCAGCGGCTTCGGGCGGCCATGCGCGACGTCGCAGAACGAGCAGCGGCGCGTGCACACGTCGCCCATGACCATGAAGGTCGCGGTGCCGTGGCCGAAGCATTCGTGGATGTTCGGGCAGCTCGCGTCCTCGCAGACCGTGACCAGGCGGTTCTCGCGCAGCTTGGCCTTGAGCGCCTGCACCGCGTTGCCGCTGGGAATGCGCACGCGGATCCAGCTCGGCTTGCGCAGCACCGGCGCGTCGACGAACTGCACCGGCGAACGCGCGATCTTGTCGCCGGCGACCTGGCGCGCGCCCGGCTCGAGCGAAGGCGGGGCCTCGCCGACCACGGCGAGGGGAATGTTGCGGGGCGTGCTGCTCATGGCGGAATTATCGCCGATGCCGGCTCAGGCCGCCGCCAGCAGGTCCGGCAAGGCCGTTTCCGCGCGCAATTCCAGCCCGAACTGCGCGGCCAGCCTGTCCAGCAGCACCGGCTTGACCGCCTCCAGCGCGGACGGGCCGCCGAGGTCGGACAGCGCCACCACCCGCAGGCCTTCGTAACCGCAGGGATTGATGCGCCCGAACGGCGCGACGCTCTCGCCGGCGATGTTGAACGCCAGCCCGTGGAACGCGCGGCCACGGCGCACGCGGATGCCGAGCGCGGCGATCTTGGCGCCATTGACGTACACGCCGGGCGCGCCGTCGCGACGCGCGCCTTCGACGTTCCATTCGGCCAGCGTGTCGATCACCGCCTGCTCGATCTTGCAGACGTAGTCGCGCACGCCGATCTTCAGCCGCTTCAGGTCCAGCAGCGGATAGGCCACGATCTGCCCGGGCCCGTGGTAGGTCACCTGCCCGCCGCGATCGACGTGGATCACCGGGATTTCGCCGGGCATCAGCACGTGCTCGGGCTTGCCGGCCTGGCCCAGGGTGAACACCGGCTCGTGCTCGACCAGCCACAGTTCGTCCGGGGTCGCGTCGTCGCGTTCGTCGGTGAAGCGCTGCATCGCGCGCCACACCGGTTCGTAGGGCTGGCGGCCGAGGTCGCGGACGATGCACGACAAGCGCCCCTCATCCGCCGGAGCCTGCCCTGAGCGCCGCCGAAGGGGCAACTTCTCCCCGCAGGCGGGGAGAAGGGAATCGTCGTTCACACCGTCCACTTCACTTCCGGGTGGTCGCGCAGGGCCTGGTGGGCCCGGTCGTATTCCTCGCGCGAATTCGCGCGGAAGCGGATCCGCACCGAGACGTACTTGCCGTTGGTCGAATGCTTCCAGTTCACCGACTCGTGCAACACCTCGATGCCGGCGTCCTGCAGGTGGCGCGGCAGTTCGGACTCCAGTTGCATGTCCGCCGCGCCCATCGCCGACAACTCGAAGGTGCCGGGGAACTGGAAGCCGTGCTCGGGGTTGTCGGATTTGGGGCCGTCGTGATCGATGTCCATGCGCGGATTATCGGGGCGATCGGGCCGCAACCCAAGCCGCCGGTCCGCATCCCGCGGCCGTACCATGGCGGCGCCGGGGCGGCCGGCGCGGCGGAGGCGCGGGATGGGCGGCAGCGCGAGCCTGTGGTGGGGCATGCTGTTCGGCGCGATCGGCATGGGCTATTGCGTCTACGGCAAGCGCCAGTCCGCGCCGATCGCGCTGGTCTGCGGCATCGGCCTGGTCGCCTTCCCCTGGTTCGTGTCGAACGCGTGGCTCATGGTGCTGGTCGGCGCCGTGCTGATGGCGATTCCCAGGTTCATCCGGCTCTGATCGATCGCGGTTCCGGAAAAGCGAAGGCCGGCTCGCGCCGGCCTTCCTGCACGCATGCGCCCGACATGCCGAGCGCTGCGGCTCCGGTCAGAGCGAATGCCACCACATCAGCAGCGAATCCCACAGGCGCTTGAAGAAACCGCCCTGCGGCACGTCGTCCAGCGCGACCAGCGGCGCCTGCGCGATCAGCTTGCCGTCCAGCGCGACCTTCACCGTGCCCAGCGCCTGGCCCTTGGCGATCGGCGCGACCAGCGTCTTCTGGATGTCCATCGTCGCCTTCATGCGGTCGTACTGGCCGCGCGGGCTGCTCACCAGCAGCGGCTGCGCCACGCCGAGGCGCACGCTGTCGGTGGCGCCCTTCCACACGCGCTGGGTCGCGACCTGCTTGCCGGCGTCGTAGAGCTTGTGCGATTCGTAGAAGCGGAAGCCCCAGTTCAGCAGCGCCTGCGCATCGACCGCGCGCTGGTTCTCGCTGCTGTCGCCCATCACCACCGCGATCAGGCGCTGGTCGCCGCGCTGCGCGGAGGCCATCAGGCAGTAGCCCGCGCTCGAGGTGTGGCCGGTCTTGATGCCGTCGACGGACGGATCGCGCCACAGCAGCAGGTTGCGGTTGGGCTGGGTGATCGGGCCGACCGTGAATTCCTTGATCTTGTTGTAGGAATACGAGGTCGGGTAATCGCGGATCAGTGCGCGGCCGAGCAGGGCCAGGTCGTGCGCGGTGGTGTAGTGGCCCTCGGCCGACAGGCCGGTCGGGTTGACGAAGTGCGAATGCTTGAGCCCGATCTTGGCCGCGTACGAATTCATCAGCGAAGCGAACGCCTCCTCGCTGCCGGCGACGTGCTCGGCCAGCGCGATCGCGGCGTCGTTGCCCGACTGCACCACCATGCCCTTTTCCATTTCCACCAGCGGCGCGGTCTTGTTGACCTCGAAGCCGCTGTAGCTGCCGTCGGTGCCGGCGCCGCCTTCGCGCCAGGCGTGCTCGGTCATCATCACCTGGTCGTCGGCCTTGACCTTGCCGTGCTGCATTTCCGCGGCGATGACATAGCTGGTCATCACCTTGGTGATGCTCGCCGGTTCCACCTGCGCGTCGGCGTTGTCGCCGGCGAGCACCTGGCCGGTGGCGTAATCCATCAGCACCCAGGCCTTCGAGACCTTCGGCGCGGGCGCCGGCGGGATCGGCAACTCGCCGCTGGCCACGGCCGCGGGCGGAGCCGGCTGCGGCGCCGGGGTCTGGGCGAAGGCGAGGCCGAAGGCGGCGGTGGCGAAGACGGCGAACAGCGGGCGAACGATCATCGAAACGGGAACTCCATGGGGAAGCCGCCGCGCAGGATGCGGCGGGAAAAATGTTTTCGTCATCCCGGCGAAAGCCGGGACCCAGCTCTGGACTCGCATCCGGCGAAAAAACTGGGTTCCGGCTTCCGCCGGAATGACGCCAATTCTAGCTGTTCGGCGGGTTAATCCCTGACGCGCTGCGGCTGTCCGAACCCCAGACCCACCACCCTGGCCGCGAGTTCCGGCGCGGTCGCGGCCGCGACCGGCCCGATCCGCAACCGCCACACGCGCTTGCCGCCGATGTCGGCGTCCTGCAGCTGCGCGCCGGGAATGCTCGCGCCCTGCAGCATGGCCAGCGCGCGCCGGGCGTTCTGTTCGTTGCCGAAACTGGCGACCTGCAAGGTCACGTCGCCGCTGGCCAGGACGGCCGCGGCGACCACCGCGGCGGCGGTCGCCGGCGGAGGCGGAGGCGCCATGGCCAGGGGCGCGGCCGCGACGGGCGCGGGCTTGGCCGCCACCGACGCCACGCCCGCGGGCGCGGGGTCCGGCGCACCCGGCTGGCCGGTCGCGACCCGCACCCCGGCGCGTGCGCATCCACGCATCGAATTCGTCCGCGGTCATGGTGCGGCCGTCCTGGCGCATGTCGAAGCGCAGGTCGCGGTTCGCCGGATCGGCCGCCGCGATCGCGGGCGCGACGCGTTCGCCGGCGTTCGCGCTGGCGATCGGCAGCGCATCCACCAGCTTGTCCATCGCGGTATCGACGTTCGGCTGCGGCGAAAGCGTCGGCTTGCCGGTGGCCACGCGCGCCTCCGGCGGCGGCGCGGCCGAGGCGAGCATGCCGCCCGGTTCGCTGGCGTCGTCTTCCGGCCCGGCCAGGCCCTTCACTTCCACCCGCGCGGTGCCCTTGTCGCGATAGCCCAGCTTCACCGCGGCGGCGTAGCTGAGGTCGATGATGCGGCCGGGATGGAACGGCCCGCGGTCGTTGACGCGGACCACGATCGAGCGCCCGTTGTCGAGGTTGGTGACGCGCGCGTAGCTCGGCAGCGGCAAGGTCTTGTGCGCGGCGGTGAAGGCGTACATGTCGTACACCTCCAGGTTGGAGGTGCGCCGGCCGTGGAACTTGTTGCCGTAGAACGAAGCGGTGCCGACCTCGTCGTAGCCCTCGGCGCTGTCGAGCACCTGGTAGCGCTGGCCGAGCACGCTGTAGGAACGATTGCCGTAGCGCGACTTCGGCTCGGCGCGCACGGTCGGTTCCGGGATGCGGTCGACGTCGGGGATGTCGGTCGGCACCGTGTCGGGTTCGCCGGGCTTGTACAGGTCGCCGACCATGCCGCCGCGCTTGGACAGGTCTTCCTGCGCCGGCGCATACGGCGAAGCGCCCGTCGCCGGATGCGCGCGCGCGGGTTTCGACGAGGCGAGCGGCGGCGCCTGCTTCGGCGGGTTCGCCGCGCAGGCCGCGAGCGCCAGCGCGAGCGACGACACCAGCGCCGCGCGGATCACGGCTGCGCCGCCCCGGCTTGCGGCGCGGCGGCGATCGCCTGCGCCAGCTGCCACACCGCCATCGCGTACATCGGCGAACGGTTGTAGCGGGTGATGACGTAGAAGTTGCGGTAGCCCAGCCAGTATTCGCGGCCGGCGTCGCCGTCGAGCGCGACCACCACCGCGCCTTGCGCGCGCGGTTCGCCCGCGCGCAGCGAATAGCCCTTCGATTCGAGCAAGGCGAGCGGATACACCGGGTCCAGCGCCTTCGGATCGGGCGGCACGAAGTCCGGCGCATCCGCGGCCTTGTCCGCGCGCCCGGCCACCGGCGCGCCGCGCTGCCAGCCGTGCGCGACGAAGTAGTTCGCGATCGAGGCGAACACGTCGTCGGGGTCGGAAATCAGATCGCGGCGTCCGTCGCCGTCGCCGTCGCGCCCCCAGGTGCGCCAGCTCGAGGGCATGAACTGGCCCCAGCCCATCGCGCCGGCGTAGCTGCCGACCGGCGCGGCGGGATCGAAGCCTTCCTCCTTCGCCAGCGCGAACAGCTGCGCGAGTTCGGCGGCGAAGAACGGCGCGCGCTTGGGATAGCCGAACGCGAGCGTGGACAGCGCGTCGAGCGCGCGGTACTTGCCCGCGTTCGCGCCGTACTGGGTTTCCACCCCGATGATCGCGGTGATGATCTCCGCCGGAACGCCGGTCTGCGCGGCGATGCGGTCGAGGTCGGCGCGATAGCGGGCGTAGAACGCGCGGCCGCCGTCGATGCGCTGCGGGGTGAGGAAGATCGGGCGGTAGTCGCGCCACGGCTTCACCGCCTCGGCCGGGCGGTTCATCGCGTCGATGATGTTCTGCTTGAACTGCGCCTGCGCGAGGCCGGCGCGCACCGCGTCCGCGTCCACGCCGAAATCGCGCGCGGCCCAGGCGACGAAGGCCTCGCGCCGCTGCGCCTCGGGGATCGCCGGATCGGCCACCGACGCCGGCGCGACCGGGCGTTCCGGCGGCTGCGGCACCGGCGGCAACAACGCCACCGGCTGCGGCACTGGCATGGCCGGCGCTGGCGGGGGAGTTTCGGGCTGTTGCGCTGCGCAGGCGGCGAGCGCGATCGGGACGAGGCTGAGCAGGGCGCGTCGGATCATCGGCGCGGAGGGTAGCACGCGACGCCGAGGCGCCCGCGCCTTCCGCGTTCAGCCGTTCACGCCCCGGTGCGAACGGATCGACATCACCACGCCCATGCCCGCGAGCAGCGACACCGCCGCGGTGCCGCCATAACTGAGCAGCGGCATCGGCACGCCCACCACCGGCAGCAAGCCGGAAATCATGCCGCCGTTCACCAGCACGTACACGAACAGCGACAGGCCGAGCGCGCCGGCGAGCAGGCGCGAGTAGCCGTCGCGCGCCTGGCCCGCGATCCACAGGCAGCGCCCGATCACGAACAGGTACAGCGCCAGCACCACGGCCACGCCGACCCAGCCGAATTCCTCGCTCAGCACCGCGAACACGAAATCGGTGGTGTGCTCGGGCAGGTAGTCCAGGTGCGATTGCGTGCCGTGGCCCCAGCCCTTTCCGAACAGGCCGCCGCCGCCGATCGCGATCTTCGACTGGATGATGTTCCAGCCCGCGCCCATCGGATCGGATTCGGGGTTGAGGAAGGTGAGGATGCGGTCCTTCTGGTACGGGCGCAGCAGCCAGAACCACGCCATCGGCGCGACGGTCGCCACGCCCGCGGCCGCGGCCGCGAACCACCACCACGACAGCCCGGCGAGGAACAGCACGAACACGCCGCTGGCCGCCACCAGCATCGCGGTGCCGAAGTCCGGCTGCAGCAGGATCAGGCCGATCGGCAAGGCCATCAGCACCGCGGCGACGAGCACCGGCTGCAGGCGCGGCGGCAGCGGCCCGCGGTCGAGGTGCCAGGCCAGCATCATCGGCAACGCCAGCTTCCACAATTCCGAGGGCTGGAAATAGAACACGCCGAGGTTGATCCACAGGTTGCCGTGCTTGCCGCTGCCGATCAGCAGCACCGCCACCAGCGGCAGGATCGACAGCGCGTAGAACGCCGGCGTCGCGTTGCGCAGCCGGTGCGGCGGCAGCCGCGACAGCGCCCACATCGCGGCGATGCCGAACGCGTAGCGCACGCCCTGCGCCATGACCAGCCGCGGGCTTTCGTTGCCCGCGCTGTACAGCACCGCCAGGCCGATGCCCATCAGCGCGGCGAGCGCCAGGCACAACGGCCCGTCGAGCGTGCGCGTGAGCCGCGCCCAGGCATCGCGCAACCAGTACAGCAGCAGGTTCACGGCGCCGCCCCCGGCGACGCCGTCGTCGCGCCGTCGACCGCGCCGGACACGTTCTCGAAATGCACGGTCTGGTTCCCGTGCGCGTCGGTTTCCGGCATCTTGCCCAGCAGCCAGGCGTCGAACACCTTGCGCGCGATCGGCGCGGCGCTGTCGGCGCCGTAGCCGCCGCCCTCGATCGCGACCGCGATCGCGATGGTCGGCTTGTCGGCCGGCGCGTAGGCGATGAACAAACCGCGGTGGCGCAAATTCATCGGCAGCTTGCGCGGATCCAGCGCGGCGCTGCCGCGGCGGCTCACCACCTGCGCGGTGCCGGTCTTGCCGGCGATCAGATAGGTGAGCCCGTAACGGATGTTGGTCGCGGTGCCGGCGCCGTGCACGGTGCCGATCATGCCTTCGCGCACCGCCTGCAGGTGCGCTTCGTCGTCGCTGATGCGGCGCGGCGCCGGTTGCGGTTCCTCGATCCACGCTTCGCCGAAACCGTGCCGGCGCGCGGCGACCAGGTGCGGGCGATGCAGCCAGCCGTCGTCGGCGAGCGCGGCGGTGGCTTGCGCCAGCTGCAGCGGCGTCACCTTCCAGAAGCCCTGCCCGATCGCCGAGATCACCGTGTCGCCGGGATACCAGCGGCCCTGCTTCGGCGCGTTCCTCGCCTTCCACTCCGGCGACGGCAGGATGCCGCCGATCTCGCCGGACAGGTCGATGCCGGTCGGCTTGCCGAAGCCGTAGCGCGCCATGTACGCATCGACCTTGTCGATGCCCATCGCCAGCGCCAGCGTGTAGTAGTAGGTGTTGACCGAGGCGTAGATGGACTTGCGCAGGTCGGTCCAGCCGTGGCCGCCGCGATGCGAGTCGCCGTAGCCGCGGCGCTGCCCGGGCAGGTAGAACATGCCGGTGGAGAGGATCTTGTCGTCGACGGTGCGGGTGCCGCTGTCGAGGCCGGCCAGGCCCAGGAACGGCTTCACCGTCGAACCCGGCGCGACGCCGCCGAGCACGATGCGGTTGAACTGCGGGCGCGAGGGATTGTCCATCAGCGCGCGGTAATCCGCGTGCGAGATGCCGTTGACGAACAGGTTGGGATCGAAGCCGGGCAGGCTCACCATCGCCAGGATCTGCCCGTTGCGCGGATCGATCGCCACCGCCGAGCCTTCCAGCGTGCCGAACGCGGCGACCATCGCCCGCTGCAGGTCGAGGTCGATGCCCAGGCGCAGGTCCGTGCCCGGCGTCGCCGGCACGCGCCCGGCGCTGCCGAGCGCGCGGCCCTCGACATTGGTCTCGATCTTCTCGTAGCCGAGCTTGCCGCGCAGCTCCGCGTCGTAATAGCGCTCCAGCCCGGTCTTGCCGACGTGGGTGAACGCATCGCCGTTGTCGCCGAGCTGCTTCAGGTCGCCCTCGTCGACGCGGCCGACGTAGCCGACGACGTGCGCGAACAGGTCGCCGTAGGGATAGCGGCGGGTCAGGTACGGCACCACTTCCACGCCGGGGAAACGCCAGCGATCGACCGCGAAGCGCGCGATCTCCTCGTCGTCGAGCCGCGCCTTCAGCGTGATCGGCTTGAACCCGCGCGCGCCGCGCCGCGCGTCGTCGAACTTCTCGATGTCGTCGGGCGAGATCGCGATGCGCCTGGACAGCTCCGCCACCAGCCGCGGGATGTCGCCGGCCTGGTCGGGCACCACGTCCAGCCGCCACGCCGGCACGTTTTCCGCCAGCACCCGGCCCTTGCGGTCGAGGATCAGCCCGCGCGCCGGCACCACCGGGCGCAGGCGCACGCGGTTGGCCTCCGAACGCGTGGCGTAGTCCTCGTGCTGCAGCACCTGCAGGCGGAAGTACCACGCCGCGAGCCCGCCCAGCGCGACCAGCACCGCGAAGAAACCGATCGCCGCGCGCATGCGGAACAACGCGGTTTCCGCGGAAGGATTCTTGAGCTGCCGGCGCCGGCGCGCGAACACGGCTCAGGCCCGGCGACCGAGCCGCAGCCCGTCGAGCAGCAGGAACAGCGGCGCCCACAGCAGCATGCCCAGCAACGGCGCCCACCAGTACGCCCACGGCACCTGCGGTTCGCCCACGGCCAGGTGCACCGCGGCGCTGACCACGCGGTCGTTGAGCAACAGGCCGCCGATCGCCAGCGCCTGCTGCGGGATCGGGAAGAAGCGCAGCTGCGAACGGAAGCGCTGCACGATGAACGCGAGCACGGTCAGGCGCAGCGCCTGTTCGCCGAGCAGGCTGCCGAAGGCGAGGTCGGCGGCGAGGCCGCAGGCGAAGGCGATGCCCAGGCCGATGCGCTCTGGTTCCTCGATCAGCCAGTACGCGATCACCAGCGCCAGCCAGTACGGGCGGAACGGCTGCATCCACGCCGGCAACGGCAGCAGGCCCAGCAGCAGCGCGACCAGCACGCTGACCGGGAACAGCCAGGAATTGCGGCCGCGGCTCAAGGCTTCGCTTCCGTCGGCGCGGGCGTGGCGGTGGTCGCCGGGGTCGCGACGCCTGGCGTCGCGGGCGCTGCTGCAGGCGCGGGCGCGCGCGCCGCGATCACCTTGCGCAACAGCAACACGTCGCGACCGCGGTCGAGCTGCGCCGCGGGCTTGAGTTCGCCGACCAGGAAGGCGCGGCTTTCGTCCGGACGCAGTTCGCTCACCGTGCCGACCGGGAACCCCGGCGGGAAGCGCCCGCCCAGGCCCGAGGTGACGATGCGGTCGCCGACGCGCACGTCGCCGGAAATCGGCACGTTCGCCAGTTCGATGCGGTCGCTGCGGCCGGTGCCGTAGGCGACGAGGCGGATGCCGTTGCGCTGCACCAGCACCGGGATCGCGTGGTCGGGGTCGGTGAGCAGCAACAGGGTGGACGTGGTCGGCGTCACCGCCACGACCTGCCCGAGCAGGCCGCCGGCGTCGACCGCGCTCTGGCCCATGCGCACGCCGTCGCGGCTGCCGGCGTCGAGCACCAGGCGCTGGTGGGTCGGGTCGAGGTCGACGTCGAGGATGGGCACCAGCTGCACGTCGAAGTTCTCGCGACGCACCGCGCCGAGCATGCCGGCGAGGCGCACGTTGTCGCTGGCCGCGGTCTGCAGCCGCGCGATGCGCGCGCCGCTGATCAGCAACGCGTTGCGCAACACCTCGTTGTCGCGTTGCAGTTGCGCGCGCGTGGCCACGCCGTCCTGCACTTCGGCGCCGATTTCGCCGGGCAACGCCGCCAGCCGCCACAACGGTTGCGCCGCGAGCGCGACCTGCGCGCGCATCCGCGACAGCCAGCCGCCGCGGTGGTCGAGCACGATCAGCGCGATCGCCAGCGCCAGCCAGCCCAGCAGCCGCAGCGTGCCGGCGGCATCGCCGGAGCGTGGGACGGGGGGACCGGCGTAGGGCGGCACGAGAGATGGAATCCGGAAGGGGCCGTTTGACCCCTCCCCTTGCACGCGCAGCGGGCAGGGGGAGGTTGGGAGGGGGTGCCTTTGATCTTAAAGCGTGCGAACGGATGGGGCGAAAAACACTCCTCCCCAGCCCTCCCCTGCGCTGCGCGCAAGGCAGGGTGCAGAAGCTCAATCCGCGGCGAAGAACTCGTTGCCGTGCATGTCCACCAGCTCGAGCGCACGCCCGCCGCCGCGCGCGACGCAGGTCAGCGGATCGTCCGCGACCTGCACGTGCAGGCCGGTTTCCTCGCTGATCAGGCGGTCGAGGTCGCGCAGCAGCGCGCCGCCGCCGGTGAGCACGATGCCGCGCTCGGCCACGTCCGCGCACAGCTCCGGCGGGGTCTGCTCCAGCGCCAGGCGGATCGCGGAGACGATGCCCGACAGCGGTTCGCGCAGGGCCTCGAGCACTTCGCTCGAGGTGATCTTGATCACCTTCGGCACGCCCTCGGCGAGGTGGCGGCCGGAGATCTCGATCTCGCGCACGTCCTGCTGCGGGTAGGCGCAACCGATGTCGAGCTTGATCCGCTCGGCGGTGGTCTCGCCGATCAGCATGCCGTGGTGGCGGCGCACGTAGTTGATGATGGCTTCGTCGAAGCGGTCGCCGCCGATGCGCACCGACTGCGAGTACACCACGCCGTTGAGCGCGATCACCGCGACCTCGGTGGTGCCGCCGCCGATGTCCACGACCATCGAGCCGCGCGCCTCGGTCACCGGCATGCCGGCGCCGATCGCCGCGGCCATCGGTTCCTCGATCAGGAACACCTCGCGCGCGCCGGCCTCCTCGGCCGATTCCTTGATCGCGCGACGCTCGACCTGGGTGCTGCCGGCCGGCACGCACACCAGCACGCGCGGGCTCGGGCGCAGGAAGCGCGACTTGTGCACCTTGCGGATGAAGTGCTTGAGCATTTCCTCGGTGTAGGTGAAGTCGGCGATCACGCCGTCCTTCATCGGCCGCACCGTGGTCATGTGCCCCGGCGTGCGGCCGAGCATCTGCTTGGCCTCGCTGCCGACCGCCGCCACCGCCTTGGCGCTGCCGATGCCGCGGTCCTGGCGCACCGCGACCACCGACGGCTCGTTCAGCACGATGCCCTGCCCGCGCACGTAGATGAGGGTATTGGCCGTGCCGAGGTCGATCGACAGGTCGTTGGAGAACATGCCGCGGAACTTCTTGAACATCGAGGGGAATGTCCGTGCCGGAGGGGCGGAAAAAGGCCGTATAGCCTAGCAAAAGCGGGAACCGGGGACCGGGGACCGGTCACTGAGCCACGGCCCGGAGCCGAGCCCGGCGTCTCGAAGGGCGCTTGCGGTGGTTCGAGGCCAGTTTGCTCGGTCGCCGGCTTCGACGAACCGTCCTCGCCACGCACGGTTTCGGACCCGCCTCGTTCCCCGGTCCCCTGTCCCCTGTCCCCGGTTCCCGGTCCCCGCTACCCTGTCCCCCTCTCACCACCCGACGCGACGATGGCTGCCCTGATCTGCGGTTCCCTGGCCTACGACACCATCATGGTGTTCCCCGACCAGTTCAAGAACCACATCCTCCCGGACAAGGTCCACATCCTGAACGTCTCGTTCCTGGTCCCGAGGATGCGCCGCGAGTTCGGCGGCTGCGCCGGCAACATCGCCTACAACCTCAAGCTGCTGGGCGGCGACCCGGTGCCGATGGCCACGGTCGGGCAGGACTTCGCGCCCTATCGCGCGCACCTGGAGGGGATGGGCATCCGGCTCGACCACGTGCGCGTGCTGGAGGAACAGTTCACCCCGCAGTGCTTCATCACCACCGACCACGACAACAACCAGATCACCGCCTTCCATCCGGGCGCGATGGGCGACAGCCACCTCAACCACGTGCGCGAGGTCGAGGGCGTCACCATCGGCATCGTCGCGCCGGACGGCCGCGAGGGCATGCTGCAGAACGCGAGGGAATTCGCCGAGCGCGGCATTCCGTTCATCTTCGACCCGGGCCAGGCGATGCCGCTGTTCAACGGCGAGGAGTTCCGCGCCTTCATCGAGCAGGCGGACTACGTGATCGCCAACGATTACGAATCGAGCCTGCTGCAGGAACGCACGGGCTGGAACGAGCGCCAGATCGCCTCCCGCGTGAAGGCGTTCATCGTGACCCGCGGGCCGCGCGGTGCGGACATCTTCCACGACGGCATCAGCATCAACGTGCCGCCGGCGCGCGAGGAAGCGGTGGTGGATCCCACCGGTTGCGGCGATGCGTTCCGCGCGGGGCTGATCTACGGGCTCGAGAAGGGCCTGGACTGGCCGACCATCGGCCGCATCGGCAACCTGATGGGCGCGCTGAAGGTGAGCCACCACGGTACCCAGAACCAGCGCTTCACCTTCGACGAGTTCAACGCCGAGTTCAAGCGGCAGTACGGGTATGCGTTGACCTGATTATTTCCCTCTCCCCGCGCAGCGTGGGAGAGGGTGCCGACTACGGGCGCAGGAGCGCCCGTGAACAGCGGAGCTGGCCCGAAGGGCGAGCGCCATGGATGGCGCGAGTTATGCGGGTGAGGGGCGGCTTCCGCCAAATTCTGGCTACGGCTTGATATGGCAGTTGCCCCAATCGATTCGTTCCGGGAACACCTCGCCGATTAGAGCGAATAAGCGTGGATCGAATGATTCGAGTTCCTTCCGCGTATTGACTGCGTTGTGTATGCCATCCGGCGGATCGGCTTCCGCATTCGTGTCATACCAATCCTGTACGCCTTCGGCCCAATACTCGTCGTAATTTCCGCTGCGATAGGTGTCTTTCAGGATTCCACGCGATGACGCATCGTTGAAATCGGCTTTCAGCCGATCTTCGAAATTCGGGTCCAACTGCTTGAGCGCCTCGTGGATCGTGTGTGAAAACTCGTGGACGCAAATGCTTTCGGCCGGATAACGGTCGCCCGCCAGGCACATCAGGTTTTCCTCGCCGCATGAGGACGCTTGGCTGCCGATGCCGCGAGCACGCGCGTTGATCGCATCCTTTTCCGCTTGTGGTTTGTCCCGAAACCCGTACTCGGGAATATCGGCCGTTCCTTCATCGCGACCGATCACAACGAAGCGCACACGCAATTCGATCAACTTTTCCCGTGCATCCGATCTCTTCGACAACATGTTCACCACCAATCGGCATGCACGCCTCAGCGATTCGTCATCAGGTGCATCCGAAGACAAAATCGGCAGTCCATTGGCATCGACGTATTTCTTGTAGAACGGAGCCAGCGAAAAATCCCCACGAACCTCATCCGGTACTGCGCGGACTTGCTGGCAAAGGGAATTTCCGCTGGAAGCGGAGGGGATTGTATCCGCCGTGCGCGCGCAGGCAGCCAGACCCAGAAGCCCGACCATCAAAAGCTGGATTCCCGCCTTCGCGGGAATGACGGCGAAAGGCGTCAATTCCACTTCGGCAGCTGCGTCGCGTCCAGGCCGGCGGTCTCGAACACCGCGGTCTTCTTCCCGTAGCCCTTCACCGGGAACTCGATCGTCAGCACCTTCGCCGACTTGGCCAGCTTCCACAACGCCTTCTCGTCGTCGATGAACATCGCGATCGCCTCGTCGGTCCTGGGCCGGTTCGCGGACATCGCCCTGGGCGCCTGGTCGTCCACGGTCACCATCACCTTGCAGTGGCCGTAGCAGGCCTTGTCGAAATCGCCGGCCTGCAGCACGAGGTAGCTGCTGGTGCCCCACGAGGGATGGTCGCGGAAGATCAGCCGCACCGGCTGCGCGCCGCCGCCGGTATCGACCCCGTCGCGCGAATAGATCGAGGCCGACAGCTGCGTGCCGCCCTTCACCGCCTCCTTGTCGTAGCTCCACAACGCCGCGGTGCGTTCGCCTTCGCGCGCGGCGTCGGCCTTGGCCTTGATGTCGACCAGTTGCGCGCGCACGCGTTGCGCCGCCTGCGATTGCGGGAATTGCGCGACCAGCACGTCGCCCTGCGCCTTCGCCAGCCGCCAGTTCTGCTGCGCGACGGCGGCATCGAACGCCTTCGCGGCGTCCGCCGCGGCCGTCTCCTGCACCGCCTGTTGCGCGGCTTGCGCGCGCGCTTCGGCCTGCGGGTCCTTGCCGTGGCAGGCGGCGAGCGATGCCAGCGCGAACGCGACGGCCAATGGCTTGATGTTCATGGTGCGACTCCTTTCATCTTGTCGTTCTGAGCGTAGCGAAGCCGCTTCTGACAGTCGAACGGCTGTCCAACCTGCTTTCCATTCACCTGCGACAAGCATGTCCTTCGGCTTCGCCTCAGGATGACGGCATTAGTGTTCGATCAGTGCCTCGACCGCGTTCGCCACATTGTGCGGCTGTTCGGTGATGGACATGTGTCCGCAGCCGTCGAGCAGCACCTTGCGCGCCTGCGGCATGCGCGCGGCGTAGAGCCCGAGCGCGCTGGCGTCGATCACCGCGTCCTGCCGGCACCACAGCAGCAACGCGGGTTGATGGATGTTCGCCGCTTCCTCGCCGGGCAGGAAGCGTTCCGGCCCGCGCCCGATGCTGTCCAGCACCGATTGCTCGAACGCGGCATCGGCGCGGCGCTTGCGGATCAGCCCGGCCGACGCCGGCCACGGGATCGCCGGCGCCTTGGCCTTGTCGTGGAACAGCACGTCGAGGTAGGCGTGCAGCGAGGCCGCGTCGGTTACCGCGAACGGGTTCTTCCCGGCCAGGACTTCCTCGCCGAAGCGGTTGTCGCGGAAGCGCACGCCGGCGGCATCGAACAGGCCGACGCGCGCGACCAGTTCCGGATGCCGGGCGGCGACCAGCGCGGCGATGCCGCCGCCCATCGAATGCCCGAGCAGCACGACCGGCTTGCCGGGCGAGACCGCGCGGATGAACGCGGCCACGCGTTCGGCCTGCGCGACGAAGCCGTAATCGGCGCCGGGCTTGCGCTCGCTCGCGCCCCAGCCGGGCAGGTCGGGAATGACCAGGCGATCACGCCCGCGCAGTTCGCGCGCCAGCGGATACCAGTTCTCCTTGCTGCCGGTGAAGCCGTGGATCATCACCACGGTGGGTGCATCGACGACGTCTGCGTCGCGCGTCGCGTACACCCAGCGGAATCCCGCGGCGTCGAGCGTGCGTTGCGACAGACCGGCGGCGATGCGCTGGCGCGCGAATTCGCCGCGCACCAGCAGGTACGGGTTCCATGCGATCACGACGCCGACCGCAAGCAGCACGGTCGCCACGAGGGCGGCCGCAGCACGTCTTGTCATCCTGAGCGCAGCGAAGGACCTGCTGGTCTTCGTGCGGAAAAGCAGGTTCTTCACTGCGTTCAGAATGACAGTTCTGGACTCACTGCGCGGCCGGCTTGGCCTCGGCCTTGGCGATGGTCTCCTGCACCGACCCGGTGGTGATCGGGTGGTAGCCGGGCTTGGCCTTCGCGAACACTTCCTTCGCGAACGCGAGGCCGTCCGGCGTCTTCACCAGTTCCTCGTAGGTCGGCATGATCAGCTTGCGCCGGCCGATGCGTTCGAGGAACGCGGCGATCGCCGGGCGCGCCTGGGTGTAGCCGCTGCGCACCGTGAGCGGATACCAGCGCTGCGCGATCTCGCCGTTGGGCGTGCCGGTGAAGTGGAACTTGTCGTCGAGCTGCTTCAGCTGCTCGGGCTTGAGCGTGTCGCCGAGGCCCTCGATGAAGTGCACCCATTCCTGCGTGCCCCAGGCATCGGTCACCTGCGGCGCCGGCAGCGTGCCGCTGCCCGACCACGCGATGCGCGCGGCGTCGACCACGCTGAACTTGCGCGACTGCACCTGCGGCGCGTCGCCCGGGATGCCCGGCCCGTACAGCCAGGCGTCGACCTGGGCCATCGTCACCGTGCCCGGGTGCTTGTCCACCAGGTTCTTCTGCAGGTAGTCGCGGAACTGCTCGGTGGTGATGCTCTGGAACGCGAAGTGGTCGAAGTAGCCGCGCAGCCACGGGTCGAAGACCTCGCGCCCGAACTTCTGCTCCAGCCACTGCATGAACCACGCGCCCTTGGTGTACACGGTGTCGCTGGCCGCGTCGTCCGGGTCCTGCAGTTCGCCCGGCTTCAGCGACAGCGCCTGCAGCTTCGGGTCGAGCGTCGCGAATTCCTTCTTCAGCTCGTCGCGGTCGATCACCTGCTCCATGTCGGCCATGTCCTGGCCGTACAGCGCCTCGGTGATGCGGCCCTGCACGTAGGTGGTGATGCCTTCGTTGAGCCACGCGTTGCGGTCGACGGCGAAGGTGACGAGGTTGCCGGACCAGCTGTGCGCGAGTTCGTGCGCGACCAGCGACACCAGCGACTTGTCGCCGACGATCACGGTGGGCGTGGCGAAGGTCAGGCGCGGGTTCTCCATGCCGCCGTAGGGGAACGAGGGCGGCAGCACCAGCAGGTCGTAGCGATCCCAGCGATACGGGCCGTACAGCTTCTCGGCCGTCTGGATCATCTTCTCGGTGTCCTCGAACTCGTGCTCGGCCTTGTCCACCATCGCCGGTTCGGCCCACACGCCGCTGCGGGCGCTGATCGGCTTGAACACCAGGTCGCCGGCGGCGATCGCGAGCAGGTACGAGGGGATCTTCTGCGGCATGCGGAAGGTGTAGTCGCCGTCGCGCACCGCGTTCGGATCGTTGTCGGCGCTCATCAGCACCATCGCGTCCTTGGGCGCGGTGACGTGCGCGCTGTAGGTGAAGCGGATCTGCGGCGTATCCTGCAGCGGCACCCACGAACGCGCGTGGATCTGCTGCGACTGGCTGAACATGAAGGGCTGCTTCTTGCCCTCGGTCATCGACGGCTCCAGCCACTGCAGGCCGGAGGCGTCCGGCGAGGTGCGGTAGGTCACGCGCACCTTGGCCGGGCGCGTCGGCGCGTCGATGGTCAGCTTGGTGCCGAGGATCGGGTCGGCCCGGTCGGCGAGCTTGAACGCCAGCGGCGTGGCCTGGCCGTTGGCATCCAGCGCCTCGGCCTTCTCGATGGTCAGGTCGCGGGTGTCGAGCACCAGTTGCGTGGCCGACTTGTCCTTCCAGTCCAGCGTATAGGTCGCGGTGCCGGCGATTTCCTTCTTGTCGAAATCGAGCGCGAGGTCGAGCGCGAGGTCGGTGGTCCGGACCTTGTCCGGTTGCGAGTACGAATGATCGTCGACGATGGCGGTTTGCGCGGCGGCGGGCATGGCGGCGGCCTTCTTCGCGGCGGCCGGCGGCGGCGCCTCGGCGCGCTGGCAGGCGGCCACGGCAAGCATGGTGGCGAGGGAGAGGATGGCGTGGGAGCGGCGCATGGAACTCGGCCAGGTGTGCGGGACGCGCAGTTTAGCGCCGCGCGCACGCCTGCGCTGGCAGGATGCATGACCTTCGTCAACCCGACTCGCGGCACTGCAACCCTCGCGCCGCGTCGCGCATCGTAGCTTCGAATCCACCCTTCCCCACGCCCCATGCCGACGCTGCGCCGCCGCATCCTCGCCCTCGCCTGCCTGTCCGCCCTGCAGCCCGCGTTCGCGCAGGCCCCCGATGCGCCCGCCGCGAGCCCCGCCGCGGACGGCTACGTGCCCGGCGGCCGCATCCCCAGGCTGCAGGGCGACATCGCCATCGACGGCAAGCTCGACGACGCGGCCTGGCAGGGCGCGCTGGTGCAGGAAATCGCCTACGACATCCAGCCCGGCGACAACACGCCCGCGCCGGTCAAGACCATCGTCCGCATCGGCTACACCGACGATGCGCTGTACGTCGCCTACCACGCGCTCGACCCGGACCCGGCATCGATCCGCGCGCACCTGCGCGACCGCGACGCCGCGTTCAACGACGACTGGGTCGGCCTGTTCCTCGACACCTTCAGCGACCACCGCCGCGGCTACGAACTGGTGTCGAACCCGCTCGGCGTGCAGGGCGACCTCATCCGCGACGAAACCAACAGCAACAACCAGGAAGACCCGAGCTGGGACGGGCTGTGGAGCAGCGCCGGGCGCATCACCGCCGAAGGCTACGACGTGGAGATGCGCATCCCCTTCTCCACCCTGCGCTTCCCGCGCGGCGGCGGCGAGCAGCGCTGGGGCATCTCGCTGTTCCGCAGCTGGCCGCGCGACAAGCGCCACCAGCTGACCAGCCACCGGGTGCCGCGCGAATCCAATTGCTTCGAATGCGAATGGGGCCGCTACACCGGCCTGGCCGGCGCGCAACAGGGCCGCAACCTCGAAATCGTGCCGACGATCACCATCGGCCAGCAGCAGACGCGCGGCGCGGCCGGCGAGGCGTGGCGCAGCGACAAGGCCTCGATCGAACCGGGCGTGGACGTGAGCTGGGCGCCGTCGCCGAACATGACCTTGAACGCGACCCTCAACCCGGATTTTTCCCAGGTCGAGACCGACCAGCTGCAGCTCGGCGTCAACGACAGCTTCGCCCTGTTCTACCAGGAGAAGCGCCCGTTCTTCCTCGAGGGCGCGGATTACTTCACCACCCAGTACGACGTGCTCTACACCCGCCAGATCGCCGATCCCGACTACGGGCTGCGCGTGACCGGGCGCAGCGGCGGCAGCACCTACGGCGCGATCGTGGCGCGCGACGCGGCGCCGCAGGTGCTGGTGCCGGGCGTGCTCGGCTCGGGCTTCGAGGCGCTCGACGAGAAGGTCGACGTCGCGGTCGGCCGCTACCGCTACGATTTCAACGAACACGCCAGCCTCGGCGTGATCGGCACCTTCCGCGAAGGCGACCAGTACTCGAACGACGTGGTCGGCGTCGACGGCCGCTGGAAGCAGGGGCCGCACACCGTCACCGCGCAGTTCCTGCACAGCCAGTCGGAGTATCCGCAGGAGTTCGTCGACCGCGCCATCGACGACGGCGTGACCGACCTCGACCTGTCCGACCGCACCCCGCTCGGCGACGCCTGGCGCGCGGAATATTCCTTCGGCAACCGCAACTGGTATTTCGACACCTGGCACATGGACGTCGATCCCGGCTTCCGCGCCGACCTCGGCTTCATCGGCCAGGTCGGCTACGACAAGTCGCTGGCCGGCGGCGGCTACACCTGGTTCCGCGACGGCAAGGCGCTCAACCGCGTCAACCTGTACGCCGACTTCGACATCACCCATCGCTACGACGGCCAGTTGCTGGAACGCGAATGGGAAGCGCAGCTGCAGGCCGACGGCCCCAGGCAGAGCAACTTCAGCCTGCACGGCATGACCCGCGTGCGTTTCTGGGACGGCGCGTTGTTCGACGAACACTACGCCGACGTGAACGTGCAGTTCCGCCCGTTCGCGAAGCTGATGCTCGGCGCCTACCTCAACGTCGGCCGCATGATCGACCTGGCCGCGTCGAAGACCGGCCGGCGCACCATCGCCGAACTCTGGGGCAACACCGACATCGGCCGCGGACTCACCCTCAACTGGGACCTCACCCGCCAGTGGATGCGCCGCGACGGCGGCACCGCGTTCGAGGCCACGCTGGTCAACGCCGGCGGCAGCTGGCAGTTCACCCCGCGCCAGCGCCTGCGCCTCACCTTGCAGGGCAGCGAAGTGCTGCGCGACCAGGCGCTGTACGCGGACACCGTCAACCAGACCTCGCGCGACTGGGCGGCGCAGCTGGTGTATTCGTACAAGGTCAATCCGCGCACCGCGCTGTACGCGGGCGCGTCCTACGGCGCGTTCATGGACGACGACAACACCGACCTGTTCGGCAACACGCGCAGCGTGTTCGCGAAGTTCACCTACGGCTGGCAGCCGTAAGGAACCGTTCGCCCTGAGGGCCGGACGAGGCCGCAGGCCGAAGCCGGCGTCTCGAAGGGCGATTCGGCCGTGGTTCGAGACGGGTTGGCGCCGCCAACCCTCCTCACCACGAACGGAAGCTAGGCCTTGTACCCCGTGTGCACCGCGACGATCCCGGCGCTGAGGTTCCTGTAGCCGCAGCGCGCGAAGCCCGCGCGTTCCATCATCGCCTTCAATTCATCTTGCGGCGGGTGCTTGCGGATCGACTCGGCGAGGTACTGGTAGCTGCCGGCGTCGCCGGCGAACAGCTTGCCCAGCGCGGGCAGCACCTTGAACGAGTGGAAGTCGTAGATCGGCTTGAACCAGTCGGCGGTGACCTGGGAGAACTCCAGCACCCGCGCCTGCCCGCCCACTTTCAGCACGCGCAGCATCTCGCGCAGCGCGGCGTCCTTGTCGGTGACGTTGCGCAGTCCGAACGCGATCGTGACCAGGTCGAAGCTGGCGTCGGGGAACGGCAGCGCCTCGGCGTTGCATTGCACGTAGTCGAGCCCGCGCACCATGCCGCGGTCGGTGAGGCGGTCGCGGCCGGCGCGCAGCATCGCCGCGTTGATGTCGCCGAGCACGACTTCGCCCTCCTCGCCCACGCGCTGCTTCAGCAACGCGGCGATGTCGCCGGTGCCGCCGGCGAGGTCGAGCACGCGGTCGCCGCGGCGCGCCTGCGCGGTGGCGACGAAGTACCGCTTCCACGCGCGATGGATGCCCAGGCTCATCGCGTCGTTCATCAGGTCGTACTTGCCCGCGACCGAGGTGAACACCTCGCCGACCAGCTTCTGCTTCTCGCCCACCGGCACGTCGCGGAAGCCGAAGTGGGTGGTGCCGCCGCCCTTGGCGCGGATGTCGTCGGTCGAATCGCTCATGCGCGGATTATCGCACCTCAGCCCTTGCGCTTCGCGCGCGGGTGCGCGCCGTCGTACACGCGGGCGAGGTGCTGGAAATCGAGGTGGGTGTAGATCTGGGTGGTGCCGAGGTCGGCGTGGCCGAGCAGTTCCTGCACGCCGCGCAGGTCGCCGGAGGATTCCAGCACGTGGCTGGCGAAGGTGTGGCGCAGCAGGTGCGGGTGCACGCGCTTGAACAGGCCCTGCCGCTGCGCGATTTGGCGCAGGCGCAACTGCACCGCGCGCGGGGTGATGGCGTTCCCGCCGCGGCCGGGGAACACCGGCGCGTCCGGCTTCGGCGCCTGTTCCGCGCGCCACGCCTCGAGCGCGGCGCGCGCGTGCGAACCCACCGGCACCATGCGCTGCTTCGAGCCCTTGCCGAGCACGGTGACCTGGCCGTCGGCGAGGTCGAGGTCGTGCCAGCGCAGCGCGCACAGTTCGGAGACGCGCAATCCGGACGAATACAACAGTTCCAGCAGCGCGCGGTCGCGCAACCCGAACGGCGCGTCGGTCGGCACTTCGACCAGTTGCACCGCCTCGTCCACGTCCAGCACCTGCGGCAGCTTGCGCGCGGCCTTGGGCGCGCGCAGCGACGCGGCGGGATTGGCGGCGATGCGCTCGTGCCGCAGCAGCCACTGGTAGAAGCTGCGGCACGCGGAAAGGCGGCGTTGCAGGCTCTTCGGCGTCAGCCCGCGGCGGTGCTCGTCGGCGACGAAGGCGCGCAGTTGCGCGGGTTGCAGCGACGCGACATCGCCAACGCCCTGCGCTTGCGCCCAGCCGGCCAGCGCGTGCAGGTCGCGGCGGTAGGCGTCGATGGTGTGCGCCGACGCGCGGCGTTCGACCGCGAGGTGGTCGAGGAATTCTTCAACGGACGACATGATCCGTCATCCCAGCGCAAGCTGGGATCCATTTTGATTTTTCGTCACCGACGGCCAAACACCAAAAGGCAAAATGGATTCCCGCTTTCGCGGGAATGACGAGCAAAAACAATAGAGAATTGCTAGCCATCAAACCGTTGCAGCGCCACCGCCAGCGATTCGGCCATCATCCGCAGGAACAGCGTGCCCATGCCGGGATAGAAGCGGTTGGCGTCGCGGCTGCCGACCGCGACCAGGCCCACGCCCGGCATCGGCAGCAGGGCGCTGGACTGCACCTCCTCGCCGCGGTCGCCGTACAGCAGCGCGTGCTTTTCCGGCTGCAGCCGCCCGCTCAAGGCCTCGCCGTCGGCGAGGCAATCCTTGAACGGCGCGAGCCGCGCGTCGCCGGCGGGAATGACCTGCAGCCAGTCGGCGTCGTCGAGCCCGGCGACCGGCGCGAACAGCACGATCCGCACCAGGTCGCCCTGGAAATCCTCGGCCAGGCTCGCCGCCATCGCGCGCACCGTGTCGGCCGCGCTGCCCTGCCGCATCAGCGCCAGCGTCAGCTGGTGCGTGCGCACCGCAAGGCGCTCGTTGTCCTGCGCGTTGGCGAACAGCTCGTGCAGCCGGCGCGAAAGCTCGCGGTTCTTGTCGCGCAGCACTTCCAGCTGGTAGCTCGCCAGCGACGCGGCCGGGCCCTCGTCGCGCGGCACCACCAGGCTCAGGGCCAGGTCGGGGAACTGCTTCAGGAACTGCGGGTGCCGCCGCAGCCAGACCGCGACTTCGTGCGCGCCGAGTTTTTCCGCCTGCTCGATCATGGATCCCATTCCCCTTCGAACACGAACGCCGCCGGGCCCGCCATCGCGATGCGCCCGGTGGCCGGATCATAGTGGATGCGCAGTTCGCCGCCGGGCAGCGACACCGCGACGCCGTTCGCCGCATCGACGCGGCCGCGCCTGGCCAGCACCGCCACCGCCGCGCAGGCGCCGCTGCCGCAGGCCAGGGTTTCGCCGGCGCCGCGCTCGTACACGCGCAGGCGGATGCGATCGGGCGCCAGCACCTGGGCGAAGCCGACGTTCACCGATTCGGGGAACGCATGGCTGCGCTGCAGCAGCGGACCGACATGGCCGACCGGCGCGAGGTCGACCGCGTCGACTTCGACCAGCGCGTGCGGATTGCCCATCGACACCGCGCCGAAGCGCAGCGTGCCGCCGTCGAGGTCGAGCGCGTACTCGTCCTGCCCGGCGGCGAATCCCGCGAGCGGAATGCGCGCCGGCGCGAATTCCGGCGCGCCCATGTCGATCTCGAATTGCCCGCGCGCGTCGCGGGCGACGCCGTGCAGCCCGGTCGGGCTGTCGATGGCGAAATCGCCGCGTTCGGGCGCGCTGCCGTCGCGCACCAGCCACGCGGCGATGCAGCGCGCGCCGTTGCCGCATTGCTGGGCGTGCGAGCCGTCGGCGTTGCGGATGCGATAGCTCGCGACCGCGTCCGCGCTGCGCGGCGCCTCGATGGTCAGGATCTGGTCGCAGCCCACGCCCATGTGGCGATCGGCCAGTGCGCGGCACAGGTCGGGATCGGGCGCGGCGCGTCCGTCGCGCAGGTCGAGCACAACGAAGTCGTTGCCCGCGCCATGCATCTTGGTGAAGCGCAGCGGCCGGCGCGGCGCATCCGCGCCCATCGTTCAACTGCCTCCGGCGGGCGGCGGAACGGGCTCGACCGGAGCCGCGGGCGCGCTGGTCGCCGGCGCCGGAGCGGTCGCGTCGGCCGGCGCCGCGGGGGCGACGCTCGCGGGCGTCGGCAAGGCGCTCGTCGCGGGAACCGCGAGCTCGTCCGCCGGCCGCGGCGGATGCACCAGCGGGCCCTTGTTGCCGCAGCCGGCGAGTGCGGCCAGCAGCGCGGCCGCGAGCGGAATGCGCACGAGTCGGTTCGTCATGACGGCGAGTATAGCCCCGGCGACGGATCGGCAGAATCCGTTCACGGCGTTTCCTGAACTCCACGGAATGGCTTCGCTTTCGGTACGACTTTCCCGGTTTCAGGATCCCGATCAACGAGGTTCAGCTCCATATCCGGTTGTGGGTATTTGTAACGACCGTCCATCTTGGCGGAACCAAGGATGTACTCCCGATACTCGTCCCACTTCACTGCCCCACCGAACTTCCGGACTGAAAAAGGCAACGGAAATTTCTCATAAGGCATGAATCCGCGGACGGATTGCGGCGGCGCCTTACCATCGAATTGAATAACACCGACTTGCATTTCGTGGCGTTCCGGAAAATCACCTAACGGAAACGTGATCAGGCCGGGCTCTGCCCAATCTTCAGATTTTTTAGTTACAGGATTCCATGCCGAATAAAGTGTTGATTCCGCAAAATCATTCGACTGCAATCCTTTCGGTTTTGCGTTTCTGCATGCATTTTCCCACTCTTGCCGAGCTGCCATGCTGACCGAGTTCGTACTCGCCATCGCATTCTCTTTTGGGTCAGTCGACAGGAAAACAAGGTAATCCTGGAACAAGGTTTTGACATTGCCTCCGTAAAAAACCACGGACGAATCGACTTTTCCTTTCAAAACATCGACAGGCTTGGCTACATAGCGAACCGAGCAGATGACCCTGGTCCCGTTTGGCAGCAGCTCGCATTCGATAGC
>JBGAHT010000042.1:0-26754 GCA_044226035.1 Thermomonas sp. | reverse complement strand
AACTGGAGTGGCCGTTCAGCGCAGCCGAAGTGTCCGGATTCATCCGACCGTAGGGGCGACCAGCCGGTCGCCCCTGCGAATCACTTCGCCGGAACGAACACCACCTTGGTCGCGATCGCGATCGCGTCCGGGATCAGGCCGGTGTCGGCCCAGTCGCCGCCGCCGACGCCGAACGCCAGCCGCGACACCGTGGCCTTGCCGGCCAGCACCGGCTGCGCGCCGGGCGTCCAGGTGAATTCCAGCGTCACCGGCTTGTCCACGCCGCGCAGCGACAGCGTGCCGTCGGCGGCGTAGCGGTTGCCGCCGAGCGCGCGGAACCTGGTCGCGGTGTAGCGCGCCTGCGGGAACTTCGCGCTGGCGAAGAAATCGCCGCCGCGCAGGTTGTCGTCGTAGTCGTCGTTGCCGGTGGTCGCGGTCGCGAGCGGGATCGACACCTCGAGTTTCGCCGTCGCCAGCTGCGCGGGATCGAACGAGAACCGGGTGGCGAAGCCGGGGAACTTGCCGGTGAACACCTCGCCCTGGTACTTGCCGGCGAAGGTCAGCGCCGAACCGGGCGCCTGCACGTAGTCGGCGGCGAACGCGGGCGCGGCGAGCAGCAGCAACGCAAGCACGGAATATCTAGGCGACATCGCGGTTCTCCTGCGCGGGGGCGCGCAGCCAGCCGCGCGGCAGCATGCGCGCGAGGGTGGCGTCGCGCTGGAACAGGTGGTGGTACAGCGCCGCCGCGGCATGCGCCGCCGCCAGCGCGACCAGCGCCCAGAACAGCCATTCGTGCATGGATTCGGCCAGTTCGTGCAGGTCGCGGTCGTGCGGCGCGATCGACGGCAGGTTGAACAACCCGAACCATTGCAGCGGGAAGCCGGCGGCGGAGTTCATCACCCAGCCGCTGATCGGCACCGCGAACAGCAGCAGGTACAGCGCGGCGTGCATCGCCGAAGCGGCGCGCTCCTGCCACGACGGCGTGCCCGGCACCGGCGCGGGGCGGCCGGCGTAGAGCCGCCACAACAGCCGCGCGACGGCGAGCGCGAGGAGGGTGATGCCGACCGACTTGTGCAAGGCGTACACGGCGATCTTGTCCGGTCCGCGCGCCATGTCGCCCATCAGCAGGCCGACCGTGCCTTGCGCGAGCAGCAGCAGCACGATCAGCCAGTGCAGGGACTGGCTGACCGCGCCCCAGTGTTGTTCGGGATTCTTCAAGGTCATGGCGTGGGTTCCGGCGGTGTCTGCGTGGATGCGGGATCGGGCTGGACCGGTTCAACCGGCGCGGTGGGGACCGGTGCGGCGTCGTCGCCGGCATCGTCGCCGGCGCCGCGGCCACCGCGGATCGCCTCGGCCTCGATGCGCAGCTGCACCTCGTCGCCGATCACGCTCGGCCAGGCGGTGATGCCGAAATCCTTGCGGCTCAGCGTCGCGGTGGCGGAGAAGCCCGCGGTGCGCCGGAACGGCGGCAGCGGATGCCGCTTGAGCTGGTTGAAGGCCACGTCCATGCAGGCGTCGCGGGTGACGCCGCGCAGGGTGAGGCCGCCGCAGACGCGCGCATGGGTCGCGTCCTTCGGCTCGATCCGCCTGGACGCGAAGCTCGCGGTCGGGTGGTCGCCGGCATCGAGCAGGTTCGACGCCAGCACCGCCTTGGTCCATTTCGCGTCGCCCATGTCCACGCGTTCCAGCGGCACCACGACGTCGAGCTTCGCGCTGCTCCAGTCGTCGGGGTCGAACCACAGTTCGCCATGGCTGCCGGACACGGTGCCCAGCGCCTGCGAGAAGCCGGCATGGCTGACCGCGAACAGCACCCGGGTGTGCACCGGGTCGAAGGTGTAATGCGCGGGCGCGGCCGCGGCGAGCGACGGCAGCGCGGACGCGAGCAGGGCCAGGGCGAGTCGGCTCGGCGGGGGCATGGCGGGCCTCGCGGGTTGGGCGATGCCGATTCTAGGCACAGCCGCGATGAACGCCGGATGTTGCGGGCGGAACGCGGCGTTGCGAGGATGCGGCCGGGGGAATGCTGCGGGGAGAACCATGCGCAGGATCGCATGCTGGGTGCTGGCGGGATGCCTGGCCGTGGGCGCCGCGTCGGCGCGGGTGCCGGAAATCCCGCGTTTCCGCATCGTCGGCAGCGCCCAGGGCCTGCCGGCCAGCGACAACAAGGCGTTGGCGCTGGACCACGAGGGCTACCTGTGGATCGCCACCGCCGACGGCCTCGCCCGCTTCGACGGCATCGGCATGCGCGTCTGGCGCTACGACCCGGGCGACCCGCAGGGCCTGCCGGGGAACAACATCCAGGCCTTGCACATCGATCGCCAGGACCGGGTCTGGTTCGCGATCGAAAGCAGCGGCATCGCCATGCTGGACGCGCCGAACCGCGACCTGCACCTCTATCGCAAGGCCGATTACCCGCAGATCGGCAGCGATGAGACCTTCACCATCACCAGCCGCGGCGACGACCTGTGGTTCGGCACCTACGACGCCGGCGTGCACCGCATGCAGGCCGACGGCCGCATCACGCGCTGGGCGGCCAGGGACGGCCTGCCTTCCGACACCATCCTTTCGCTGGCGTTCGACGCCGCCGGCGCCTTGTGGGTCGCCACCGACAACGGCCTCGGCCGCATCGTCGGCGGGCATGCCTCGAGCGTGCCCTTGCCGGGCGTCGAATCGCAGCCGCTGGTGTACACGGTGACCCCCGATGGCGGCGCGCTGTGGGTGGCGACCTCGGCCGGCGTCTGGCGCCACGAAGCCGACGGGCGCTGGACGCGGCCGGCGTGGACGTCGATGTTCGAACGCCCGAACGCGATGAAGCAGATCGCGCGCGATGGCGACGGTTACTGGATCACCAGCCAGCGCGGGCTGTGGCGACAGCAAGGCGACGCGGTGCCGGTGCCGGTGGAACTCGGCGGCCCGGGCATCCCGCGTTCGATCGAATCGCTGGTGCGCCAGCCCGACGGCGCGCTGTGGGTGCCGGTGTACGGCGCCGGCATCGGTTACCTGCGGTCGGACTGGCGGCGGCTCGCGCAATACACGCAGGGCGCGGGCGGCTTGTCCGGCAGCGTGTACCGGGCGATGGCGCCGGCCAGCGACGGCGGCGTGTGGCTGGGCGGCTTCAACGGCATCATCGAACACCTGACGCCGGACGGGCGCATCGAACGGCAGAGCGCGGCGATCGACGATCGCCTGCGCGGATCCAAGCTGACCGCCATCGCCGAGGACCACGCCGGGCGCTTGTGGGTGGAGGCGAACAGCAGCCTGCTCAGGATCGGCGACGACACCATCGACGAATGGACGCCCGGGGATGCGCGCGATCCGATGCCCGATGGCGGCGTCGAACACCTGCGCGTGGCCGCGGACGGCAGCGTGTGGCTGCTCGCGCTCGGCAGCGACGGCGGCGTGCAACGCCGCGACGCCGACAGCGGCCGCGTGCTGCTCGACCTGCGCGCCGGCGACGACAGCGGCCTCGGCCTGGCCGACGCCGAGCAATTCGACTTCGCGCCCGACGGCACGCCGTGGATCGCGGACGCCACCGGCATGCGCCGCTTCGATGCGCGCGCGCGCCGTTTCCGCGACGAACCGTCGCTGGCGGGCGAGCGCGTGTACGCATTCGCGTTCGACGGCAACGACCAGTTGTGGCTGCAGCGGCTGGCCGGGCTCGAGCACTACCGCCGCGCCGGCGATGGCTGGACCCTGGTCGAACGCATCGCGCAGGCGCAGGGCATGCCCGCCATCGGCGCCGCCGGCATGCGCATGGACGCGCGCCACCGGCTGTGGATCAGCACCACGCGCGGCCTGTATTGCTGGGATCCGTCGAAGCACGCGATGCGCCATTACGGCGCGCAGAGCGGGCTGACCAGCGAGGAGTTCATCGACCGCGGCATCGCCATCGCCGACGGCGGCCGCCTGCTCGCCGCCGCGACGATGGACGGTTCGGTGGTGCTGGTGGACGCGGCGATGGCGGATGCGCCCGCGACGACGCCGGGCCTGCGCCTGGATTCGGTGTCGGTGCGGCGCAATGGCGGATGGCAGCCTCTGCTGCAGGGCCGCGAACCCGAATTGCCCTGGGGCGAACACGAGATGCGCGTCGATGCGCGCCTGTTGTCCTACGACGATCCCACTTCCAACCGCTACTGGAGCCGGATCGACGGCTACGACCACGACTGGATCGCGCAGGGCGCCGACGGCGGCCGGGTGATCGCCGGCCTGTCGCCGGGCAGCTACGTGCTGCGCATGCGCGCGGTCGACGCGAACGGCAATGCCGCGCGCGAACAGCAGTTGCGCTTCCGCGTGCTGCCGCCGTGGTGGCGCACCGCCTGGGCGTATGCCGGCTTCGTGCTGCTCGGCGCGCTGCTCGTCGCGTGGGCGGCGATCGCCTATCGCCGGCGACTGCAGCGCCGGCATGCGTGGCAGCTCGCCGAACACAAGCGCGAACTGGCCGAACAGGCGTCGGAGGCGAAATCGCGCTTCCTCGCCACCCTCGGGCACGAGGTCCGCACGCCGATGACCGGCGTGCTCGGCATGAGCGAACTGCTGCAGTCCGGGCCGCTGGACGCGCACCAGCGCGGCCAGGTCGATGCGATCCGCCGCGCCGGCGAACACCTGCTGCGCCTGGTCAACGACGCGCTCGACCTCGCCCGCATCGAGGCGGGGAAACTGCAGCTGGACCCGGTGGATTTCGAGTTGCGCGACCTCGTCGACGACGTCGTCGCGCTGATGGCGCCGCTCGCCGCGCAGCGCGGCCTGCGCTTCGCCGCCGCGATCGACCCGGCGGCGCCGACCCGGTTGCGCGGCGACCGCGGGCGCATTTCGCAGATCCTGCTGAACCTGCTGGGCAACGCGATCAAGTTCACCGAGCAGGGCGAAGTCGCGCTCGCGGCCTCGCCGTTGTCGCCCGCGGGCGTGCGTTTCGAGGTGCGCGACACCGGCCCGGGCCTCAACGACGAGCAGAAGGCGCGGCTGTTCCGCCGCTTCGAGCAGGCCGAGGGCGCGCGCACCGCGGCGCGCTACGGCGGCAGCGGCCTCGGGCTCGCGATTTCGCAGGAACTCGCGGCGGCGATGGGCGGCCGCATCGCCGTCGACAGCGCGCCGGGAACGGGCACGCGCTTCAGCGTCGAATTGCCGATTCCGCGCGCCGAAGCGTCGCCGCATGCGCCCGAGCCGCGAACCCCGCGCGAGGCGCGGACGGCGACCGGCGCGTTGCGGCTGCTGCTGGTCGAGGACGATTCCACCGTGGCCGAAGTCGTGTCCGGCCTGCTGCGCGCGCAAGGCCACGCGGTGACGCACGCGCTGCACGGGCTCGCGGCCTTGGCCGAAGCCGCGTCGACGGACTTCGACGCCGGCCTGCTCGACCTCGACTTGCCGGGACTCGACGGCCTCGCGCTGGCGCGCGCGCTGCGCGCCCAGGGCTTCGCGAAACCCCTGATCGCGGTGACCGCGCGCGCGGACGCCGAGGCCGAACCCGCCGCGCTCGCGGCCGGGTTCGACGGCTTCCTGCGCAAGCCGGTGACCGGCGCGATGCTCGCGGCGGCGATTTCGGACGCGACCTCGAAGCGCTCCGGCTAGGGCCCGGCCAGCCGCACCGCGCACAGCGTGCGCACGCCGAGCTTCGCAACCGGATCGTTCCACGCGACCACCTCACCGCCCGCGGCGCGTTCGAGTTCCTGCATCGCCGCATGCGCGCCCGCGCGGCTGTGCGCTGCGGTGAAATCCCCGCCGGAGTCCGCGACGCGGCCGGGCCGCAGTCGCAGCGTGTCGCCGGGTTGCAGGGTATCGACGAGGTAGCAGACTTCCACCAAGGCCGCGCGCTGCTCGTCCGCGTCGCGCTGCCCGCTGCTGCGCGCGAGTCCGTCGCGAAGCGCGTGGCCGGCCTCGTGCAGGGCGATGGCGAGCGCCGCGCCGAGCCGCGACGAAGGCGTCGACCGCGCCGCGCCGTCCGCAACCAGCGGAACGACGAGATCGACCACGGTCGCATCGCGGCCGTCGTGGACGCGCCGCACGCGTCGATGCGCCGATGCGTCGACGACGGTCAGTTCGATCCGCGCCGGCGTCGTCCCGGCGAGGCGTTGCAGCCAGTCCAGCGCGCGATCGAGTTCGCGCGACGCATCGACGCCGGGCGCACGCAGGGCCGCCATGCTCGACGCATCGGCGAGGACGCGGACTTGGATGTTTCCGCGCCGGCGTTGCGCGAACGGCGCGGCCTGCAAGGGCGTCGTTGCCTCGGCGCGGCCGTTGTTCACGTCGCTGTCGCTGGCGACGGCGCGTGGCATCCCCGGATGGCCGTTCGCGCGGACGCTCCAATGATCGGCGACCTGCGCCGCCGCGGGCATCGCCACCCAGGCGGCGCACGCCAGCATGGCGGCGATGGGGAAGATCGTGCGTGGCATGCGTCGATCCGCGTGGACGACGCGATCATCCCCGGCGCCGATTGAAGCGGCCTTGAACGGCCGCGCGCATGCACCGCGCCGAAGGCGCGCGGGCGCTAGAAATCCTTGTGGTAGCCGACCAGCGCGCCGTTCCCCGGCAGCAGGCCGATGAAGAACGGGGTGGGGCGGTGGTGCGCGTAGATGCCGAACGCGGTGCCGATCGCTGCGCCCACGATCACGTCGCTCTGCCAGTGGCCCTGCACCTTGACCCGGGCGATGGCGTCGTACACCGGCAACGCGGCCAGCGCGTACACGGCCGGGTGGTCGTGGCCGTACTCGGCGATGAACGGCGTCACCACCGCGCTGATTTCCGCGACCTCGCCGCTGGGGAAACTCGCGTGGCCCTTGCCGTCGAAGAAATCGGACGGATTGCTGCTCTGGCTGGGGCGTTCGCGCGAGAAGGCGTACTTCATGACCGTGGTGGTCGCGCCGGTGAACAGCATCGCGTCCAGCGACTGGCCGAAGGTGCGGCCGAGGCGGCTGTCGTGGTCGATGAACACCGCGCCGGCGATGGTGGTGACCGCGGCGGCCGCGGCGAGGTCCTTCTGGTAGCTGCGCTTCCAGATCCCGGAATCGTCGTAGTTCACCCGATGGTCGATCAGGAACGGGCCGCCGGCGAGCGCCGGCATCGAGAGCGAGGCCAGCGCGAGCCACACCCACAACCGCAGCCACTGGCGCATGGGCCGGCCCTCGGGATCGGATGGCGCGATCCTGCCCGGCGGTCGGTCGGAAAAACGTCGCCTCGGTGCGCGCGGGAATGTCTTTCTCCCTCCCCATTGCGGGGGAGGGGGGCGCGCAGCGCCGGGAGCGGGGTTGTCGCGCGAGTGGAGGGGAAAAGCTGGGTTTTCAGCGCCGGCTGGATTCGTGCACCGCGTCGACCAACGCGGCGACATGCTCCGGGTTCATGTCCGGCGACAGTCCGTGGCCGAGGTTGAACACATGGCCCTCGCGCGAACCGCCATTGCCGTCGCGGTAGGCGTCGATCGCGGCCCGGGCCTGCGCGCGGATCGCGTCCGGATCCGCATACAGCGCCGCCGGGTCGAGGTTGCCCTGCAGCGCGACCTTGCCGCGCACGCGGCGCGCGGCGTCGTCGAGGCCGATGGTCCAGTCCACGCCCACGCCTTCGGCGCCGCTGTCCGCGAGTTCCTCCAGGTACGGCGCGTTGCCCTTGCCGAACAGGATCAACGGGGCCTTTGCGTCTCCCTGTCCCCGGTCCCCGGTTCCCGGTCCCCGGTTGTGTCCCAGCGCCTCCGCGATCTGCAGCAGGTACCGCAGCGAGAACTCGCGGTACATCGCCGGCGACAGCACGCCGCCCCAGGTGTCGAACACCTGCAGCGCCTGCGCCCCGGCCGCGCGCTGCGCGCCGAGGTAGGCGATCACCGCGTCGGTGTTCACCTGCAGCACGCGATGCAGCAATTGCGGCGCGTTCAAGGCCATCGCCTTGATCTTCGAGAAATTGTCGCTGCCGCCGCCTTCGACCATGTAGCAGGCCAGCGTCCACGGGCTGCCGGAAAAACCGATCAGCGGCACCGAATCGTTCAATTCGCGGCGGATGGTGCGCACCGCGTCCATCACGTAGCGCAGCTCGGTCTCCATGTCCGGCACGGCGAGCTTCGCGACGTCCTCCGCGTTGCGGATCGGGCGTTCGAACTTGGGGCCTTCGCCTTCGACGAAGTACAGGCCCAGGCCCATCGCGTCGGGCACGGTGAGGATGTCGGAGAACAGGATCGCGGCGTCGAGGTCGAAGCGGCGCAACGGCTGCAGCGTCACTTCGCAGGCGAGCTCGGGGTTCTTCGCCATCGCGAGGAAGCTGCCGGCCCTGGCGCGGGTGGCGCGGTATTCGGGCAGGTAGCGCCCGGCCTGGCGCATCAGCCACACCGGCGTGCAGTCGACGGGTTCGCGCCGCAGCGCGCGCAGGAGGCGGTCGTTCTTGGGGGCTGGATTGGTCAACGTCGGATCCGTGTTGCGAGTTGTTGGTTGTTGGTTGTTGGTTCCTGGAAGGTTCTTCGCCGTGTACTGGGAACCAGCAACCAGGAACTAGCTTTTTGGCGCATCCGCGCCTTGCGCAAACATCAACTGGAAGCCCTTCTTCAACTGCAAATCGCGCGCGTGTTCAAGCGCGACCAATGCGCTTTGCTGATCGGGGAACTGCTCGCGCCTGAGCGTGCTGCGGCCGCCGATCTGCCCGGTTTCGCGCAGCAGCGACCAGCCGCCGAGCAGGTCGGCTTCCAGTTGCAGTTGCACGAAACGCGGCGATTCGCGGCCGTCGGGGCGTTGTTGCAGCAGCAGGCGCATGCCGAAATTGTAGCGCCGTTGTCATCCGGACCCCGGACTCGATCCGGGGGAAGGACTTGTTTTCCCACCTTCGAGAAACAACAGCAGGTCCTTCGGCTTCGCCTCAGGATGACAGCTCCAGGACGCTCCGCACAGCACCTTCATCCACCCCGGCCACCATTTCCGCGCGACCCGGCCCGCGCCACAGCACGAAGCGCAGGCCGCCGGCGGTGGCCTTCTTGTCCAGGCGCATGCGCGCGAGCAGCGCGTCCGGGTCGAGCCCGGGCGGGATCCGGACCGGCAGCCCGAAGCGCGCGAGCAGCGCCGCCAGTCGTTCGGCGTCGGCCTCGCCGGCCAGGCCGAGCCGGGCCGAGAGCCGCGCCGCCAGCACCATGCCCACCGCGACCGCCTCGCCGTGGTTGAGCCCGGCGTAGGCCTGCTCGGCCTCGATCGCATGGCCGAAGGTGTGGCCGAAATTCAGCAGCGCGCGTTCGCCGCGTTCGAACGGATCGCGTTCGACGATGGCGGCCTTGTGCGCGCAGCTGCGGGAAATCGCTTCGGCCAGCGCATCGCCGTCGTAGGCGAGCAGGGCTTGGGCATGCGCATCCAGCCAGTCGAGGAACGCGGCGTCGACGATCGCGCCGTACTTCGCCACTTCCGCGAAACCGGCGCGCAGTTCGCGCGGCGGCAGGGTGCGCAGCGCATCGGTATCGGCCAGCACCGCGACCGGCGGATGGAACGCGCCAACCAGGTTCTTGCCCGCGTCGAGGTCGAGCCCGGTCTTGCCGCCGACCGAGGAATCGACCATCGCCAGCAGGCTGGTCGGCAGTTGCACGCAATCGATGCCGCGCATCCAGCACGCGGCGGCGAAACCGGCGAGGTCGCCGACCACGCCGCCGCCGAGCGCGTACACGCAGGCGTCGCGGGTCGCGCCGAGGTCGGCCAGCGACCGCAGCACGCGTTCGAACTGCGGCAGGCGCTTGGCTTCCTCGCCCGCGGGCAGCACGCATTCGCCGACGACGGTCGCGTCGCGCGAACGCAGCGCGGCGGCGACGCGCGCGGCGTACAGCGGCGCGACATGCGCGTCGCTGACGACCAGCGCGTGGCGCCCGCGCAGCGGCGCGAGCAACCCGTTCGCATCGCCGAGCAATCCGCCGCCGATGCGGATCGCATACGGTCGCGCGCCACCGACGGCGATGGAATTCATGCCTGTCCCGAGCCCTGTCGAAGGGCGGCGATGCTCCCGCGCTGCCAGCGCGTGGCGAGCAGGTCGGCCAGCGTTGCCGCCGCATGCGGCGCGCTGTCGTGGCCGGTGTCGAAACGCAGGTCCGCGATTTCCGCGTACAGCGGCTCGCGCACCGAAGCCAGTTCGCGCAAGGCCTGTTCGCGGTCCGGACGTTGCAGCAGCGGGCGGCTGCGGTCGCGGGCGAGGCGCTGGAGTTGCGATGCGACGTCCAGGTGCAGGTGCACGACGAAGCAGCGTTCGCGCAGCAGGCGGCGGTTGCCCGCATCCAGCACCGCGCCGCCGCCGGTGGCCAGCACCAGTCCGTCCGCGCCGAGCAGCGCCTGCAGGACCGCGCATTCGCGCGCGCGGAAGCCGGCTTCCCCGGCGCATTCGAAGATGGTCGCGATGTCCGCGCCGGCGGTGGTTTCGACCTCGTGGTCGAGGTCGGCGAAGCGCAGGCCCAGGCGTTCGGCCAGCATCCGCCCGACGGCGCTCTTGCCGGCGCCCATCGGTCCGACCAGGGCGAGGTTGGGGGCGGGATTCATCGTCACGATCATAAGCCAACACCCGGCAAGCCCATCCCGGGCTTGTCGGGTGGGCGCAAGTCCGGTACGTGCCCGGACTTGCTTGCGTCGAAACAATCGGTTGCGCGCTTGTTTCGCGGGCGGCACATCCCCGTGCCGCGGCCGCGCTTCGGCGCGGCCTTAACAACCACCCGCCTAGTCTGGCCGTCCCCGGCAACCGCCGCCATCAGCAGGGATACGCCATGTCCGTCGCCAAGATCGTCGAACTCAACGCCTCGTCCAAGACCAGCATGGAAGACGCGGTGAAAACCGGTTTGAAGAAAGCCGGGGAAACCATCAAGAACATCAAGGGCGCGTGGGTCAACGAAATCAAGGTCGTGACCGACGACAACGGCAACGTCTCCGAATGGCGGGTCAACCTGCGCGTGACCTTCGTGGTCAGCTGAGCGGCAACGCATCCAGCGGCCGCCGCGTCGCGTCCAGGCGCACGTGGCGGTCGGCGATGGCCGGCAGGGTGCGCAACGCCTGCCGGCTGACGCGTTCGAAGAACTGCACGAAGCGTTCCACCTGCGGCCTGGTCATCGCCTGGCGATCCGGGTTCGCGGCCTGCAGCGTGACCTCCTGCTGCCAGCGCCATTGCGGCACGATGTCGAAGCCCGGGCCTTCGAGGAACAGCATGCGGTCGATGCGCTGCCACAGCGGCGGGTAATCGCGGCCGAGCGCGTCGTTGCACCAGCGCCGCCAAGCGCCGTCCGGATCCTCGTCGCGTTCGAGCGCATTGAGCGGCGCGATCAATTCCTCGTCGCGCTGCGCCGGGACCTTCTGGAACCAGCCTTCGAACAGCACCAGAACCTGCCCCGGACCTGATCCGGGGTCGGCGCCGCGCACCAGCGGCCACTTCGACGGCGGCAGGCGCCGGTCGGCGATCTTGTCGAAGCGCGGCAACTTCGCCGCGCGGCCTTCGCACAACGCATCGATGGTATCGATGGCCAGCGCCACGTCGTGGCTGCCCGGCGCCCCGCGCGTGGCCAGCAGCGGGTGCACCTCGCGGCCCAGCGCCAGGCGTTCGCGCCGGCCGAGGTAGAAATCGTCGATGGACAGCACCACCGTTCTCAGGCCGCGGCCGGCGGCGAGCGCGGCCACCTGCGCCGACAGCGTGGACTTGCCGGTGCCCTGCAACCCGGCGATGGCGTACACGCGGGCGTCGTGGGCCAGCGCATCGTCCAGCACCGCGGCGACGAAGGGTTCGGCGTAGCCGGCCGGCGAGGGTGGGTGCGTGCGGTGCGCCATCGCGCGACAATAACGCAATGGACGCACTGCTCGCCGAAGCCCTTTCCGTCTTCACCCGCCTGTTCGACGAGGCCGAGGCCGCGCGCGAACCCGACCGCACCGCGATGACGCTCGCCACCGTCGGCGAGGCCGGCCCGGCCGCGCGCATCGTGTTGCTGAAGGCGCACGGGCCGGAGGGCTTCGTGTTCTACACCCACCTCGACGGGCGCAAGGGCCGCGAGCTGCAGGCCGATCCGCGCGCGGCGCTGCTGTTCCACTGGCCGCGCGTGCGCCACGGCATGCAGGTGCGGGTCGAGGGCGATGCCTCGATCGTCTCCGACGCCGAGGCCGATGCGTATTTCGCCGGCCGCCCGCGCATGAGCCAGATCGGCGCCTGGGCCTCGCGCCAGTCGGAGACGCTGGAGGCGCGCGAGACCTTCGAGCGCCGGCTGGAAATGGCCGAGGCCGAGTTCGAGGGCCGCGACGTGCCGCGCCCGCCGCGCTGGGGCGGGTTCCGCGTCGCGCCGCGCAGCATCGAGTTCTGGTACGGCGCGCAGTTCCGCCTGCACGAACGCCACTTGTACGAACGCGATGCTTCGGGGAAATGGTCGAAGCGGATGTTGTATCCGTGACCATCAGCGTCATCCTGAGCGCAGCGAAGGACCTGCTTTTCAGCAAATATGACGGTCGCAACAGCAGGTCCTTCGGCTTCGCCTCAGGATGACAACGCCGCAATGATCGGCCCCCAGCGCATCGTCTGCCTCACAGAGGAACCGACCGAGGTCCTGTACGCGCTCGGCGAGCAGGAGCGCATCGTCGGCATCAGCGGCTTCACCGTGCGCCCGCCGCGCGCGCGCAGGGAAAAGCCCAAGGTCAGCGCGTTCACCAGCGCGAAGATCGACGAGATCCTGAAGCTGCAACCGGATTTCGTCGTCGGCTTCTCCGACATCCAGGCCGACATCGCCGCCGAACTCGTACGCCGCGGCGTGGAGGTGTGGATCAGCAACCACCGCAGCGTCGAGGGCATCCTCGATTACGTGCGCCGGCTCGGCGCGCTGGTCGGCGCGGGCGACAAGGCGAACGCGTATGCGGACGAACTGCGGCGCGGGCTCGGGGCGATCGAACGCGAAGCGGCGACGTTGCCGCGTCGGCCCAAGGTCTATTTCGAGGAATGGGACGAACCGCCGATCACCGGCATCCGCTGGGTCGCGGAACTGGTCCGCATCGCCGGCGGCGACGACGTGTTCCCGGAACGCGCGCTGGAACCGCTGGCGAAGGCGCGCATCCTCGAAGACGGCGACGAAGTGGTCCGGCGCGCGCCGGACATCATTCTCGGTTCGTGGTGCGGCAAGAAATTCCGCCCGGAGAAGGTCGCTTCGCGGCCGGGCTGGGGCGCGGTTCCCGCGGTGCGCGACGGCGAGCTGCACGAGGTCAAGTCGCCGATCATCCTGCAGCCCGGGCCGGCGGCGTTGACCGACGGCGTGCGCGAGATCGCGAGGATCGTTCGCGATTGGTCGATGAAACGCCTGTAGGAGCGACTTTAGCCGCGACCAGATTTGCGACAGCGTTTGTCGCGGCTAAACCTTCGCAAGACCAGTCGCGCTCGAGAGCGCTCCTACAAAAGCGGGCTCAACGCGGATAGAAATCGCGGCTGAAGCGCGCGGTCGAGATCGAACCCGGAACGAGTTGCGCACGCACGTCGAAGGTCAGCGTGTCCGGCGCCGCGATCGGCACCAGCGCGATGCGGTCGACGAATTCGCCGGCGCGGATTTCGCGGAGCTGCAACGGACGTTCGCCGCCCTTGAGGTCGGACACCGTGGCCTGCAGCGCCACCGGCGTCGCGTTGTCGCCGTTGGCGTCGCGCACGGTCAGGAGCAGCAGCGCCTGGTTGGGTTCGCGCGCGATGCCGTAACCGCGCGCCACCGATTCCTGCAGGTCGCGCGTCTCCACCACGTTCGCGCGCAGGGTGATGCCGTTGCTGGTGGCGGTGGCGCCGTTCGCGGCGTCGCCGGGCGTGGTCGCGGCCATCGGCGCGGGCGGCGGCGTGTCGGCGCGATCGCAGCCCACCAGCGAAAGCGTTAAAAAGAGGGTCACGTAAGGTAGAACGCGCATGGCTGTATTGTCCGCAAATTATGTGATGGACTAAAGCTTAAGATGCTATCCGTCAAGCGAAGGGGGGGCAGGAAGCATGAAAACCTGTGGGCATTTAATTTTTCTGTTTTTTTGATGGGTGCTTCTGGCCTGAGTAATGCTGAAGTAAGTTCGGAAATTGAGCGGGCCATTTCTGTCGGCGAAACACAGTTGCTTGAAATAGGACTGCAAGCTGAGCTTTGTAATACGGCCATTCCAGATGCATCGAACTATTTCGATAATTTTGTTTTTCTCTGGAGATCGAACAATGAAATGGAGCTTCGGGCACTAGATTCTGCCAATAATCACGGGATTGATGTTCTGAGGGGTGTCGATGATCGAGTAATCAAGAATGAACTGAAAAGAATCAAGGAATTACCGAAAGAAGACCAGATCACTTATTGCGGCGAGTACGCGGCAAAAATCAAGAATGGGGACTCGGACATTGGATCCATCGCCCCGACTTCTTCTGTTGCCCTTGCTGATTACCTATCGAATAACCCGTTGTCAAAAACAGAGTTGCAACGCCTTGATGACCGGGATGGGTGCATGAAAAAGATTTACAACAGTGCGCTCTCCGCGGGTTCGATTTTCAATCTTGCATCTTCCGAAGCAATTTGCACTTGTATTTCCCTTGTTATGCAGAAAAATATTACTGAGGAAGACCGTGCTCAAATGCAGCCGTTGCTGGAGGCAGGAAAATCTGTTGTGGATCAGCCTGCGATGAAGAAACTTGTGCCGATGATCGCGGAATGCATCGAGCGAAAATAAGCTAGAAATTTCGCTACTGGATCAATCGTTCATCGCGGACAGTTCGCGGCTGCGTTCGCGCGCGGCGTGGATGGCGTGCGCGACCAGGTCGCGGAAGCGGCCGGTCTCGAAGATTTCCAGCGCCGCCTGGGTGGTGCCGTTCGGCGAGGTCACGCGCTTGCGCAGCGCGTCCGGCGCCTCGCCGGATTCGACCAGCATGCGCGCCGCGCCGAGCACCGTCTGCAGCGCGAGCGCGCTCGCCGCATCGCGGGGCAAACCTTCGGCCTCGCCGGCGGCGATCATCGCCTCGGCCAGCAGGAACACGTAGGCCGGGCCGCTGCCGGAGAGCGCGGTCACCGCGTCCATCTGCGTTTCGTCCGCGATCCAGGCGATCGACCCGGCGGCGGCGAGCAGTTGTTCGGCCATCGCGCGCCCGTGCGCGTCGACATGGGCGTTCGCGTACAGGCCGGTCGCGCCTGCGCCGAGCAGCGCGGGCGTGTTCGGCATCGCGCGCACCACGCCCAGGCCGCCGCCCAGCCAGTGCCCGATCTGCACGCTGGTGATGCCGGCGGCGACGGACACGACCAGCGGCTGCTCCGCCTGCGCCAGCGGCGCGAGCGATTCGCACACCGTGCGCATGACCTGCGGCTTGACCGCGAACATCCACACGTGCGCGCCCTTGACCGCTTCGGCGGCGGTGGCGAAGGCCTTGATGCCGAAATCGCCGGCCAGCGCCTCGCGCAGCGCGGCGACCGGCTCGGCGACGCGGATCGCCGCCGCCGGCGTGTCCTGCGCGACCAGCCCGCCGGCCAGGCTGCGCACCATGTTGCCGCCGCCGATGAAGGCGATGGTGGATGGGAACTTCACGCGGTCTCCTTCGCCGTTCGCGGACCGAACAAGGCGCTGCCGACGCGGACCATGGTCGCACCTTCGGCGATGGCGATGGCGAAATCCTCGCTCATGCCCATCGACAGCGTGTCGGCCCCGCGATGGTCTTCGCGCAGGCGTTCGAACAATCCGCGCATGCGCGCGAACGCGGGCCGGCGCCGTTCCGGGTCGGCATGCGGCGCGGGAATCGCCATCAGCCCGCGCAGCGCCAGCCGCGGTTCGGCCGCGACCGCCGCGGCCAGCGCCGGGAGCTCGTCCGGGCGGCAACCGTGCTTGCTCGCCTCGTCGTCGATGTTCACCTGCAGCAACACGTTCAGCGGCGGCAGCCCGCCGGGTCGATGGCGGGCGAGGGCGGCGGCGAGTTTCGGCCGGTCCACGGTCTGCACCCAGTCGAAGTCGCGGGCGGCGTCGCGCGCCTTGTTCGATTGCAGGTGGCCGATGAGGTGCCATTCCAGTCCGCGGCCGGCGAGCGCGGCGATCTTGCCGGCGGCTTCCTGCACGTAGTTTTCGCCGAAGGCATGTTGGCCGAGCCCGGCCAGCGCCGCGATGGTGTCCGCCGGCCGGGTCTTGGACACCGCCAGCAGGCGGACGCCGCCTGGCCGGCCGGCCGTGCGCGCTGCGTTCTCCAAACTGTGCAGGACGTCGACAAACGCCCGTTCACGCGGGTCCATGGATCGATTGTCGGCTCCTGCGGGAGGCATATACTGCCTGTGGCCCGCGTCTTGCGACAGCGGGTTCAAGGGTGCTGCAGGGAAGCTGCACCCGCCGGGTTCCGCCGCTTCGGCGTCGGTTCGCTGGCACGCGAGGACGGGCCCGGTCCTGCATGCGGGACGGGCGCGGGACTCGAAGCGTCGCGGCGGGGCAGGAATGGCCCCGATGCGGTTACGACGACTGGCGCGGCAAACGGGGAAACACGCCGCGCACCACGGGGAGTATTGCCACCATGGATATCGCTGAACTCCTGGCCTTCTCGGTCAAGAACAAGGCGTCCGACCTGCACCTGTCCGCAGGCCTGCCGCCCATGATCCGCGTCGACGGCGACGTGCGCCGCATCAACATCCCGGCGCTGGACCACAAGCAGGTGCACGCGCTGGTGTACGACATCATGTCGGACAAGCAGCGCCGCGACTACGAGGAATTCCTCGAGGTCGACTTTTCGTTCGAGATCCCCGGCCTGGCGCGCTTCCGCGTCAACGCCTTCAACCAGAACCGCGGCGCCGGCGCGGTGTTCCGCACCATTCCCTCCGAGGTGCTCACCCTCGAGGACCTGGGTTGCCCGCGCATCTTCAAGGAACTGATCGACCAGCCGCAGGGCCTGATCCTGGTCACCGGCCCGACCGGTTCGGGCAAGTCGACCACGCTCGCGGCGATGCTCGACCACGTCAACAAGAACGAGTATGCGCACATCCTCTCGATCGAGGACCCGATCGAGTTCGTGCATACCGCGCAGAAGTGCCTGATCAACCAGCGCGAGGTGCACCGCGACACCCACGGCTTCAACGAGGCGCTGCGCAGCGCGCTGCGCGAGGACCCGGACTACATCCTGGTCGGCGAAATGCGCGACATCGAGACCATCCGCCTCGCCCTGACCGCGGCCGAGACCGGCCACCTGGTGTTCGCGACCCTGCACACCTCCAGCGCGGCCAAGACCATCGACCGCATCATCGACGTGTTCCCGGCGGGCGAGAAGCCGATGGTGCGCTCGATGCTGTCCGAATCGCTGCGCGCGGTGATCTCGCAGGCGCTGCTGAAGCGGATCGGCGGCGGCCGCACCGCGGCGTGGGAAATCATGGTGGGCACCCCGGCCATCCGCAACCTGATCCGCGAGGACAAGGTCGCGCAGATGTATTCGGCGATCCAGACCGGCCAGCAGTCGGGCATGATGACCCTCGACCAGCACCTCCAGGACCTGGTGAAGCGCGCGGTCGTGACCAAGCAGCACGCCCGCGAGTACGCCAAGGACAAGCGCCTGTTCGACTAAGAGCCGGGATTCGTGATTCGAGATTCGTAAATGCCGGCAGTTGGGACGGGGGCTGGAGATTCGCGTCAACGAATCCCCAATCCCCAATCCCAATCCCCGGCTCCCCAGGAGCCAGACATGAGCAGCATCGATTTCACCAGCTTCCTCAAGCTGATGGCGCACCAGAAGGCGTCGGACCTGTTCATCACCGCGGGCATGCCGCCGTCGATGAAGGTCCACGGCAAGATCAGCCCGATCACGCAGAGCCCGCTCACCCCGCAGCAGTCGCGCGACCTGGTGCTGAACGTGATGACCCCGCCGCAGCGCGAGGAGTTCGAGAAGACCCACGAATGCAATTTCGCGATCGGCGTGGCCGGGGTCGGCCGCTTCCGCATCTCCTGCTTCTACCAGCGCAACCAGGTGGGCATGGTGCTGCGCCGGATCGAGACCAAGATCCCGACGGTGGAGGAGCTGAACCTGCCGCCGATCATCAAGACGCTGGCGATGACCAAGCGCGGCATCATCATCTTCGTCGGCGCCACCGGCACCGGCAAGTCGACCTCGCTCGCGGCGATGATCGGCTACCGCAACCAGAACTCGACCGGGCACATCATCACCATCGAGGATCCGATCGAATTCGTACACAAGCACGAGGGCTGCATCGTCACCCAGCGCGAGGTCGGCATCGACACCGACAGCTGGGACGCGGCGCTGAAGAACACCCTTCGCCAGGCGCCGGACGTGATCATGATCGGCGAGGTGCGCACCCGCGAGGGCATGGACCACGCCATCGCCTTCGCCGAAACCGGCCACCTGGTGCTGTGCACCCTGCACGCCAACAACGCCAACCAGGCGATGGACCGCATCATCAACTTCTTCCCCGAGGATCGCCGCGGGCAGCTGCTGATGGACCTGTCGCTGAACCTCAAGGGCGTGGTCGCGCAGCAGCTGATCCCGACGCCCGACGGCAAGGGTCGGCGCGTGGCGATGGAAATCCTGCTCGGCACCCCGCTGGTGCAGGACTACATCCGCGACGGCGAGATCCACAAGCTCAAGGAAGTGATGAAGGACTCCGTGCAGCTGGGCATGAAGACCTTCGACCAGAGCCTGTTCGAGCTGTACCAGGCCGGCGAGATCAGCTACGAGGACGCGCTGCGCTACGCCGACTCGCAGAACGAGGTGCGCCTGCGCATCAAGCTCGCCCAGGGTGGCGATGCGCGCACGCTCGCGCAGGGCCTGGACGGGGTCGAGGTCGCGGAACTGCGCTGAGCCGCGGCCGCATCGAACCGAGAGCCGGGCATCGCCCGGCTTTTTCATGCGCGGCTGCGTTGGCCGTTTTGGGCGGCGGCTTGCGTTCCATCCGGAAAGGGCTATCCCGGCCTGCGACAAGAGGCGCTACATGCGACATCCGATTTCGGCGACGGCCGCAGGCATCTCCCTGGCGTTCGGCCTGTCCGCCCAAGTCCACGCGGCGACCCAGACCCGCACGACCCAGATACCGGCAAGCGTGGCCTGCCAGTTGAGCATGCCGACGATCGACACCTCGGTGCGCGCCAAGGCGACCGGCTTCCGCAACGAAGGCACGGCGAGCACCTACGTGATCTGCGGCCTGCAGGACCCGGTGGAGGGCGCCGTCACCGACGCGGGGATCGCCTTCTACGCGCTGGACAACAAGCCGCACACCTTCGATTGCACCGCAGTGAACGGCTGGCCGGACAGCGGGAGCTATGGCTACGCCACCAAGAGCATCACGGCGAGCTCCTCGACGTTCAGGTCGTCCCTGCATTTCCTGCCCGCGGATTTCGGCGGGACCACCTACATGCCGAACGAGGGGTATTTCACGGTGACCTGCGCCTTGCCGGCCCAAGTGAGCGTCGGATACATGTACATGTCCTACGACGAGGACGTCGGCAACTGAGCGCCGCCACGGGGTTTGGGCCGAATCCCGGCTCCAGTCATGGGTTTGCGCTTTCTGTGCGCTACACCGCCCCCGTTGGACCCATGGCCCCGCGGGCAGGAAACGCCATGGGGCCGCCCCGAGCCCGTACGCACGGGATGAACGACCCGGCAAGCCCGGTTTGGCTTGCTTCTTGCATTTCCCCTCCAGGGCTGGCCGGACCGGGCCGGCTTTCGCGTTCTGGTCTGTACGGGCCGCCCGGGGTTTCGATTCCGTGACGGAGTTATCATTCAGGTTCGACCCGCGGGTCGGCAATTCGATCTTCGAGTCATGACGACGGGCCATCCCGGTCCGTCCAACAGGGGGAAATTCATGCGTACTTTGCTTGGCGTATCCATTGCCGTGGTGGTACTGGCGGCCGCCACCCTTCCGGCCAAGGCCGGAACCGAATTCCGCTACCAGAACGCGCAAGGCGGCATCGTGTGCCAGCTGAGCATTCCCACCGTGGATACCATGGCCAGGGCCAAGGCCACTGGTTTCCGCAACGAAGGCACCACCGGTTCGTTCGCGATCTGCGGCATGGAATCCTCGAACAGCCACGATGGCGTCGGCACCATCCAGCAAATCAGCATCGGGCTGTATTCGTTGAACCAGTCCGCCAAGACGATCAGCTGCACCGCGGTGAACGGCTTCGCGAACGGCTCCCCGATCTACTCGAGCAAGAACGCCAGCGTGGCCGCGAACGGCGCCACCACCACCCTGACCTTCACTGCCGCCGACTTCGGCGGAACGGCGGGCCAGCCGTTGCCGGACAGCGACTTCTGGTCGATCACCTGCAACCTGCCCGGGAATTCCGCCATCGGCAACCTGGTGGCGCAGTTCACCGTGAACACTCCCAACTGACGCGCATGGCCGGCTTGGCCATGAATTCCGGCCGGTTGCACGCGACGTGGTTTGCGCGCCGCACGGTCGTTCGATGTTCCGATTCACTACGGGCGGATCACCAGGATCCGCCGAACAGGGGGAACAAATGCGTATTTTGCTAGGCGTATCCATCGCGGCCATGGCGCTGGCATCCGTCGCCCAACCCGCCGGGGCGGCGGTCGAAACCCGCAGCCAGACCGCGCAGGGCGGCATCGTGTGCAAGCTCACCGACGTGGGGCTCAATCTCACGGTCAAGGCGAAGGCGACCGGCTTCCGCAACGAAGGCACTGCCAGCACGTTCATCATCTGCGGCATGGAATCCGCGAACAGCCAGGAGACCCTCGGCACGATCAAGGGCCTGACCATCGGCCTGTATTCGCTGAACGGGGCCTCGGCGACGGTCAGCTGCACCGCGGTCAACGGCTACGCGAACTCCACTCCGTTGTACGCGACCAAGACCCTCCCGACGCCCACCAACGGCACCGCGGGAGTCCTCTCGTGGGACGCTTCCGACTTCGGTGGAACCGCGGGCGATCCGCTGGCGCAGAACGACTACTGGTCGATCACCTGCAACCTGCCGGCGAAAACCAGCGTCGGCTACATGGTGACCCAGTTCAACGTGAACGCTCCCGCGGTCTGAACCGACCTCGGTCTGACCCGAAACCCCGGCCTCGCGCCGGGGTTTTTTGTTGGCGGTCAGGGCGACTTCGCGGCGTATTGCTGCAGCCCGAGCACGCCCAGTCCCTGTTCGAAGCGCACGTCGATCGGGATCTTCGCGGCCTTGAGCCGGTCGAGGTCGGCGGCGAGCTGCGGCTTCACCACGCCCAGGGTCTCGGTCATGCGCTTCGCCTCGGCGTAGTCGCCGTCGCCCTGGACCGTCAGCAGTTTCGCGCTGAGCGCGTTCACCGCATCGCGCATCTTGTCGAAGTCGACCCGGTAGCGGCCGTCGGCGTCGCGCACGAAGGCGCCGCGCTCGGCGAAGAAGTTGAAGCGGATCATGTTCGCCTTGCCGTGCGCGTCGCTGGCGCCGAAGCGCACCGAGCGCAGCATGCCGGCGAGGAAGGTGACGTAGCTGTCCATCAGCTTCGCCTTGTCCAGTTCCCCGCGCTGCGACAGCGCGTCGATCATGTACAGGCCGAGCACGTCGGCCTTGCCTTCCTCGAAATTCGACGAGAATTCCTTCAGCGCGTCGCTGACGGTGGTCGTGCCGGGCCGCCCATCCTTGGCGAGCACGTGCTTGACGCCGAGCCCGTGCGCGACCTCGTGGAACATGGTGTCCTCGAAGAAGGCGTCGAAGGTGACGTTGCGCAGCTGGTCCTTCGCGATCAGCTGGTTGGCGATCGGCAGCAGGATCGCGTCGAACTTGGCGCGGATCACGTTCTCCAACTGCAGGCGGCGCGTGCCCTTGGCCAGTTGCACTTCCTCGTCGTTGGGCAGGTTGATGGCGATGGTCTTGGCGCCGACGTCGGCGTTGCCGCCGTAATGGATCGCCGAATAGGCGTTGAGGTCGGCGGCGGAGCCGGGCTTTTCCGCCTTGTATTTCGCATCCACCGGCAGTCCCGTCTGCAGCGAGGGCAGGAACCGGGCGAAGCGCGCCAGCTTCCCGCTCCAGGCCTGGTCCTTGACCAGCACCAGGCCTTCGTAGGCGGCCTTGTAGCCGAACAACTGGTCCTCGTAGGTTTCGATCGGGCCGATGACGATGTCGACCGGGTTCGACTTCATGTCCATCCAGGCCATGTCGCTCGGCCGGAAGTCGTCGCTGAGCAGCGCGTCGGCGCGGATGTCGAGGTAGTGCGCGAAGGATTTGTCGGCGCTGTGCTTCGCGGCCTCGCGCAGCAGCGATGCCACGCGTTCCAGGTCGGCCTTGTAGGCCTCGTGGTAGGGCACGGTGACGAGCTTGCCGGCCGCATCGCGGCGCAGCAGCGTGTACCACGAGGTCTTGTCGGCGAGGTCGGCGTTTTCGAATTCCTCCCTGGTCATGTCCGCGGGGTAGAACACGCCGCCGACCGGGCGCGGGCCGATGCCGGGCAGGATCGGCGCATCCTCGTTGAGCCGGTCCCACGGGCCGAAGTTCATCGCCAGCAGATCCCTCGTCGCCGCGTCCGGCGCCTTCGCCAGCAGGCTGGCCTTGTCCGGCCAGGACTGTTGCCAGTAGAGGTCGTCCATGACTTCGCTCGCCTGCACCAGCAACGCGAGCATGCGCTTGCCCTCGTCGTCGAACGCGGACAGGTCGGCCTTCAGCGCCACCGTGGCGTAATCGCCGGCGTGCCGTTCGGCGTAGGAAGGCGCGGCGGCGGGCTTCGCGGCATCGGTCGTGGCCGGCGCCTGCGCCTCGTTGCGGCAGGCGCCGAGGGCGAGCGTGGCGAGGCAGGCGAGCAGGAGCGGATGGCGGCGCATGTGGCGGGTCCGGTGCGGAAAACCGCATCCTACGCCGCGCCGTTCGCGCCGGGGAGGGCGATCCGGAGGCCGCGCTAGAATGCGCGCATGAACGCAACGCCGGCCACGTCCCTCGCCAACCACCTGCTGGTGGCGCTGCCGTCGCTCGACGATCCGAACTTCGCGCGCAGCGTGGTGCTGCTGTGCCAGCACGACGCCGGCGGCGCGATGGGCATCGTGGTGAACCGCGCCTCGGAATACCGCCTCGGCGAGGTGCTGTCGCAGGTCGGCCTGCAGGGCGGCGACGAAACGCTGCGCGAACAACCTGTGCTCGGCGGCGGGCCGGTGCATCCCGAGCGCGGTTTCGTCTTGCACGATGGCGAACGCGACTGGGAATCGAGCCTGGCGATCGCCGATTCGCTGCGCGTCACCACCTCGCGCGACGTGCTCGAGGCGATGGCCAAGGGCGAGGGGCCGCGACGCGCGGTGGTCGCGCTCGGCTGCGCCAGCTGGGGCGCGGGCCAGCTCGAATACGAACTCGGCGAAAACACCTGGATCACCGTGCCGGCCGACGCGGAACTGCTGTTCGCGCTGCCGCTGGAGGTGCGCTGGCAGGCCGCGGCCGGGCGCATCGGCGTCGATCTTGCGCGCGTGGCGGACTACAGCGGCCATGCCTGAGGCGAACGCCAGCGACATCCGCCGCGACGGCACCGTGCTCGGCTTCGACGTCGGCGCGCGTCGCATTGGCGTCGCGGTCGGCAGCGCGTTCGGCCACGGCGCGCGCGCGCTGGCGGTGGTCGACGTGCACGGGCACGGGCCCGACTGGAACGAAATCGACCGCCTGCGCCGCGAATGGCGGCCGGACGGCTTCGTCGTCGGCGACCCGATGACGCTCGACGGCGGCGACCAGCCGATCCGCAAGTTCGCGCGCGCCTTCGCCGGCGAATTGCGCAGCCGCTACGCGTTGCCGGTGGTGATGGTGGACGAACGCGCCAGCTCGATCGAGGCCGCGCAACGCTTCGCCGCCGATCGCGCCGAAGGCCGTCGCCGCCGCCGCGACGCCGCCGCGCTCGATGCCGTCGCCGCCGCGGTGATCGTCGAGCGCTGGCTCGCCGCGCCGCAGGACGCGACTCCCGTGTAACGGCGCCGCGCTCGCGCGTTTCCCTCCATCCAATCCCACGGACGAACCCACATGACCGAACAGCTCGACGCCGACGGACGCCTGCGCCACCTGTTGGCCATCGACGGCTTGCCGCGCGCAGCCATCGAGCGCCTGCTCGATCGCGCGCAGCAGCTCGCCGCCGATGCGCGCGGCGGCACCGCGTTGCGCAACGCGCTGGCCGGGACCGCGGTGTGCACGCTGTTCTTCGAGCCGTCCACGCGCACGCGTTCGAGCTTCCTGCTCGCGGCGCAGCGGCTCGGCGCCGACACCCTGGCGTTCGACGTTTCCGCCTCGTCCACCAGCAAGGGCGAGACCGCGCTCGACACGCTGCGCAACATCGAGGCGATGGGCGTGCGCGGTTTCGTCGTGCGCCACCGCGAGGACGGCGCGGTCGCCGCGCTGGCCGCGGCCGCGGCGCCGGGCACCGCGCTGGTGAACGCTGGCGACGGTCGCAGCCACCATCCGACCCAGGGCCTGCTCGACATGCTCACCCTGCGCCAGGCCAAGGGCACGGATTTCTCGGGGCTGAAGGTGCTGATCGTCGGCGACGTGAAGCATTCGCGGGTCGCGCGCAGCGACCTGCGCGCCTTGCGCACGCTGGGCACGGGCGAGATCCGCGTATTCGGCCCGGCCTCGCTGCTGCCGGACGACGCCACGCTCGCCGATTGCGTGGTGCCCGACGATTTCGATTCGGCGCTCGACGGCGTGGACGCAGTGATGATGCTGCGCCTGCAGCGCGAACGGATGGAGGAAGGCCTGGTGCCTTCGCTCGAGGAATACCACCGCGATTACGGCCTGACCGAGGAACGCCTGCGCCGCGCCGCGCCGGATGCGGTGGTGCTGCATCCGGGGCCGATGAACCGCGGCGTGGAGATCGACGACGCGGTCGCCGACGGCGCGCAGTCGCTGGTCCTGCGCCAGGTCGCGAACGGCGTCGCGGTGCGGATGGCGGTGCTGGAGGAAGTGCTGGGTCGAAGCGGGCCGGGCTGAGGCTCAGTCGTCGAGCGAAACCGGCGGCTCGAAACCTTCGCGCGCGTCGTCCCAGGCCAGCGCGCCGATCCACCAGCGCCCGTCGAGGCGCACGAACTGCATCTGCTTGGCGCCGCGGGTGCGGAACGGCGTTCCATCCAGCACGCCGGATTTCTCGTACAGGCTGCGCCGGCCGGCGACGTTGCCGTCGATCCACGTGCGCGCATCGGTTTCCCGTTCGCAGAAACCGACGAGCCGGCCCCGCGCCAGCAACGGGCGGCGCTGTTCGATGAATCCGTCGAGCGATTGCACCTGCTCCTGTCCGGGAATCGCCTTGCAGATCACGCAACCGGGAAGGAACACCTCGCGCAAGCCGTCGAGGTCGGGAACGCGGCCGTCGCGGTTGTCGAACGCGGCGTACATGCGCGCCGCGAGCGCATCGATGGCGGCGCGGTCGTCGTTCACGGCCGCTTCTGCGCGAACAGCCACGTCCACAGTTCCGGCGTCTGCGAGTACGCCGGATCCCAGGCGTTGTGGTTCGCGTCCGGGAATTCGGTGTAGCGCGCGTCCGCGCCGGCGGCCTTCAGCGCGGCGTAGGTCTTGCGGTCGTCGTCGAGCGGGACGAGGTCGTCCTTCGCGCCGTGGAAGATCCAGATCGGGACATCGCGCAATGCCTGCGCGACCGTCGCGTACGGGTCGGCCACGCCGGCGAGCGGGGTGACGAACAGGCTGCGCTCGTCGCTCGGCGGCGTCAGCGCGCCGCAGATCGGCACCAGCGCGGCGAAGCGTTGCGGCTGCATCAGCGCGACTTCCCACGTGCCGTAACCGCCCATCGACAGGCCGGTGAGGTAGGTGCGCTTGGGGTCGGCGTGGAATTCGCGGCTCGCCGCATCGAGTTCGTCGATGGCGAGTTGCGCGGTCGCGCCCATCCAGTCGCGGTCGTCCGGCGCCTGCGCGAACACCACGATCGCGGGGAAATCGGCCATGTGCTGGCGCACGTACGGCCCGAGCCCGACCTTGGTCGGTTTCTCGCCGTCGCTGCCGCGTTCGCCGGTGCCGTGCAGGAACAGGATGATCGGCGGGTGCTTGCCGCCGGCCGCAGGCGAGGGCACGAAGACCTGGTAGTTGTGCGGCGTGCCGTCGACGACGAGCGTGCGCGGGAGGAACTGGCCGGTGTCCATGGACGCGTCCTTCGGCAGCGTGGTGCAGGCGGAGGCGAGCAGCGCGGCGCCGAGGATGCAGGTCATGCGGATGGCATGCATTGGTTCCTCCAGTCGGATCGATAAATTCAGCTTGGATGGTGATCCAACGTTAGTCGGAGCGGTTGTCCCTCTTCGACACCTGCACCTGCTGTGCATTCATCGTAGTGATCAGCCATCTCCTCTGCATCAGGACACCAAGCAGAAACTTCGACGATGAAATAGCGTGGATTCGTGCGCGGGTATGCAAACAGCCGTGCGAATCGAGGAGACAAATGTATATCGCCGAAATCTGCCTGCGTGTAGTTAAAAGTCTTTCCATTCACATGGACCGTCAGCCCGCATGAATTACGAGAACAAAGAATCGAGATCTTGTCGCCGTCTTCGTACTCAGTGGTTACGCTTTTGGTCTGACCTTCCAAATTTGGCGAACCCGCGACAGGAAGAGAACCCAGAGCGAGAACGAGTCCTAATACTGATGCTCGAATGAACGCCATACATCCCCCTCAAAGCCCGATTAATCATTATCGAATTCACACTGATTACCTCGCAGCACGGCTGCACCGCGATACTCAACGCAACAACACCAACGTCGCGAGGCCGAGGAAGCTCAGGAATCCCATCACGTCGGTGACGGTGGTGAGGATCACTCCGCCCGCGAGCGCCGGATCGAAACCCATCCGCTTCAGCGTCACCGGCACCAGCACGCCGGCCAGCGCGGCCATCAGCAGGTTGATCGTCAACGCGCTGGCGATCACCAGCGCCAGCGGCCATTCCCCGAACCACGCCCACACGATCAGGCCCAG
>JBGAHT010000041.1:0-27323 GCA_044226035.1 Thermomonas sp. | reverse complement strand
GGGGCCACCGGCGCGGGCGCCTGCGCCGGCGCGGCGACGACCGCTTCGATCGTGGCGGCGGGCGGTTCGGGTTCGGGCCGCGGCGCGGCGTCGATGCCGGCCGGCGCGATCTCGACCGGCGCGTCCGGCGGCAGCGGCCAGTAGCCCAGCGATTCGAGGCTGCCACGCGCGATTTCGAGGATGTCGTCGCGGTGCGGGCGCTGCTCGCGCAGGGCCTCGAGGTAGTACTCGAGGCTGGACAGCGCATCGGCGAGCGTATCGAGCTGGCGTCCGTTCGGCACGCGCTGGCGCGCGATCAGTTCGGACTGGGTGAAGCGGCGGATGCCGGTCAGGTAATCCGCGGGCACCGGCAGTTCGAGGATGTGCAGCGCGCCCTCGACCTCCTGCAGCAGGCGCGGCACCTCGGCCAGCTGCGCGTGGTCCCAGCTGGTTTCGACGAAGGCGACGAAGGCCTGGCGCGCGTCGGCGAAGTTGGCGATGGCCTCGCGCACCAGCGAATCGAGCACCTTGCGCGATTCGCCGGCGATCACGTCCTCGGCGCCGGCCTCGGTGCCGAGCCGCGCGACCTGGTCGTCGAGCGAGGCGTCGACGAACAGCAGCGCGCCGGCGATGTCGAGCAGCGCGCCTTCCTCGGCCGGGCGTTCGCCGGCCACGATCGCGCGCAGCGCGTCTTCCTGCTCGGCGACGAGGTGGCGCGCGTTGCCGAGGCCGAGCATGCCGAGCGTGTCGGAAATCCGGTTCAGCGATTCGACCTGCGGCTGCAGGCCGGCGACATCGCGGCTGCCGGTGCGCAGGTGCAGGTCGAGCGCGTCCTTGACCCGCAGCAGGTCTTCCTTCAGCGCGGCGGCGACGGTGTCGAGCAGGGCGCGATTGCGGCCGCTGACGCTGCCGCGCGCGTGTTCGAGTTCCTCGGCGCTGGGCGCGACCGCGCCAAGGTCGAAGGTCTGGCGCAATTCCTGCAGCGCGGGATGCTCGCCGGCCTGCGCCGCGTGGTAGAGCAGTTGCCGCGTGGGTTCGAGCGCGGCGTCGGCGCGGCCGGGCTGCAGGTCGTTGCCGTCGAACTGGTGGCGCGCTTCGCGCTCGACCCCGGCGAACGCCTGGCGCAGGCCCGCGCCGGGTTGCACCGCGCCGGCCTGCAGCGCGTGCGCCATCGACGCGGCGACCCACAGCATGCGCTGCATCGCCTCGTCGCGCGCGTGGCCGACGAGGCCATCGGCGGCCGCGGCGAACGCGGCCGCGTCGGCGGGCGCGCCGGCATCGGGCCATTGCGCCAGCGCATCGGAAAACTTCGCCAGCTGCGCCTGCGCGGGATCGCCGATGGCGGGGCCGCTGGCCGCGGCCGGCAGCGGGCGGTGCAGGTCGGGCGCGAACAGCACGCTCTCGTTCAGGCCTGGCGCGCCGCGCGCCGCGCGCAATTCGTTGAGCAGCGGCAGCAGCACGATCGGGATGTCGCGGTGCCCGCCCTGCAGGCGTTCGAGGTAGTCGGGCAGCAACACCACGCCGCGCATCAGCGCCGCGCTGGCCTCGTCGCGGTTGCCCGCGCCGCCCTCGGCGAGCGTGGTCGCCAGCGTTTCCATTTCCTCGCCGACCATCGCCGGCGCGTACAGCTCGAGCATGCGCAGGCTGCCCTGCACCTGGTGCATGAGCTCGGCGCAGGCGAGCATGCGCCCGGCATCGCCCGGATCCTCGGCGTAGGCCTCGATCTCCAGCCGCGCCTGGCACAGGGTTTCGTCCAGTTCCGGCTTCACCCAGCCGAGCGCGGTGAAATCGATCGCATCGCGCAACGCAGTCGTCATCGGCTGGCTCCGGGTGCGGCCATGCGGCGAGCGGCGTGCGTGTCCATGCCCGTGCGTCTCCCTGCGGTCAGGCCGGCAGCTTGAAGTCGGCGACCGAACGGCGCAGGTCGGCGGCGAGCTGCGCCAGGTTTCCGATCGACGCCGCGGTCTGGTTCGCGCCCTGCGAGGTCTGCGCGGTGATCGACTGGATGGTGTTCATCGTCGCGGTGATGTTGCTCGCCGCCGCGGACTGCTGCTGCGCCGCGCTGGAGATGCCCTGGATGAGGCTGGACAGGTCCGACGACACCTTTTCGATCTCGCCCAGCGCGGTGCCCGCGTCCTCGGCCAGGCGCGCGCCCGCGACCACTTCCGAGGTCGTCTGTTCCATCGAGCTCACCGCCTCGTTGGTGTCGGACTGGATCGTCTGCACCAGCGTCTCGATGCGCTTGGTCGCGTTCGACGCGCGTTCGGCGAGGCGTTGCACTTCGTCGGCCACCACCGCGAACCCGCGGCCCGCCTCGCCGGCCGAGGCCGCCTGGATGGCCGCGTTCAGCGCGAGGATGTTGGTCTGCTCGGAGATGTCGTTGATCAGCTCCACGATCGAGCCGATTTCCTGCGAGCTTTCGCCCAGGCGCTTGATGCGCTTCGAGGTTTCCTGGATCTGGTCGCGGATCGAGTCCATGCCCGCGATCGTCTGCCGCACCACGTCCGCGCCGTTGGTCGCGATCTGCACCGAGCGCTGCGCCACTTCCGCGGACTCCGCGGAATTCTTCGACACCTGGCTGATGCTTTCCGCGATTTCGTTGATGCGGTTCGAGGCGGAGTTGATCTCGGTCGCCTGGTGCTCGGCGGCTTCGGCGAGGTGCATGGCGGTGGCCTGCGTTTCCTGCGCGCTGGAGGCGACCTGCACCGAGGTGTCGTTGATCGTGCCGACGAGGCTGCGCAGCTGCTCGACCGCGAAGTTGATCGAGTCCGCGATCGCGCCGGTCATGTCCTCGGTCACGGTCGCCTTCACGGTGAGGTCGCCTTCGGCGAGCGAACCCATTTCATCCAGCAGGCGCATGATCGCCTCCTGGTTGCGGTTGTTCAGCTCGACGGTGCCCTGGTAGCGCTGGCGCTGCGCGCGGCCGAGCGCGAACAGCAGGCCGATGATCGAGGCGAGCACGGCCACGCCGGAGATGATGCTGACCCACACGCCGCCGATGATGCTGGTGTCCTTGAGCGATCCGAACGCGGTGAACGCGGCGAACAGCTTCTCGCTGTCGCCGAGCAGCTTGTCGGATCCGGTGGCGAGCGAATCCGCCGCGGCCTGCGCGCGGAACAGGTTGGAGGAGCTGCCGAGCAGCGCGTCCAGGTCCTTCTTCATGTCGGTCCAGGTGGCGGTGGCCTGGTTCAGCGCGGCGATCGCGCTGCCGTTGCCGAGCTTCTGCACGTTCAGCGTCGCGTCGCCCTGGTGCAGGCCGGCCAGCACCTGCGCGAACACGCCGGAGTCGCGGCTGAGCGCGTCGCCGGCGAGCGAGGCGCCGGGGCCGCCGGCGCGGATTTCGGCGACGCGGCGGGCCATGGTCGCGGCCAGCACCACCTCGCGCAGGGCGATGTAGATCTGCGAGGACGGCGAACCCGAGGCCGACATCGCGCGCACGACTTCGTCCATCTGCGCCTGCAGCTGCGGCACCTGCTGGGTGAAGCGGTCGGCGTTGCCGGCGAGGCCGAGCACCGCCTGCTGGCTCGCGGTCACCTGCTCGGCGCTCTTCGCCAGCGGCGCCCAGGTCGCGGTCACGGTCTTGATCGGGCCGGACACGCCCGCGGCGTCGCCGTAACGGTCGTTGAGCAGCTTGATGTCGCTGTCGATCTGGTCCTTGGTGGCCTTGAACGCGGCGAAGGAGTCGGCCTTGCCGCCCACCGCCTCGCGGCCCTGGTTGGCGAGCCGTTGCGAGTTCACCTGCAGGTCCGAGGCCGCGGTGCTGGCGCCGCCGAGCCGCGCGGACTTGGTCGTCGCCCAGATCGTGTTGCCTGCGAAGACCAGCAGCGAAAGGATCAGCGCCCAGATCCAGAAGTTGGTGCTGAGGTTGCGGCCCTTTCCGGCGATGTTGTCCACTGCGGTGCTCATGATGTGACCTCGACCTTCCTGTGCGTTGCGCGGTACGGCGGATGCCTAGGCCGCGGCCTGTCTGAATTCGGGCGTGCGGGCCAGCCGGTCCAGGCTGAACACCCCCCACTCGTGGTCGCCGAGGCGGTACGCCCGCTCGACGAAATTCGCGTAGCGGCCGTCCGCGAGCGGCTCGGCCTCGATCTGCTGTTCCTCGACGAAGCTGCGTTGCCCGAACAACTCGTCGATGGTCACCGCGACGTTGCCGCCGTGCTGGCGCACGACCAGCACGCGCTGGCCCTCGTGCAGCACGGTGCGCTCGCCCTCGAGGAACTGCTTGAGGTCGACGATCGGCAGCAGGTTGCCGCGGATGTTGGCGACGCCGAGCATCCACGGCTGCGCGCCCGGGACCGGGGTGACCGGCGGCATGCCGAGGATTTCCACCACCTCGTCGAAACCGGAAGCGAGCCGGCGCTTGCCGACGCGATAGCCGACGCCGCGCCACAGGCCGGGCGCATCGAGCTGCTCCGGCAGGCCGACCACGTGCGCGAGGCTGCGGCTCTCGTAGTCCTGCAGGACCTCGAACGGATCGAGCGGACGCGGCGCCCCGTCGACGGCCGGTTCCGGCTGCGCCGCCACCGGCGCCTGGAACGACCCGTGATTGCCCCTGCCGTGCCTGTGCTTCGACATCGGCTCAGGCCGCCAGCACTTGGTTGATGCGGCCGATCAGTTCGTCCTCGTTGGGCGGCTTGACGATGTAGTCGCGCGCGCCCTGGCGCATGCCCCAGGCCTTGTCGGTTTCCATCCCCTTGGTGCTGACGATCAGCACCGGGATCGCCTTGGTGACCTGGTCGCGCGACAGCGCGCGCGTGGCCTGGAAGCCGTTCATGCCCGGCAGGACCACGTCCATCAGCACCAGGTCGGGCAGCTCGCGCTTGCAGACCTCGATGCCGTCCTCGGCGCTGCCGGAAGTCAGCACCTGGTGGCCGTTGCGCTGCAGCAGCTGGCTCAGCACCGCGACGTCGGTCGGCGAGTCCTCGATCAGGAGAATGCGTGCCATGTGCGTTGCCCTACCCCCCGGTCAGGCGTGAACGTGCGTGCGGATCGCGTCGAGGAGTTCCTCGCGCGTGAACGGCTTGGTGACGTACTGCTCGGAACCGACGATGCGGCCGCGCGCCTTGTCGAACAGCCCGTCCTTGGACGACAGCATGATCACCGGCGTGTTCTTGAACAGCTGGTTGTTCTTGATCAGCGCGCAGGTCTGGTAGCCGTCCAGGCGCGGCATCATGATGTCGACGAAGATGATCTGCGGGCGCTGGTCGGCGATCTTGGCCAGCGCCTCGAAGCCGTCGGTGGCGGTGGTCACGTCCGCGCCTTCGCGCCGGAGCAGCGTTTCCGCCGTGCGCCGGATGGTCTTCGAATCGTCGATGACCATGACCCGCAGGCCTTCGAGGCCGCCGGATCCGTTTTCGTCGTGCGCCATGCCGCTCCCCCGTTCGTCGCGCCGCATGTCTCTGCGGCTGCGCAGCTGCCTTATATCCCAAGCGGGACGCGAGGTGTCAAGCGCGCATGCGGCGGAATGCCGGCGCGCGACGAAAACCGCGAACGGGAGCGCAATTTTCGGCCTGTTACCATACGCGCACCGCCCCGCGAAACGCCCGCATGCCGCTCGATGTCGTCGTGGTGATGGACCCGATCGCGTCCATCAAGCCGGCCAAGGATTCGACCTTCGCCATGCTGCTGGAGGCGCAGCGGCGCGGGCATCGCCTGCACTACGCGTTGCCCGGTTCGCTGGCGGTGGTCGATGGCACGGCGCAGGCCACGACCGCGCCGCTGGAGGTGCGGGACTCGAAAACCGACTGGTTCGGCCTCGGCGCCGCCGCCGCCCGCGCGTTCGCCGCCGGCGACCTGGTGTTGATGCGCAAGGATCCGCCGGTCGACGCCGACTACCTGCACGACACCCAGATCCTCGGCCTGGCCCGGCGCCAGGGCGCCCGGGTCGCGAACGACCCGCAGGGCCTGCGCGACCTGAACGAGAAGCTGGCGGCGCTACTGTTCCCGCAATGCTGCCCGCCGACCCTGGTGAGCCGCGAGTCGGCCGCGCTCAAGGCCTTCGTGAATGCGCATGGCGAGGCGGTGCTGAAGCCGCTGGACGGCATGGGCGGGCGCTCGATCTTCCGCGCCCACGCCGGCGAGCCGAACCTGAACGTGATCCTCGAAACCCTGACCGGCGGCGGCGCGCACCTGGCCATGGCCCAGCGCTACCTGCCCGAGATCCGGGACGGCGACAAGCGCATCCTGCTGGTCGATGGCGAACCGGTCGAATACTGCCTGGCGCGGATCCCGCAGGGCGACGAGTTCCGCGGCAACCTCGCCGCCGGCGGACGCGGCGAAGGCCGCCCGCTGTCCGAACGCGACCGCTGGATCGCGGCCCAGGTCGGGCCCGAGATGCGGCGCCGGGGCATGCGTTTCGTCGGCCTCGACGTGATCGGCGACTGGCTGACCGAGGTCAACGTCACCAGCCCCACCTGCATCCGCGAACTCGACGCGCAATTCGGCCTGAACATCGCCGGCCGACTGTTCGACGCACTCGAATCCACCCCGGCCACGTGAACGCGGCCATTCCCGAACAGTGGCTGCCGCCGCCGGCGCCACGGATCGGCGAGCGCGAACGCCTGGGCGCGACCTTCGTGCTGTCGCTGCTGGTGCACGGGATGCTGATCCTCGGCCTGGGCTTCGCGCTGGAGGACGCCGCGCCGGTGCTGCCGACGCTGGACGTGATGCTGACCCAGACCCAGACCCCGCTGACGCCGGCGCAGGCGGACTTCCTCGCCCAGGCCAACAACCAGGGCGGCGGCGACCAGGACCGCAGCACCCGCCCGCGCGAACCCCAGGCCGGCCTGCTGCCCGAGCCCGAACCCGGCGTCGCCGCGCGTCCGTTGCGGGCGCAGGCGCCTTCGCCGCAACCGCCCCCGGAGGCGCGGGTCGTGGCCAGCCAGCGCGCGGACGAGTCGCTGGCGCAGCCCCGGGCCAGGCCCGAATCCGAGCCATTGCCGCTGCCGCAGGGCGAACAGAAGATCGCGCACGACGTCGCCATGGCCCGACTCGCGGCCGAGATCCACCTGCGGTCGCAGCGCTACGCCAAGCGCCCGTCGCGCAAGTTCGTGTCCGCCAGCACGCGCGAATACGCCTGGGCGGCCTACCTGCGCGAATGGGTCGACCGGGTCGAACGCGTCGGCAACCTGAATTACCCCGAGGAAGCGCGCCGCCGGCACATCGGCGGCGTGGTGGTGATCAACGTCGGCATCCGCCGCGACGGCAGCGTGGAGCGCGCCGACATCGTCCAGTCCAGCGGCATCCCGCTCCTCGACGCCGCGGCCTTGCGCATCGCCAGGCTGGCGGAGCCGTACGCGCCACTGCCCAAAACCGAGGAGAACCCGGACATCCTCAACGTCGTCCGCACCTGGCAATTCATGCCCGGCGGCGAGTTGATCGACCGCTGATCCTCAGCCGTAGCGCGCCAGCAGCACCCATTCGTCCTCGACCTGCAGTCGCACCCCGGTCGGGCGTTGGCCGAGGCGATGGCGCAGCTCCGCGCTGCGTTCGGCCGCGGCGATGGCCACGTCGCGGTCGGCGAACCAGTGGCCGCGGTGGTCGCCGCGATCCAGGCACCAGCCTCGAAGGGTCGGGATAAGTTCGAACATCGCGCGTTCCATGGGCCACCCGCATGCGAGGGAAGGAAGCGCTCCGGCCCGGCAAGACGGGGCCCAATCCGTCGCGGTCGTATCCGTTGCAGGGCAGCCATCCTTGCCTATGCAAACCGCGCCGCCGGAGCTGGGAACGAGCCTGCGCCCCGCTGCGCCAATGCGCATTCAGGCAATGCCTGAGCGTGGGGTAGGAAAAGTCTGATCCTGCCGTTTGCGCCATCAGCCAAGCGGGCGTTTGTCCTGCTCGGCCGGGGTGGGCGCGACGTTGTTGTGCAGGTAGTGAATGCGACGGTATGCGCAGTTCCATCCCCGCGCACGCCACCTTCCAAGGGAACGCCTACACCGGGCAGAACGCCGCGAGCGCTTGCCAGCTGAGCATTCCCACGACCAGCACCCAGGTTCGCTCCCGGGCCACTGACTACCGCAACGAAAGCACGACCAGGAGCGCGTTCGTGATCTGCGGCTACACCAACCCGACTGCGGGCAGCGTCAAGACCTTCATCCTCCGTACCGCATCCATCGATGGGGCGGCGCATACCTTCAATTGCACTGGCGTCGCCTGGAACGCAGGAACCGGCACTCCGCAGGCGTATGCGACCAAGTCCATCACCACCACCGCGGACGGCATGGCCGTTTCGACCAGCTGGGCGCCCGCGGATTTCGGCATCGAATCTAGTTTCGGTGCGACTCTCCCGTCGGTGACCTGCACCTTGCCGCCGCAAGTGGCGATCATCAGCACCGTGAGCTACGCGGACGTGGATTTCATCAACACGCCCTGATTCCAACCCAGCGGCTTACCTTGGCCGGGCGCGCTGCTCCGCCAGGGTGAGCGCGACGTTGTTGCGCAGGTAGGCCGGTTCCACGCGTTCGGGCGCGAGCGCTTCGCCGCGTTCGAACGCGATGGCGCCGAGTCGCGCGACATCGCCCGCGTGCGGCAACGCGGTGGCGTCGATGCGAACGAATCGATCCGCGAAGCGCGCCTGCAACTCGCCATCCGCGGCGGCGAAACCGGTGCCGACGCCGATCCAATCCTCGCCTTGCGGCAATTCGTACGACGCGGGCGCAATGACGACTTCATCGCTGGTCACGACCAGCGAATCGCCATCGCGTTCGAACGCGGCGACGTAGATTTCGCCCATGCGCGCGTCGATGGCGGCGACAATTTTCTCCTCCCCCTTCCGCGGAAGGGGGAGGTCGGGAGGGGGTTGGGCAATATTCGTCAACGGATCGCCCCGCCCTTCCAACCCCACCCCAACCCTCCCCTGCTGCCGCAGGGGAGGGAGTTGCATCGCCAGCGCAGCAAGCGTGGACACCGGCACCACCGGCCTGTCCAGCGCGAGCGCGATGCCCTGCGCCAGCGCCACCGCGAGGCGCACGCCGGTGAACGCACCCGGCCCGCGACCGACGGCGATGGCGTCGAGTTGCGAACGCGCGACGCCGGCGTCGGCCAGCAGTTGCCCGGCCCACGGCAGCGCGAGTTCCGCGTGTTGTCGCGGCGCGACGCCGAAGCGTTCGCGCACCTCGCCGTCGATCCACAACGCGACGGAACAGGCCTCGGTGGCGGTTTCGATGGCGAGCAGCTTCATGCGGTCGGCGCAGCAGCGAGGAAGGATTCGACTTCGGCAAGACTACGCGCGATCGGCAGCGGCGGCAGCGAATCTAGGAACACGCGGCCGTAGCCCTTGCCGGTCAGGCGCGGATCGCACAGCACCAGCACGCCGTGGTCGGTCTCGCTGCGGATCAGGCGCCCCGCGCCCTGCTTGAGCGCGATCACCGCCTGCGGCAGCTGTTCGTCGAAAAAGGGATTGCCGCCGGCGCGGCGGATCGCCTCCAGCCGCGCCTCGAACACCGGATCGTCGGGTGCGGCGAAGGGCAGCTTGTCGATCACCACCACCGTGAGCGCGGCGCCGACCACGTCCACGCCCTCGCGGAAACTCGCCGCGCCGAGCAGCACGCCGTTGCCCGATTCGCGGAACCGCTGCAGCAGCACGTGGCGCGGCGCCTCGCCCTGCACGAACAGCGGCCACGGCCCGTCGCGCAGCGCCTGCGCCGCCTCGCGCAACGCACGGTGCGAGGCGAACAGCAGGAACGCGCGCCCGTTCGAGGCTTCCAGCACCGGCCGCACGGCGCCGAGCATGGCGGAGGTGAAGTCGCGCGCGGATGGTTGCGGCAGGTTCGGCGGGAGATAGCACAGCGCCTGCGCATTCCAGTCGAACGGGCTTTGCAGCAGCAGGGTTTCCGGCGCATCGAGCCCGAGCCGGGTGGCGACGTGCTCGAAACCGCCGTCCACCGCCAGCGTCGCCGAAGTGAACACCCAGGCCGCGCGCGAACGCTCGCGATGCGCGCGCAGCGGGCCGGACACGTCCAGCGGCGTGCGTTGCAGGCGGAAACCGCGCGGCGTCGCCTCGTACCAGCGAACGTCGTCGTCGAAGGAAAGGGGGTCAGAGTCACTTTCATCCGACTCATCCCCATATCCGAAAGCATCGTCCCGGGAAAGTGACTCTGACCCCCTTTCCTCGACCCGCCAGCGCGCCAGCCGCGAGCAGAATTCCTGCGCGCGCGCATGGCAGGCATCGAGTCCGGGCGCGGAGTCGCGCCACGGCGCCAGCGCGCCGTGCAGCGCCTGCAGCGACGAGGCCAATCCGTCGAAGGCGTCGCTCGCATCCGGATCGGCCAGCGCGCGCGCCTGCGTGGCGCGCGGCGGCGGCAGCGGTTCCAGCGCGGCGCGCAGCGCGCACCGCCTGTTCGAGGTCGCGCGCCGGCGCCTGCAATGCCGCGAGCGCACCGGGCACACCCTTGCATTCGGCCAGCGCGTCGCGCGCGAGTTCCACCAGCGGCCGCGCGCCGATGCCTTCGCCGAAGAACTGCGCCGCGAGTTCCGGCAACTGGTGCGCCTCGTCGACGACGAAGGCCTGCGCGCCGGGCAGGATTTCGCCGAAGCCTTCCTGCTTCAGCGCGAGGTCGGCGAGCAGCAGGTGGTGGTTCACGACCACGATGTCCGCGGCCTGCGCGCGCTGCCGCGCCTGCACCACGAAGCAGTCGTTCCAGAACGGGCATTCGGTGCCGAGGCAGTTGTCCGCGGTGCTCGTCACCAGCGGCAGCAACGGCGAATCGTCGGGCAGCGCCTCGAGCTCGGCCAGGTCGCCCATGCGCGTGCGCCCGCCCCAGGCGAGGATGCGCTGGAACAGTGCGGCCTGCGCGCCGGGCACGATGCGCGGATCGCCTTTCGCCTGTTCGGTGCGGTAGCGGCACAGGTAATTCGCACGGCCCTTCAGCAGCGCGCTTTTCAGGCCGACGCCGAGCGCGTCGCGCACCCGCGGCAGATCGCGGTGGTAGAGCTGGTCCTGCAGCGCGCGCGTGCCGGTGGAGAGAATCGTCTTCATCCCCGACAGCAGGGCCGGAACGAGATAGGCGTAGGTCTTGCCGGTGCCGGTACCGGCCTCGGCCAGCAGCACCTCGCGCGATTCGAACGCATCGGCGACCGCGCCGGTCAGGCGCTGCTGCGCCTCGCGCGCGCGGAACTGCGGCAATGCGCGTGCCAATGCGCCGCCTTCGCTCAATGCCTCGATCGACTGTTCCGCCAGGTCGCCCGGCAACCGCACCGACTCGTGCATGCGATCAGGGCGCGGGCGGCGGCGCCTGCGCCGGCTGTTGCGGTTGCGGCGGCGGGGGAACGCGCTTGGCCGGGTCGCCGAGGCCGAAGATCTGGCGGATGCCGTCGCGCACCGCCTGGCCGAGGCCCTCGGGTTGCGCGTTCGGATCGTTCGGGTCGATCGCCTCGGGTTCCGGCGGCGCGTACACGCAGGCCTCGTACGCGGGCGCGAACCCGGCGACGAAGGGAATCCGCCGCGCGCCCGGGCAACCGGCGTCGGTCGTGCGTGAACCCGAAACCCACTGCCAGTCGATGCCCTTGTTCGACACCTCCAACGGCGCGCTCGGCAGGCGCGAGAAGATGCCCGACCACACCCGCATCGCGCCGGTCGCGCCGTACAGGCCGGTCGGCTGGTTCTGGTCGTTGCCGACCCAGATCACCGCGAGGTGGTCGCCGGTCCAGCCGGCGAACCAGCTGTCGCGGCTGTCGTTGCTGGTACCGGTCTTGCCCGCGGGCTTGAGCCGGCCGAGGCCGTCGGCGACGAGCTGGTGGCCGGTGCCGGAGGTGACCGCGTACTGCAGCGCGGAAGTGACGATGCGCGCGGCGATGGCATCGCCCTGCTGCGCCGGCGCCGGCGGCTTGTCGTAGCGGTTCACCGCCTTGCCGTTGCGGTCGAGCACGCCGCGCACGGCGTGCAGCGGCTGGATCTCGCCGCCGGAGGCGAGGAACTGGTACAGCTGCGCCATCGCGTACGGGCTTTCGTCGACCGCGCCGAGGATCAGCGAGGGATTGCTGCTGGCCTGGATGCCGGCGAGCGTGTGGATGAGGTCGGCCAGGCGCTCGGGCTTGACCTGCATGCCGACGCGCACGGTGGCGCGGTTGAGCGACTGCGCCAGCGCGTCGAGCAGGCGCACGCTGCCGTGGCTGCGTCCGTCAGAGTTGTCCGGCGACCAGCGCTTGCCGTTGTCCAGCGTGATCGTGACCGGGCCGTCGTCGACGTAGCTCGCCAGCGACCAGCGCCCGGGCTGCGCCAGCGCGAGCAGGTACACGAACGGCTTCAGCAGCGAACCGACCGGGCGCTGCGCCTCCACCGCGCGGTTGAAGCCGGGCTCGGAGAACGTGCGGCTGCCGACCACCGCGCGCACTTCGCCGTCGTGCACGTCGGTGAGCACCAGCCCCGCCTGCAGCGGCGGGCGCTTGGCGCTGGCGATGGACTTTAGCGTGCGCGTCACCGCGCCTTCGGCGTAGGCCTGCGCCGAGGGCGACATGCCGGTCATCACGCTCAGCCCCGCGCCCTGCAGCGCGTCGGCCGGGTAGTCGTGCGCGAGCTGCCGGCGCACGAGGTCGACGTAGGCCGGGAAGCGGTTCGCGGCGGTGCTGCCCGGCGCGTCGGTCACGCCCAGCGGCGCCTTGAGCGCGCGCGCGTATTCCTCGTCGCCGATCAGCTTCGATTCGTGCATCTTGCCGAGCACGAAGTCGCGCCGTTCCAGCGCGCGCTCGGGGTTGCGCCGCGCGTCGTAGTAGGACGGCCCGCGCACCATGCCGATCAGCAGCGCGATCTGCGCGGTGTCGAGGTCGCGCAGGTCGCGCCCGAACCAGTAGTCCGAAGCCGCGGCCACCCCGCGGATTTCCTGCGCGCCGCGCTGGCCGAGGTAGACCTGGTTGAGGTAGGTCTCGAGGATGGTGCGCTTGTCGTAGCGTGCCTCGATCAGCAGCGCGTACAGGATTTCGTTGAACTTGCGCGTCAGCGTCTGCTCGCGGCCGATGCCGAGCAGGCCGCTGCGCGCCAGCTGCTGGGTGAGCGTGCTGCCGCCCTGCATCGATTCGCCGCGCGAACGCACCGTCACCCACGCCGCGCGCAGCATGCCGCTGACGTCGATGCCGTGGTGGTGGGCGAAATCCTTGTCCTCCACCGCCTGCAGGCCGGTGACCAGCAGTTCCGGCACTTCCTCGATCCGCACCAGCCGCCGTTCTTCCTGCTTCTGCCCGTACAGGGTCGCGATCCGCGCCGGGTCGAGCCGCGCCGCGCGCACATCGCGCTTGCCGACCAGGTCGCGCACTTCGCCCACGCGGCCGTCGCCGAGCTGGACCTGGATCCGGCTCGGGCCGACCGGGCCGGTGACGTCGTTGAAGCCGCGGCTGGCGATGAGCCAGCGCCCGCCGTTGCGCGCGTAGGTGCCGGGGCGCGCGCCGGCGCCGTCGTCGCGGTAGGAGGCCGCGTCGAGTTCGGTCTTGAGCGTCTGCGCATCCATCGCCAGGCCCGGCGCGAGCATCAGCGGCCGCGCGTACACCCGCGTCGGCAGCTGCCACTGCAATTGGCCGAAGCGCACGCCGACCTGGTGGTTCAGGTACAGCGTGTAGGGAATGAGGAACCCGAGCCCGATCGCGGCCGCGGCCAGCAACCAGGTCGCGACGCGTTGCCCGGGCGTGCGGCTTTCCGCCGGAAGTTCGTCGAAATCGTCTTCGTCGTCGTATTCGATGCGCGGCATGTTCGGGCGGTCGGCGCCTGTCGGCGGGCGTGCGGGGGATGCGACAATGCCCGGACCGGCCGGACCGCCGCGAGTCTAGCGCAGTGCCGCGCGCGTGCCGCCCCGCCCTCGTCCAGGAGTCCTGCCGCAGCATGTCCTCGTTCATGGCCGACGCGCGCTTCCTCGCCGACCGCGCGCTGGGCCTGGCGCGGCGCGGCTGGATCAGCCTGCACACCCGCGGCGTGCGCGCCAGTCTCGCCCGGGTGCGCGCCCAGTTCGCGCGCGGCGCGGCGCCGGCCACGCCGCCGTGGCTGCCGCCGGCCGACACCGTGCCCGCCTTCGCCGCTTCCGAACCGCCGGCCGAACCGCGCGCGAGCATCGTGATCCCGGTGTTCGACCAGTTGCACCACACCCGGCGCTGCCTGCAGGCGCTGGCCGCGCAGGCGCACGACGCCAGCTTCGAAGTCATCGTCGTCGACGATGGATCGAGCGACGGCACCGACGCGTATTGCGCCGGCATCGCCGGGCTGCGCTACCACCGGCGCGCGGCCAACGGCGGCTTCATCGCCGCCTGCAACGACGGCGCGGCGCTGGCGCGCGGCGAGTACCTGGTGTTCCTCAACAACGACACCGTGCCGCAGCCGGGCTGGCTGGACGCGCTGCTGCGCACCTTCGCCAGCGAGCCGCAGGCCGGCCTGGTCGGCGCGCAGCTGGTCTTCCCGAACGGCACATTGCAGGAATCGGGCGGCGTGGTGTTCGCCGACGGCAGCGCGTGGAACTACGGCCGCAACGAATCGCCGGACGATCCGCGCTTCGCCTACCTGCGCGACGCGGACTACGCCAGCGGCGCGGCGATCGCGATTCCGCGCGACCTGTTCCGGCGCCTCGGCGGCTTCGACCCGCGCTACGCGCCGGCCTACTACGAGGACACCGACCTCGCCTTCGCCGTGCGCGAAGCCAACCTGCGCGTGCTGGTGCAGCCGGCGGCGAAGGTGGTGCACGACGAAGGCGGCACCGCCGGCACCGACACGCGCAGCGGGCCCAAGGCCGCGCAGGTGCGCAACCAGGGCGTGTTCCGCGAACACCGCGCGCGGCTGCTCGCGGCGCAACCGCTGCCGGGAACCCTGCCCTCGCCCGCGGTGCTGCACGCGCACCAGCGCCAGGTGCTGGTGATCGACGCGCTGACGCCGCAGCCCGACCACGATTCTGGTTCGCTGCGCCTGGTCAACCTGATGCAGCTGCTGCGCGAGGACGGCGCGCACGTCGCGTTCATGCCGGCCAACCGCGAACACGCCGGGCGCTACACCGCCGCGCTGCAGCAGGCGGGCGTGGAGTGCTGGTACGCGCCCTTCGCCGCGCGCGCGCCGGCGTGGCTGCGCGAACACGGCCGCCGTTTCGATGCGGTCGTGGTCTGCCGGCATTACGTGCTGCGCGAATTCCTGCCGCTGCTGCGCAAGCACGCGCCGCAGGCGAAGCTCGTGTTCGACACCGTGGACCTGCACTACCTGCGCGAACGCCGCGGCGCGGAGCTCGCGAACGACGCGGCGATGCTGCGCACGGCCGAGGCGACCAGGACGCGCGAACTCGACCTGATCGCGCGCAGCGACGTGACCCTCGTCGTCAGCGAGGCCGAACGCGCGTTGCTCGCGACCGACGCGCCGGACGCGAAGGTCGAGGTGCTGAGCAACCTGCACCATCTCGCCGGGCCGGGGCATGCGTTCGCGGATCGCAAGGACCTGGTGTTCGTCGGCGGTTTCCGCCATCCGCCGAACGTGGACGCGGTGCGCTGGTTCGTGGAGGAGGCATTCCCGCGCGTGCGCGAACGCCTGCCGGAGCTGCGCTTCCACTGCATCGGCAGCCACGTCGTGCCGGAAATCGAGGCGCTGGCCGCGCATCCGGGCGTGCTGGTGCACGGCCACGTGCCGGACATCGCGCCGTACATGGACGGCTGCCGCATCGGCCTCGCGCCGCTGCGCTACGGCGCGGGGGTGAAGGGCAAGGTCAACCTGAGCATGGCCCACGGCCAGCCGGTGGTGGCGACGTCGTGCGCGGTCGAGGGGATGCACCTCGAACCCGGTCGCGACGTGCTGGTCGCCGACGATGCACGGGGCTTCGCGGATGCGGTGGTCGAACTGTACGAAGACGCCGCGTTGTGGAACACGCTGGCGCAGAACGGACTGCGCAACGTCGCCGAGCATTTTTCGCTGGATGCGGCGAGGGAGACGGTGCGGAAGGTGTTTTTTGGTTAGCGGGCCAGTCTGGTCGCCGGGCTTTGGGTCCAACATCTCAGCCAGTGAGACTTGCGGGTTTTAGGCTAGGCTCCTCGACCCCGGCCCGCCGACATGAACGCGTGGAACGCCATTGATCCTCTGATCGCTTTGATTATGCTTCCTTTCCGCATTGCCTTCTGGCTGGGATTGGTTCTTCTGCGTACTATCTTTGAGTTGAACCCATGACAAGTCGCATCGCATTCGCCATATTCATTGCCGGATTCGTTGTCGGCAACTGGATTGTTTCCCTGCTCGGGTTTCTGATTTACGAATTCAGCAACCCCATTCCCCTCCTTGCATTCTTGAGTTCCAAGCCAAGAAATTGAGCTTCGCAATCCACCCATCCCAGGAATTTGTTTGCCTGTTTTCGGAAAAGCCATTTCAAGGCGCAGATCCGGAATTCGCCTCCCTGGTATTTGTGGGTCTGGATGCCAATTACTCCGCCGGTATCGCTACCGAACCGATATTTCCATCCATACTCGAATATCACGCGGATGGTCCGCGCTTTTGGCGCACACATGGAGTACATCACCCGTTTCTGCTTCCCGCGTACCGCGGATCAGGCCGGAAGTACCACATGAATTTCGCTGACATCGGTCTTGGAGCAGACCAAGCCGACAGGATTTCGTTCGTCGAGCTACTTCCTGTCCCTACAGTCGGCAGGTCGTCGATCAGCCCACGGGATTTCGATCCGGCTCACTTGAACTATTTGAATCAAATCCTCTTCGGCGGCAGCAGTACGAAATCTGTTTTTGTATCGCAAGCGGTCATGAACCTCATGAACCGTGCTGGCGTGTTCCCGAAATTGCACAACGTGAATGCCGTTCAGGAGGCATCGCTTCCGATCGTTTACCGATCCGACCATGCGACCTTCTACAAGCACTTGCATTTCTCGGTCTACGGTAAATTCGATAAGCAACGGCTTGCGCAGGCATCAACAATACGAAGCATCGCCCTGCAGAGATGTGGGGCGCAATAAGCACAGCGCATTTCGCCGCCACCTGCTGTCATCCTGAGGCGAAGCCGAAGGACCTGTTGTTGCTCTTCGCGAAGGATTCGAAAAGCAGGTCCTTCGCTGCGCTCAGGATGACAACTTGGCGTGGTCAGGATGACAGCCGGTTAATCACGGCCTCGCCGCGACCCGCACGCGTTCCTGCAACTCCGCGATGCCCGGCGTCGCCGCGTCCAGCTTGCGCGCTTCCTCCACCGCCTGCGCAGCGGATTCCACGCTGCCGCCGCGCAGGCGTTCCTCGCCCACGTCGATCCAGCGCAACGCCAACGCGCGCCGCGCGCGGTTCACTTCCGCGCGATCCGCGCCCAACGCCGCCGCCGCGTCCAGGCAACTGCGCGAACGCGCCAGGCTGTTCGCCTGCAATTGGGCGCGGTAGCACTGCCACGCCGCCGGCAGCAGGCGTTTCGAGGCCGCGATCACCGTCTTGTCGTTCGGCGCGAGCGAACGCGCGACGCGCAGGCGGTCGTAGGCGCTGTCGCCCGGCGGCGTGAGCAGGTCGCCGCGCGCCTCGGCCTCGGCCGCCGCGGCGAGCAGGCCCTGCACCTCGCGCTGGCGATTCGCGCCAGCGGGCGCGGGCCGCGATTCGCGCTGGGCGATGCGCGCACGCGCGAGGTGGGCGCGCGCTTCGCGCAAGCCGGGCGTCGATGGATCGATCGCCCGCGCGCGGTCCAGCGCGGCCTCGGCTTCGGCGAAGCGGAAATCCGCGCTCATGCGTTCGGCATCGCGCACCTGCGCCAGCGCGACCGCGTGCAGGCCCTGTTTCGCCGCCGCCGGCGCATCCGGCAAGGCCGCGAGCCGGCGGTACTCGCGTTCGGCATCGGTGAGCTTGCCGCGGCGCAGCGCGGCATCCGCCTTCGCCTGCAAGGCATCGCGCGAACGCGTGTATGCGGCCTCGGTGTCGGGCAGGTCGACGTGGCCGGCGTCGTAGCCGCGCGCGGCGGCGATGAGCGTCGCGGCTTCGGCGAGCTTGCCCGCGTCCAGCAAACCGCGCGCCTGTTGCAGCAGGTCGGCGAGCGCATCCTCGCGCCCTTCGATCGCATCGGTGCGGTCGGGCTGCAGCGAAAGTACCTTCGCGTACAGCGGCAGCGCGGCGTCGGGCGCGCCATCGAGTCTGCCGGCCGCGCGCGCGGCGGCCGCGCTGCGCAGCATCGCGTCGATGCCCAGGCGCGAGGCTTCGCGCTTGCGCAAGGCATCGGCCGCCTGCTCGACCGCGGCGCGCGGGGCGTCGAGTTCGCGCGCGAGGTCGAGCAGGCGGTGCGCGTCCGCGAATCGATCGCGCGCGGTCGCCTCGCGCGCCTGCGCCGCCGCCGCGAGCGCGACCCGGGCCAGGCCTTCGCGCGCTTCGCCGCGATCCGGATCCATCGCGATCGCCGCGGTGTACAGCTCGCGCGCGCCGCTGCCGTCGGCGGCAGTCAGGCGGCCGGCATCGAGCGCGTCCTGCGCGTGTTCCAGCAAAGTGAGCACCTGGTCCTGCGGCCACAGCCGGTCGAGCGCCGCGACCCGCAGCAGCGGCAGCGCCAGCAGCAGCCACAGCGCCAGCGCCGCCGCGCGTTGCGCCCAGATCCGCCAGTCCGCGTCCGCCGATGCCATGCGCGAAGAATACGCACCCGGTGCGTGGCCGGCGTGAGCTTCAGCCGCGACGCGCGCGTTCCACCCCGGGCAGGCGCTCGAGCTTGCCGAGCAGGCGCGAGAGTTCCTCGAACCCCGGCACGCGCAGGCGCATGCGCACGCGCACGCGGCCGCCGCGCAGGGTTTCCGCGTGCAGGTCGCCGACGTGCGCGTCGGCCTGGGCGATGGTGTCGGTGAGGTCCTTGAGCAGGGCCTTGCGGTCCACGCCCTCGACGCTGACCGCGACCTCCTGCGCGCCGGCGGCGATGCCCCATTCGACCGGCAGCAGCCGCTGCGGCTGTTTCGCGGCCAGGCGCAGCAGCGCCGGGCAATCGGCGCGGTGCACGCTGACCCCGCGCCCGCGGGTCAGGTAGCCGGAAATCGCCTCGCCCGGCAGCGGCTGGCAACAGCGCGCGACCTGCACCAGCAGGTTGTCGACGCCGACCACGGTCAGCGACGCGGGTTTCGCCTTGCCCGCGCGCCGCGGCGGGCGTACCTGCTGCACCAGCGATTCGGGCGCGCGTTCGAGGTCGAGCAGCGCGCGCGAGACCTGCGAGGGGCCGACGTCGCCGAGCGCGACCAGCACCTGCAGGTCCTCGCTGCTGGCGACGTTGAAGCGCGCCAGCACCGGCGCCAGGTCGTGCTGCAGCAGCCCGAGCCGGCGCAGTTCCCGCTCCAGCAGTTCGCGGCCGTCCTGCACGTTGCGCGCGCGGTCGAGCTTGTGGAACCAGGCGCGCACCTTCTCGCGCGAACGCGGGCTGGCGAGGAAGCCGTTCGCCGCGACCAGCCAGTCGCGCCGCGGCGCGGCGACTTTCGCGGTCAGGATCTCGACCCGGTCGCCGCTGCGCAGCGCGGTCTGCAGCGGCACGATGCGGCCGTTGACCTTGGCGCCGTTGCAGCGGTGCCCGACCTCGGTGTGCACGTGGTAGGCGAAATCGAGCGGGGTCGCGCCCACGGGCAGGTCCACCACCTCGCCCCTGGGCGTCAGCGCGTACACGCGGTCCTCGACCAGTTCGCTCTCCAGCCCGCCCTGCACGCCGTCGGCGCCGGCCTCGAGCAATTGCCGCATCCATTCGATCCGGCGCGACAACGCGGCGTCGTTGCCGGCGCGGCCTTCCTTGTAGCGCCAGTGCGCGGCCACGCCGAGTTCGGCCTGGCGGTGCATCTCGCGGGTACGGATCTGCACTTCGACGGTTTTCCCCGCGGGCCCGAGCACCGCGGTGTGCAGCGAACGGTAGTCGTTGCGCTTGGGCCGGGCGATGTAGTCGTCGAACTCGCCCGGCACCGGCGTCCACAGCGCATGCGCCACGCCGAGCGCGGCGTAGCAGGCGGGCACGTCGCCGACCAGCACGCGCAGCGCGCGCAGGTCGTACAGCTCGCCGATCGGCACGCCCTTCTTCTGCATCTTCCGCCAGATGCTGTAGATGTGCTTCGGCCGCCCGGCGACCTCGGCCTCGATGCCGTGCGCGGCCAGCGAGGCCGCGAGTTCGCCGCGCACCTGCGCGATGTAGGCTTCGCGCCCGCCGCGGGTGTCGTCGAGCAGGCGCGCGATGCGCTGGTAGGTGTCGGGTTCGAGCGCGCGGAACGCGAGGTCCTCCAGTTCCCACTTCAACTGCCAGATGCCGAGCCGGTTGGCGAGCGGCGCGTGCAGGTCGCGGGTGAGCCGCGCCATCGCCACGCGTTCGGGCGGATCGAACGCATCCATCCGCCGCATCCGCGCCAGCTGCCGCGCGAGCAGGATCGGCACCACGCGCAGGTCCTGGATCATCGCCAGCAGCAGCCGGCGCAGGCCTTCCTGGTTGCGCGCGGAACCGGCCTCGGCGTGCAGCGCCCACACCTGCGCGGCGGCGTCCTGGCCTTCCAGCAACGCGGCCACGCCCGGGCGCGCGCGCACGATCGCCTCGCGTTCGGCCGCCGGCGCCGACGTGCCCAGCGCATGCAACGCGGCGGCGAGCAGCGCGTCCTCGTCGCTGCCGAGCGCGCGCAGGCAGTGCAGCGCGTCGCCGAGCATGGCCGCGTCCGGCGCGGGCAGGCGCGCGGCCTCGGCCAGCAGGACCGGCAGCGGCCCGGCCGCGGGACCGGATTCATCTGGAGCGGGAGCGGAAACGTTCACGCCGGCGTGGGGAAAGGCGGGAATGGCTACACTACCGGCGCTTCCCGCCGAAGGACACCCCACATGAAACTCCTGCGCGCCAATCTTGCCCTCGCCCTGTTGCTCGCCTGCGGCGGCGCCTTCGCCCAGACCGTGGTGGAACGGCAAATGACGCCCGAGGAATTCAAGGCCGCGGGACTGGACAAGCTGTCGCCGCAGGAACTGGCCAACCTCAACGCCTGGCTGAACCACACCCTGGAAACCGAGACCACCAAGGCCGCGGTGGAAGCCAAGAAGAAGATCGAGGACGAGGACCGCGGCTTCTTCCACTTCAACAGCGACGAACCCGTCGTCGGCCATCTCGTCGGCGAATTCCGCAGCTTCGCCAAGGGCAGGCACTACACCCTCGACAACGGCCAGGAATGGGTGCAGATCGACGACGCCGAATTGTCCGGCGTGCGCCTGACCAACCCGGAAGTCCGGATCAAGCCGGCGATGGTCGGCAATTCCTGGTACATGAGCGTGGGCAAGTACAACTCCCAGGCGCAGGTGAAGCGCGTCAAGTAATCACGGCGCCCGGCGCAGCCGCTGCACGCGCTGCGCCAGCTTCTTCGCCGACACCCCGCCCTTCGCGCCGAGTTCCTGCGCGAACAGCTGCACGCGCAGCTCTTCCAGTTCCCGGCGCAACGCGCGGGCCTCGGGGTCGGCCGGATCGGCGACGGCCAGCGCATCCAGGAACGGCTTGACCTCCAGCATCCGCGCCTGGTCCTTCAGCGGGTCGCGCTGCGCACGCTCGGCGCGCAGGGACAGCGCCTTGAGCCAGCGCGGATATTCGGCCAGCTCGGCGGCCGGCGCCTCGCGCAGGAAGCCGGGATGCGCGAGCGCATCGAGCTGCGCGCGCATGTCGTCGAGGTTGGCGCGGGCCCAGCCGACCAGCTCCGATTCCAGCTTCGCGCGCACTTCGGCGACGAGGCCGAGGATGGTTTCCGCCTGCTGCAACCGGCACATGGCCTCGGCGAACAGGTGTTTGGAAATCGCATCGCGGCGCTGCGCGAACGCGTCGATGTCGCGGACTTCGAGCAGGCCTGCGTCCGCGAGCGCGGCGAACGCGCCGTCGACCAGGTCGGCGCGCAGCCGGTCGCGCGAAAGGGGGTCAGAGTCAGTTTTTCTTGTGGCAGGGCCAATCTGCCTTGTTTCGCGAAGAAAAACTGATTCTGACCCCCTTTCGGCAGACTCTATCGCCGCGTACAGCAACGAGGTCTTCGGCTGCACCGGCAACTGCTTGCGCGCCTGCTTCGCCTTGTCCGCCAGGGCGATGGCGAGCAGGCGGCGCACGCCGCCCGGATGCAGGCGTTCGGCGACCTCGCGCTGCGCGTGCACCGCCAGCGATGCGGCCTCTCCATCGTCCTGCAAGGCGGGATACGCCGGCACGCCGCCGGCGCCGGGCACCGACACCGGGATCGGCTCGGCGGGAAACGCCGTCAGCCCCGCCTTCGCCATGCCTTGCGCCGCGTGCCGGGCGAAGGCCTCCGCCGCGCGTTGCCCGAAGCGCTCGCGCAATTCGTCGAGGTCGCGCGATTCGGCCAACACCACCCCCTCCCTTTGCGCACCGCGCAAGGGGAGGGCCGGGGAGGGGTGCCCTTCGCCCAAAGCACCCCCTCCCAACCTCCCCCTGCCCGCTTCGCGTGCAAGGGGAGGAGAAAAATCCAGCAGGCGCACGTTCGCGCGCAGGTGCGCTTCGATCCCGGCCGCGTCGAAATCGGCCGCGGACAGTTCGACGCCGGAAAGCCTTTTCAGGAACCGCGCCAGCGTCCCTTCGATGCTGTCCGCCTCCGCTTGCGGAAACGCTTCGGCGAAGGCGCGGGCGAAATCCGGCGCCGGCACGAAGTTGCGGCGCAAGGATTTCGGCAGGGACTTGATCAGCGCCGTGGCCTTGTCCTCGACGAAACCCGGCGCCAGCCACGACAAGCGCGCGCCATCGAGCGCGTTGAGCAGGTGCAGCGGCGCCACGACGGTCATGCCGTCGTCGACCGCGCCGGGATCGAAGCGGTAATGCACGGCCAGGCGCGCGTCGCCGAGCGCGATGAACGCCGGATACCGCGCGGCATCGGTCTGGTCGGCGACCAGCAATTCGTCGCGCGACCATTCCAGCGCGGCCTTGCCTTCCTTCGGCAACTTCGAAACCCATGCGTCCAGCGCCTGCGCGTTGTGCACGTGCTCGGGCAGGCGGTCGAGGTACCAGCGCGCCTGCCAGTCCTCGTCCACCACCAGGCCGACGCGACGCAGCTTGGCTTCTTCCTGCTTCGCCAGCTCCAGCGTGCGCAGGTTGCGCTGCAGGAACGCGCTGCGGGTATTGATCTCGCCGGTCAGCAGCGCCTCGCGCACGAAGATCGCGCGACTTTCCTGCGGGAACAGCGCGCCGTAATGCACCGGCTTCTTCGGCGCGAGCACCAGCCCGAACAGCGAGATCTGTTCGCTGCCGAGCACGCGGCCCTGCGCGCGCGACCAGTGCGGGTCGTGGTGGCGGCGCGCGAGCAGGTGCGGCAATTCGGCGATGGCCCAGTCCGGCTCAATGCCGGCGTTGCCGATCGCCCAGACCTTCTCGGTATCGAGCAGCGTCGCCGACAGCACCCACGGCGGCGGTTTGGCCGCGAGTTTCGACCCGGGGAACAACTGGAACTTGCGCCCGCGCGGGCCGTCGTAGACGCCACGTTCGCCGCGATGGCCGATCTGCGTCGGCAGGCTGGCGATGAGGGCGCGATGGAGAGCGGCGAAGGCGGCTGCGCCTGTCTCCTCCCCTTGCGCAGCAGGGGGAGGTCGGGAGGGGGTTGCCTTTGCCGTGGACTCGGCAACAGCACCCCTCCCCAACCCTCCCCTTCGCTTCGCGAAAGGGAGGGGGCTCGCTTCCGCAGACCACAACTCCTCGCACTGCAGCTTCAACTGCCGGTGCAGTTCCCACCATTCGCGCAGGCGCAGGAAGCCGAGGAAATTGCGATCGGCCCACTTGCGCAATTGCGACTGGGTCAGCTCCTCGTGCGCGTCGCGGTAGGCCCGCCACAGCTTGAGGATGCCGATGAACTCGGATTTCGCATCCGCGAACTGCGCGTGCGCGGCATCGGCGGCGGCGCGCGCGTCGGCCGGCCGCTCGCGCGGATCGGCGATGCCGAGGAAGCTGGCGATCACGAGCATTTCGCGCAATACGCCATGCGCGTTCGCCGCGACCAGCATGCGCGAGAGCTTCACGTCCACCGGCAGCTTCGCCATCGTGCGGCCGATGGCGGTGAGCTTGCGATCCGCATCGACCGCGCCGAGTTCGCCCAGCTGCTGCCAGCCATCGGCCACCGCGCGCGGATCGGGCGGTTCGAGGAAGGGGAATTGCTCGATCTCGCCCAGCCCCAGCGCGAGCATGCGCAGGATCACCCCGGCCAGCGCGGCGCGGCGGATTTCCGGATCGGTGAACTCGGGCCGCGCAAGGAAATCGGCTTCCGCATACAGGCGGATGCAGGTGCCGGGCGCGATGCGGCCGCAGCGGCCCGCGCGCTGGTTGGCGCTGGCCTGCGAGACGGCCTCGATGTGCAGGCGATCGAGCTTCTGCCGCGGGCTGTAGCGCTTGACCCGCGCCACGCCCGGATCGACCACGTAATGGATGCGCGGCACCGTCAGCGAGGTTTCGGCGACGTTGGTCGCGAGCACGATGCGCCGCTGCGGGCCGGGATGGAACACGCGGTCCTGGTCGCGCGCGGACAGCCGCGCGTACAGCGGCAGCACCTCGGTGTGGCGGTACTTGCGCTTCTCCAGCGCTTGGTGCGCGTCGCGGATCTCGCGTTCGCCCGGCAGGAAGACCAGCACGTCGCCGATGCTCTTGTCTTTCTGTATTTCATCGCAGGCGGCGACGATGCCATCGAGCATGGAAATGGGGTCAGAGCCGCTTTTCGTCGAAGTGCTCCTGCCCCCCCCCGACGGCGCGGGAGCGAAAAGTGACTCTGACCCCATTTCCCCTTCGAGCGGGCGATAGCGGACTTCCACCGGATGGCCGCGGCCTTCGACGTTCACCACCGGCGCGTCGCCGAAATGCGCGGCGAAGCGCCCGGTATCGATGGTCGCCGAGGTCACGATCAGCTTCAGGTCCGGGCGCTTGGGCAGCAGTTGCCTGAGGTAACCGAGCAGGAAGTCGATGTTGAGGCTGCGTTCGTGCGCCTCGTCGACGATGATGGTGTCGTACTTGGACAGCCAGCGGTCGTTCTGGATTTCCGCCAGCAGGATGCCGTCGGTCATGAACTTGATCGCGGTGTCGTCGCCGATCGCGTCGTTGAAGCGCACCTGGTAGCCGACCGCGCCGCCCAGCGGCACCTGCAGTTCCTCGGCCACGCGCCGCGCCACCGAACGCGCGGCGATCCGCCGCGGCTGGGTGCAGCCGACCATGCCGGCGGCGCCGCGCCCGGCGAGCAGGCACAGCTTCGGCAATTGCGTGGTCTTGCCCGAACCGGTTTCGCCGGCGACCACGACGACCTGGTGCTTTCGGATCAGCCCGACCAGTTCGTCCGCATGCGCGGCGATGGGCAGCGATGCGTCGATGGCCGCGGTCGGCAGCGCGGCCGCGCGGCGTTCGCGTTCGGCGACCGAGGCCCGCAGTTTCGATGCGAACGCATCGCGCAGGGCCGCGTCGCCCGGCTTCGCGTTCCACTTCGACCACAGGCCGAGCAGGCGGCCGCGGTCGCGCGTGGACGCGCCCTCGATGGCGCGCCGGGCCTGCGGCAATGCATGGGTTTCGATTGCTGGCATGAATCTGGGGGTTCGGCACGTTGCAATCCGCGGCGACGCCGCGGGCGCTCATTGTCGCCGCAAAGCCGCGAGGAGGCCGCGCCCACGTCGACGAGGGCCGTTGGCTTCGCTGCCGCAGTCGCGATCAGCGCGCGAGCAACAGCCCCAGCCCGACCAGCGCGGGCAAGGCCTGCACGTACAGGATGCGGCGCGAGACCGTCGCCGCGCCGAACACGCCGGCCACGACCACGCAGCCGAGGAAGAATGCGCGCACGCCGTGGTCGTCCGGCGCCAGCCACAACCCCCACAGCAGCCCGGCGACGAGGAAGCCGTTGTACAGGCCCTGGTTCGCGGCGAGCACCTTCGTGTCGCGCGCGCGCTCGGGAGTCAGCCGGAACGTGCGCATGCCGGCGGGTTTTTCCCACAGGAACATTTCCAGCGCGAGGAACCAGGCGTGCAGCAGCGCGACCAGCGCGACGACGATATTCGCGGCGGTTTCGATCATGGCCGTTCCCCCGGCGGTTCCCACAGCTCGACCTTGTTGCCCTCGGGATCGATCACCCAGCCGAACTTGCCGAACTCCGAAGCTTCGACTTCGTCCATCACATCGCAGCCTTCGGCGCGCAACGCGGCGAGCAGCGCGTCCAGGTCGGCGACACGGAAGTTGAGCATGAAGGAGGCGCTGCCCGGCTGCATTTTCTTCGTGTCCTGCGCGAACGGGCTCCAGATCGTCATCCCCGCTTCGCTGTCGGCGCCGCCCCACTGGAAAATCGCCCCGCCCCAGTCGGCCACGTCCAGACCGAGCCGATCGCGATACCAGGCGCCCAGCGCCTTCGGATCCTTCGCCTTGAAGAAGATCCCGCCGATTCCGGTGACGCGTTGCATGGCTTTCCCCCGCTGCTCGATTCGGCGCGCATCCGTCGTCGAACGCACCGGCGGACGGCGCGCGCGAACTGCGATGTACCTAGCGTAACGCAGGCGACGGATGCGGGAAGGGCTTGGCGCGAACGCATCGTCAGGCATGCAGGCGAACCCGGACCGAATCACCGACGGCGATTCCGATTCCACCCGCGACCGACGCTGGCACGAGCAGCCAGAATCGCCCGGAGCGGGCGACGATGGCGCTGTCGAACGCGACGCCATTGAGCGTCGCCGCGACGCGATAGCCGCGGCGCCCCGGCCGCAGCGAGACGCGGGCAAGGCCGAGTTCGGTGGGATCGAACGGGACCTCGACGGCGTCTTCCTTGTGGCCGGCGAGCAATCGCGCTTCGAAGTTTCGTGCGTTCATCTGCGTGCGCCTGTCGTGCGGTTGCGCCGGTGGCGCGGCGGCCGCGACGACGGGCCGGAGCATGACGCCACGAAGCGATCCCGGCGTGAACGCGTTGTCAGGCGCCGGGGGCCCGCCCGTTTGACCCGCGTGGCTTCGCGAACCGCGAAACGAGCCACAGGACCGGGACGAACAGGAGCGATCCGAGCAGGAATCCTGCCGCGGTCGGCATGCACCAGCCCCAGCCGCATGCCCCTGCATTCTCCAGCACCCACGGTATCCCGGCCTTGAAAAGCAGGTAGGAAGCGAACACGAGCGGGACCATGAGGATGCCGAGCGGGCTGGAGAGCGCCTTCGGCGAAAGCAGGCACAGGGCGATGATGGCGTAGTAGCCGAGCAGCAGCGCCACGAAGACCTTGTCAGGGCGCGTGAGCGGCATCAGGCACCTCGCGTTTCGGCTATCGGGAAAGGGCCATCGGCATTGCGGGCGGTGGCCCGCCCCAGGCATCGTCGGGCAGGCTCGCCCCCGGAGAAGATAGTGAATGGTGGGTTGGCTGGGAATCGAACCCAGGACCAGCGGATTAAAAGTCCGATGCTCTACCGACTGAGCTACCAACCCGGCTTCAAGACAATACGCAGTCGCGCGCAGCGCGACGATCACTCCCCTCTCCCGCCGGGAGAG
>JBGAHT010000040.1:0-30119 GCA_044226035.1 Thermomonas sp. | reverse complement strand
GGCCAAGCACCTGACCGCCGCCGCGCGCGCGCCGCTGGAGGATGTGCGCGCGCGCCTGGCCGCGTTGCCGGAGTGGAACGTCGAGGCGGTTTCGGCCGCGCTGCACGCTGTCCCGGAAGCGCTGGGCATCGGCATGGGCAAGGTCGCGCAGCCGCTGCGGGTGGCGATCACCGGCACCCAGGTCAGCCCGGACATCGCGCACACGGTGTTCCTCGCCGGCCGCGGGCAGGCGCTGGCCCGCATCGACGCCGCCCTCGCGAAAATCCCGTCCGGAAGCGGTCCGCTTGAAAGCGGCCCGGCAAGCGCCTAGATCATCGTCCATGGGCAAATCGCACGCCTGCATCGATCCCAAGCACCACGTCCACGACGCCGCCGGTTTCGTGGCCGCGGTCGAGGCCGCCTGCCGCGAGCGCGGCCTGCGCCTGACCCCGATCCGCGCGCGCGTGCTCGGCTTGATCGCCGATGCCGGCCAGCCGGCGAAGGCCTACGACCTGCTCGAGCAACTGCGCAACGACCGCGACGCGGACGGCGAGGGCAGCGGCGCCGCCGCGCCGCCCACGGTGTACCGCGCGCTGGATTTCCTGCTCGCGAACGGTTTCATCCACAAGCTGGAATCGGTGAACGCCTTCGTCGCCTGCCACCATCCGAACGCGAACCAGCATTCGGTGCCGTTCCTGATCTGCGACCGCTGCCATTCGGCCACCGAGCTGGAGGACGCCAGCATCGTCGCCAAGCTCGATGTCGCCGCGCGTGCGCTGGGGTTCGCGCCACAGGCGCAGACGCTGGAAGTGCACGGCCTGTGCGCGAAGTGCGCAGTGCAGCCTGCGAAATAGCCGCGACCACCGTACGGCTTGTCCTCGATGGGAATGACGATCTCTGCCCCCGCCGTTACCGCCTGTCTGCAGTGTGCGCCCGGGTCGGGAACGTACACGATTGAGCTCACCGGACGCGGAAACCACTGCAGGCGGCTATAGGCACCGCCAAGAGGGGATTGGGCATTGAACGCTCAGCCGGTGAAGATGGCGTCGCAGCGGTTGCAGTGCGCGCGCGACTTGGTACCGAACGGGGGATGTCGAGGGTCACGGGGAAGAGGGGCTCCGCAGACAGGGCACCGGAACAATGTGTGGCGCGCGAACTGGCCAAGGAAGAAGACGGCGAAGAGGGTGATTGCCGCCGCGATTCTCGAAGCAGGGCCTTGCTCGCCGAATGAAACCAAGACTGCGACCGCGGAAACTGGAGCAAGCACCAAAGCAGCGACCTCGACGACGAGTGCGCCAGCACGGCGTTGCTTGAACAGACGGAGTTGCTCCGAGGTGACCGACGGCATGTGTGGGATGTCCGCTGCCTAACGTTGGAATTCACCCGCGCGCGACAGACGGCGCAGCCGGGTGGCGAACGTCGGGTCAGACCGCGCTCGCCGCGGCTTGTGTTGCGAACGCCAGGACGTGACCATCTGGATCGAGAGAATACGCCACCAGGTGGCCCCATGAGCGAAGGCTCAGCGGGCTGAGCTCCTTGGCGCCCGCGGCGAGGGCGCGTGCGTGTTGAGTTGCAGGCTCCGCGACCACGACGTAGAGCTCCGCCCGCGGCACTCCGCGAGCCGCCGAAGGCTTGGGAAGCGACGGTCCGAGGAGACGCTCGATCGCGGCCTCGGGCATGATGCCGAGGATCGCGCCGCCGGGCAGGACGAACTCGGTCATGCCCGGAACGTCGAGCCGCGGCACGAGGCCAAGGACCGCCGAATAGAAGGCCGTGCTGCGCGATTGGTCGGCGACGTAGAGGATGAAGTGTGCCGTGTCGCTCATGGGTTCGGCTTGGACGAATTGTTAGGCCCTAGCGACGATCACTGCGCTGCTGGAGCCACTGCCACGCACGGCGCCATAGGCCGGCTTCCCACGCCATGAGTCGAGTGACCCACTGAGGTACGCCGGCTTGCGCGGCTGCGGCCAAGGTGCGCTGCGTCTCTGCCGGGTTGGAGGCGAACGCGGCGCGGTAGATGGCAATAGCCAAGCGCAGCTCGACCAGGAACAGCACCGCCGTTCCCAGATAGCGCAGCGGACTGAGATGGCTGATGAGATCGTGGCGAGCGACGGGAATGACGTGGCCGGCGATCCATATGCCGAGGCAGGCGAGGGCTGCAGCACGAACCCATGCGGCACGGCCGCGGCGGCGATAGCAAATGGCGTAAAGAATGGGGAGCAACACCGCCATATCGAGGATGACGCCAGTTTCAAGAGGCCGGGCCGGCTGCCATTGAACGGAGCGCGCCAAGATCGAATCAGCGATGACGATGGCCAGCGCCAACGGCATGAACCAGTGGGCTTGCAATGAGTTCTTCAGCTTTTCGATCGGCATCTACGATTCCTCAACCTAGGGCCTAACGCCTGAATTAAGCCGAGCCGCGAAGCGGCGTCGGCTTGAATGAATTGTTAGACCTCACCCCGGTGTCTACAAGTAGCTTGTTGTCTCAGGCGCAGCATCCCAGCAATTGGCTCGACCGTCTTCATACTGAATTTTCGCATCAGAAAGTTCCAAGTCAGTAGTGTCATCAAGAGTTGCGATATTCACCGCATGGAACGAACCATTGAACGGCTCAATCTCGAGAAATCCCTTACTGAAAGGACGAATGCCGCAGTATTTGCAGAAATAATGATGTACATCGCCTTTTGGCCATTCCGAAGGTGACGCCTGATAGTCGCTTAGCGCTGCGTCGCCTTGCAGCAACCGAAAGTCGCCCTGCATAGCAAAAACCTTCCAGAAGCGAGACTTCCAGCAGAAGCTACAGTTGCACCGTCGGGTCCCAGCGGTCAAGTCTAGGTTGCATTCGAACTTGATGGCCCCGCAATGACAGCTCCCAGCGTAGGTCTTTTTCATATGATCTCCGCGAATTCGCTCAATGAGGTCTAACGCCTGAGTTAAGCCGGACCGCTGCGCGGCACGACGGTGTGGTACACGTTACCGCACTAAGCCGAGCCGCGAAGCGGTCTCGGCTTGAACGAATTGTTAGGCCGCGGGCTTTGAGCTCTGAGCCAGAAACGCGCGAAGCTTGCCTGAGTACCACTCTGGGTGGGCCGCGAGGTGGCGGCGCATGATTGGAGAGCCAGATAGGGACGACCGAACGAAGGATTCGAGTGCCGGATTGTTTTCTTTCCCGAAATTCTCCTTAAGCACGGCGATGTACTCCAGGTAGTTGAGAGAAGATTCCGCGATAGTGAGGACTCTGTCGTAGTCTGGACTCTCCGGTTGGATGTCCTCTCCGTTGAAGTACTCGCGGAGATGTGGGTACTCGATCAAGTGTGCGCGAAAAGCGGGAAGCCTGCTCGTATGTTGCTGGTGGCGCTGCGATCTGCGAGAATGTCTTAGGTCTCGAAGTTGGAAGTAGAGCAACGGGATGCCGACGATGGCAATAATGAAGACCAAAGCGAGATTAAGAGCTGCGCGGTCTCAACGCTCATCTACGACGCTCCTGATTGCTGGTTCCGCGGCCTAACGCCGCGCTTCAGCGGCGCCCGCTTGCAGGCGTCCGCTGCAAACGCTGTTAGGCAGCAAACGTGCGCGACAACATTGATCACGCTCGCTCTCTGGAGAAGTAGTTGACGAGACTATTCAGTGAACCATTGTTTCCGGTCTCGTGCCAGAAATCATGTCCTGACCAATGAAGGACGCAACGGCTGGTGCTTCTTGCTTCGTTACGCTTCCAGACTTAGCCAGCTCAAGAGTAGTTAGTGAAGCTGGCTGCGAGTCGTTTTCCATCCATCGAGATCGTCTCGCTGGAGACGATGCGGCGATTCGGGATGATTTCAAGATAGCGTGTAGTGCCGTGAATGTTTGGATTTGACTTGGAGCCGCAACGGAAGCGATCTTCACCGCCCTCTCGAAAGTCATCTTGGTCATAGATTATGGTGGCAGTGTTTTGACGGCGCCCCCCATTCCGACCGAATTTTCGCGCTTGCGAAAGCTGCGAATACTCTTTCGACGGTTGCTGGAATTTCGCGCTCGAACACCAATGTCGCGTGAGTTGTGTGTGCAGTGCGCTGGGAATCTTCAAAAGCCATATAGGTCCTCCGAATCGTGAGTGTGCCTCGCGCTGCGAGATGTGCTGCCTAACGCCTGAGTTAAGCCGACCTGCGTAAGTGGCCGGCGATGGGCATAGCGTAGCGAATAGCGCCCAGAGCCGCCACGCAGCGGGTTCGCTTGAACGAATTGGTAGGCGCGCTGCCACGCCCCATAAGTTGCGAGCATATGCGACTCGAACGCCGGGGAGCCAGTTATCTCCCAGAACGACGAGTCGACCGCGAACAGCTCAAACACGCGCTCCCACCAGCTAGACCAACGAAGTGCCCATCAATTGTTTGGTAAATACCGCGGTACAGAGACCGAAACTCTCCATCCGACATTGACAGGCCGGAAGCAGTGATCTCTGCTCAATCTCTGGGGCGCGCTCACCCATACACCGATCGATGGTTATGTGCCAGGTGTCTGGTGGCGCAAACCGATCGACGTCAGCGAGGAAGTTCGCGATATCGAAGAGTTCGCCGTTGGTTCCGTACTGATGGATAGCAACCATGCGCGCCTAACGCCTGAATTAAGCCGCGCCACGAAGTGGCGTCGGCTTGAATGAATTGTTAGGCATAAGCCCAGAGCAGCCAACCGCCTAACGGCAACAAGGCAAACAGTACTACAACACCCAAGCAGCCGGAATTGCCGCCCGATGTGCCCGTGCCGGGTGTACGACTCTCGCTCCTGCGGCGGACGAGACTGGAGCCACTTGGCATGGCAGGCTTGGCAGAAGAACTTGGTCTTGCCATTGCGCCACGCCTCCGCCGTGCGATTGTTGTGTCGGGTGGCCATGCCACAGCGCGAACACTTGAAGACAGGCGAGGGTGGCTGGCGCTTTGGCAGGGCTTGGCAATTATGGCCAGAACCACGGCAGCCGCCACGATGGCTCCAAAGATCAATTAGGCGCCACAAATCTCCCCCTTATGCCTAACTACAAATATGCCCCCTATTCGGGGCGATAAGACTTATCGTGCGCGCCGCCGGTCGGGGCGGTCAAGGTGTTTTCCTGCGGAACATCAAGGACTTGTCTGATCCACCGTGCGGCGATGCAGCGCGAGGATCCTGCGCTATCCGGCATCCGTCACCCGATATGTCTTATCGCAGCGAATCCGCGCCGATAACAGGCGGCCAGCAGCCCGGGCCGCGTCCACGCTTGTTCGACGAAGTTCGCCGCAAGTTGCGGTTGAAGCATTACAGCCTGTCCACCGAGCGGGTGTACCTGCAGTGGATGCGCCGGTTCATCGTCGCCAACGACAGGCGCCATCCACGCGAGATGGGCGGCGGGGAAGTCGAACGGTTCCTGTCCCGCCTCGCCACGGTGGACGACGTGTCCGCCAGCACCCAGAACCAGGCGCTGTCGGCCTTGCTGTTCCTGTACCGGGACGTGCTCGGCGTCGAACTGCCGTGGATGGAGAATGTCGTGCGCGCGAAGCGGCCGCGTCGCCTGCCGGTGGTGTTGTCGCAGGAGGAGACGCGGCAGTTGCTGGCGCGGATGGACGGACGCGCGTGGCTGATCGCGAGCCTGCTGTACGGCACCGGCATGCGCCTGCGGGAAGCGCTGCGGCTGCGGGTGAAGGACGTGGACTTCGCGCGCAACGAAATCCTCGTGCGCGACGGCAAGGGCGGCAAGGATCGCCGCACGATGCTGCCGCGTGCGTTGGAGGAGCCGTTGCAGCGGGAGATCGAGCGCGTGCGCGTGTTGCATGCGCGCGACCTTGCCGAGGGGTTCGGGGACGCGCGCCTGCCGCATGCGCTGGCGCGCAAGTATCCGGACGCGGGCCGCGGGTTCGGCTGGCAGTTCGTGTTCCCCTCGACCCGGCGCGCGCGCGACCCGCTCGACGGCAGGGAGCGCCGGCATCATTTCGACGACGGCGTGCTCGCGCGCGCGATCAAGTCGGCGTGTCGTCGTGCGGGCATCGAAAAGCCGGTGTCGGCGCACACGCTCAGGCACTCGTTCGCCACGCACCTGGTCGAGTCGGGCTATGACATTCGAACGGTGCAGGAATTGCTGGGGCACAAGGACGTGGCAACCACGCAGATCTACACGCATGTGCTCAACCGCGGTGGCGGGGGAGTGTTGAGTCCGCTGGACCGGGGCTGACCGCCAGGCGCCGAAGACCCGCCCCCTGCCGAAAGTCCTGTTGACTCGGCCTGGTCCCGAATTGTTATGTTATAACTTCCTAATCCGACCGCCTGCCTCCCATGCGCCTTTCCCCGCTTGCGCTCTGCGTCCTGGCCAGCCTTTCCTCGCCCGCCTGGGCCGGCACGCCCGACGACCACCAGCGGATCGAGGCGCTGGAAGCCCAGGTCAAGGCGCTGACCGCCGAATTGCAGGCGATGAAGGCGCAGCAGGCCGCGCCGGCGGTGGCCACGACCACGCCCGCGCAGGGCGCCGAGGCCGAGGCCGATGCGCTCGCGGCCGATGCCGGCGATGTCGCCGCGGTCGCGCCCGACGCCGGTCCGGACCAGAACGCGGTCGCGGCGGTGGCGGCGCCGTCGGGCGATGCCGGCGGCGGCAGCGGCGCCAATGCGTTCAACCCGGCGATCAGCATCATCTTGAACGGCAGCTACTCGCACCACTCGCTGGACCCGGCCGCGTACGCGCGCACCGGTTTCCCGCTGGTGGGCGGGGGCGCGCCGAGCCCGAACGGTTTTTCGCTGGGCGAAAGCGAGATCTCGTTCGCCGCGAACATCGACGACAAGTTCTACGGCCAGCTCACCGCGACCGTGGAAAGCGAGGACGGGCAGGACCACCTCGGCATCGAGGAGGCCTACATCGACAGCACCGCGCTGCCGGACGGCTTCAGCCTGCGCCTAGGCCGCTTCTATTCCAACATCGGCTACCTCAACAGCCACCACGCGCACACCGACAACTTCTTCGACCGGCCGTTGCCGTACCAGGCCTTCCTCGGCAACCAGTACGGCGACGACGGCGTGCAGCTGCGCTGGGTCGCGCCGACGGCGCTGTTCCTCGAACTCGGTGGCGAAGCCTTCCGCGGGCAGAACTACCCGAGCGGCGGCGCGCAGGACGGCGGCCTGGGCACGCGCACGCTGTTCGCGCACCTCGGCGGCGACGCCGGCAGCGACAACGAATGGCTGGTCGGCGTGTCGGCGCTGAAGACGCGCACCGCCGGCGGCGAGGACGGCTTCAGCGGCGACGACACGCTGTCCATCCTCGACGGCACCTGGAAGTGGGCGCCGCAGGGCAACTTCAAGGACGGCGGCATCACCCTGCGCGGCGAATACATGGTCGACAAGCGCGACGGCAGCTACATCGACCCGGACGATCCGTCGTTCGCCGCGTTGTGGAACGGCAGTCGTCGCGGCGCCTATCTCGAAGGCGTGTACCGCTTCAACCGCACCTGGGACGCGGGCTACCGCTACGACAAGCTGTGGGGCGACGCCGACTTGCCGTTCGCGAGCTTCGATCCCTACCGGCACAGCGCCGAGCTCACCTGGCGCAACAGCGAGTTCAGCCTGTTCCGGCTGCAGCTGAGCCACGACAAGCCCAACGCCGACGACACCGACAACGCCGTCAGCGTGCAGTACCAGACCAGCCTCGGCGCGCACGGCGCGCACAAGTTCTGACAATCCCTTTCCTCCGGAGCCGTCGATGAAGCGTTTCGCGATTCCCCTCGTCCTCGCCGCGATGTTGGTCGCGGCCCCCGCGCAGGCGAAGCTGCGCGTGTTCGCCTGCGAACCCGAATGGGCGTCGCTGCTGCAGGAACTGGCCGGCGACAAGATCGACGTGGACGTCGCCACCACCGCGCTGCAGGACGTGCACGTGGTCGAGGCCAAGCCGAGCCTGATCGCCAAGGTGCGCGAGGCCGACCTCGCGGTCTGCACCGGCGCCGAGCTGGAGGTGGGCTGGTTGCCGCAGCTGATCCGCCAGTCGGGCAACACCAGGATCGCGAGCGGCCCCGGTTCGTTCGAGGCCGCGATGCAGGTCAAGCGGCTGGAAGTGCCGAGCAGCGTGGACCGCGCCAACGGCGACGTGCATCCGGACGGCAATCCGCACGTGCAGATGGATCCGCGCCGCATCTTCGTGATCGCCAAGGCGCTGGACGCGCGCCTGGTGCAGCTCGATCCGGCGAACGCGGCGACCTACCAGGCGCGCCTCGCCGACTTCAGCAAGCGCTGGCTCGCGGCGATGGCGAAGTGGAAGGCCGAGGCCGCGCCGCTGAAGGGACGCAAGGTGGTCGTGCACCACATCAGCTGGGTGTACCTGTGGGACTGGCTCGGCATCGACGAGATCGGCGCGCTCGAACCCAAGCCCGCGGTGCCGCCGACCGCCGCGCACATGGCCTCGCTCGTCGAGATCACCAGGGACAGCCACACGCTCGCGATCGTGCGCGCCGCCTACCAGGACCCGAAGCCGGCCGACTGGCTGTCCTCGCGCACCGGCGTGCCCGCGGTGACGCTGCCGTTCACCGTCGGCGGCGACGCGCAATCGAAGGACCTGTTCGGCCTGTTCGATTCCACCATCGGCAAACTCCTGGCGCTGAGCAAATGACACTGAATTTCGAAGGACTCGACGCCGGCATCCTCGGCCCCGCCTGCGCGGCGGGATTGCTGGTGCTGGCCACGCACGTGCCGCTCGGCAAGCAGGTGTTGTCGCGCGGCATCATCTTCATCGACCTCGCCATCGCCCAGATCGCCGGGCTCGGCGTGATCCTCGCGCAGGCGCTGGGCGTGGACGAACACGGCTTCGGCGCGCAATTCGCCGCGGCGGCGGCGGCGCTGCTCGGCGCGGGGCTGCTGGCCTGGACCGACAAGCGCTGGCCGGAACGGCAGGAACCGCTGATCGGCACGCTGTTCGTGCTCGCCGCGACCGGCGGGCTGCTGCTGCTCGCCGACAACCCGCAGGGCGGGGAACACCTCAAGGACCTGCTGGTCGGGCAGATCCTGTGGGTGAACTACGCGCAGTTGGTCCCGGTCGCGTTGCTGTCGGCGCTCATCCTCGGCCTGATGTGGTGGCGGCGCGGGCGTTTCGGCGGGCTGTGGTTCTACGGCCTGTTCGCGCTGGCGATCACCGCGTCGGTGCAGCTGGTCGGCGTGTACCTGGTGTTCGCCAGCCTGATCGTGCCGGCGCTTGCCACCATCGGCATGCCGGGGCGGAAGGGCCTCGTCGCGGCCTATGCCATCGGCGCGCTCGGCTATGTCGGCGGGCTGGTGCTGTCGGCGCTGTTCGACCTGCCCAGCGGCGCGCTGATCGTGTGGACGCTGGCCGGCTTCGCGCTGCTGGCGCAGGCGGTGCCGGCGCTGCGCCGCGGGCGGGCGCCCGCGCTGGCGGCGGAAGCGGCCTGAGATGGCGCGCGTGGCGCACGTTCATGGTCTCGCCGGCGCCGACCGTTACAATGTAACGATGAAGCCCGATCCGAGCCCCGCGCCAAGGCCGCCGAGCGCGCTGCTCGATCGCATCGGCGCGACCGGTTCGCTGGTCTGCGCCGTGCACTGCGCGGTGCTGCCGCTGCTGATCGCGCTGCTGCCCTCGCTCGGCATCGCCGAATGGCTGGGCGACGGCTTCGAACGCGGTTTCGTGGTGTTCGCCAGCCTGTACGGCCTGGCGATCCTGGCCTGGAGCTACCGTCGCCACCGGACCTTGCGCGCGCTGGCCCTGCTGCTACCCGGGCTGGCGGCGCTGTGGGCGGCGGTGACTTTCCCGGCGCTGCACCACGCGCTGGTGCCGCACGCGGTGGTCATGACCTTCGGCGGCACGCTCGTCGGCCTCGCCCACCTCGCCAACCTGCGCCTCAACCACGGCCACGTGCACGACGCGACCTGCGCGCATTGAAGTTTTCCCTCTCCCCTTCGTGGGAGAGGGTGCCCGCAGGGCGGGAGAGGGGTGGTGCCGCATGCTAGAATCCGCGGCCTCGCGCGCGACGCGATCCACATTCTCGAATCGGTTCAGGAGCAACACGATGGGCAAGGGCGACCGCAAGACGGCCAAGGGCAAGCGCTATTCCTCCAGCTACGGCAACGCCCGTCCGAAGGCCGTGGCCAAGGCCGGCGGCGCGGCCAAGGCGCCGGTCGCGAAGAAGGCCGCGACCAAGACCGTGGCCAAGGCTCCGGCCAAGAAGGCCGTGGCGAAGAAGGCCGCCGCGAAGGAGTGATCCTCGCCACGCCGCGATGAAAAAGCCCCGCCTCGGCGGGGCTTTTTCGTTGCGCGCGGATCATTCCCGGTTCGCGCCCGCCTCGATCTCGGCCCAGGTCCGCAGCAGGTTGCCGCCGAGGATCTTGCCGATGTCGGCGTCGCTGTAACCGCGCGCGCGCAGGCCGGTGGCGAGGCGCGGATAGTCGGCCGTGGTCTGCAGTTCGTCGGGCAGGTGGCCGTCGACGCCATCGAAGTCCGAACCGATGCCGACATGGTCGACGCCGACCAGCTTCACCCCGTAGTCGATTTCGTCCAGCACCTGCGCGAGCGTGCTTTTGCGCGGCGGGTGCGCGGCGTCCCAGTCCGCGTCGAAGCGCGCGCGGTCCAGCCCGGGCTTGCCTTGCGCCCTCAGTTCCGCGTCGCGGCGGTCGAAATCGTCGCTCGCGCGGAAGAACGCCTGGGTATCGGCGGCGCTGGCGGGGTCGATGAAGGCGGTGCCGAACGGCACCTGCACCACGCCGCCCTTCGCGGCGATCGCCCTGGCGAGTTCGTCGCTGATGTTGCGTTCGAAATCCGGCGTGAAGTGGCGGAACGCGGAATGGCTGGCGATCACCGGCACCGTGCTCAGCGCGATCGCTTCCCGGGCCGAGGCGTCGCCCAGGTGCGACACGTCGACCATGATCCCGAGCCGGTTCATCTCGCGCACCACCTCGCGGCCGAACGGGCTCAGGCCGTTCCACTTCTTCTCCAGCGCGTAGGACGAATCGGCGAGGCGGTTGTTGGCGCTGTGGGCGAGGGTGATGTAGCGCACGCCGCGATCGAAGAAGAACCGCACGTTCCCGAGCTTGTCGCCGAGCGGCGCGGCGTTTTCCATGCCCAGCGGCAGCAGCACCCGGCCGTCGGCGACCTGGCGTTCGGCATCCCTGGGCGAAACCAGCAGCGCGAACTGGTCGGGGTGGCGCTGCGCCAGCGCCTCGACGGAATCGATCATCTGGTTGGCGACTTGCCACGCGGTTCCGTCGCCGTCCTGCGCGGGCGAGGTGTAGATCGACATGAACGCGACCCCGAGCCCGCCGGCATGCGCCTTCGGCCCATCGAACTGGCGGTCCGCGGTGTTCGTGCCGAGGTCGACCCAGTGCTGCATGAGCCGTTCCGGGGCATCGATGTGGGTATCGACGACGAAGGGCGCGCGCGCCATGGCGAGCGGCGATGCGATCGCGAAGGAGAGCAGGAGCGAGGCGGACAACAGGGTCTTGCGCATGGGTTCCTCCACCGGATTCAGGCGATGCGTTTCCCGCCCGCGAACACGCCGTCGGCGAGGTCGCCGCCGAGCCAGTAGCACAGTTCCGCCGGGCGGCGGATGCGCCAGTGCGCGAAGTCCGCGCGCATGCCGACGCGCAGCACGCCGCGATCCGCGAGGCCCAGCGCCCTGGCCGCGTTGATGGTCGCGCCGCGCAGCGCTTCCTCGGGCGTGAGCTTGAAATGCGTGCAGGCCAGCTGCATCGCCTGCCGCAGCGACAGCAGCGGCGAAGTGCCGGGGTTGCAGTCGGTCGCCACCGCCATCGGCACGCCCTGCGCGCGCAGCGCATCCAGTGGCGGCAGCTTCGTTTCGCGCAGCACGTGGAACGCGCCCGGCAGCAGCACCGCGACCGTGCCGTGCGCGGCCATCGCGCGCACGCCCTCGTCGCTGGTGTATTCGATGTGGTCGGCGGACAGGCCGTCGAATCCTGCCGCCAGCGCCGCGCCGCCGAGGTCGCTCAGCTGGTCGGCGTGCAGCTTCACCGGCAGGCCGAGCGCGCGCGCGGCCTCGAACATGCGCCGCGTCTGCGCCGGCGTGAAGCCGATGCCCTCGCAGAACGCATCGACCGCATCGACCAAACCTTCGGCCTGCAATGCCGGCAGCCAGCCGATCGCGGCGTCGATGTAGCCGTCGGGATCGTTGGCGAATTCCGGCGGCAGCGCATGCGCGGCGAGGCAGGTCGTGCGCACGCCGACGCCGAGTTCGTCGCCGATGCGGCGCGCGACGCGCAGCATCTTGCGTTCGTTGTCGAAGTCCAGGCCGTAGCCGGACTTGATCTCGAGCGTGGTCGCGCCGTCGGCGACGAGCGCCCGCGCGCGCGGCAGGGATTCGGCCAGCAGCGCGTCCTCGCTCGCCATGCGCACCGCGCGCACGCTCGACAGGATGCCGCCACCGGCGCGCGCGATCTGCTCGTAGCTCGCGCCCTGCAACCGCAGTTCGAATTCCGCGGCGCGGTCGCCGGCGAACACCAGGTGGGTGTGGCAATCGACCAGCCCCGGCGCGATCACGCCGCCGTCGAAGCGGTGCACCGCGGTCGATGCCGATTCCAGTGCAGGGTCGTGCGGGCCGGCGTAGGCGATGACGCCATCCTTCCAGGCCAGCGCGGCGTTTTCGACCAGGCCGTAACCGGCGTCCGCGTCCAGCGTCGCCAAAGTCGCGCCGATCGCGATGCCGTCGAAGCGCGGCGCGTTCATGCGGCTTCCGCCGGTTTCTGCGGCGGCAGCAGCCGCAACGCCAGCGCCTTGTACACCGGCATCCGGCACACCAGCGCGGACGCGCCGCGCGCGACCAGCACGGTGGCCAGGATCGGCAGCAGCATGCCGTCGCTGTTGGTGAGTTCCATCGATATCACCGCCGAGGTCAGTGGCGCCTGGGTGACGCCGGTGAGGTAGCCGCACATGCCGAGCAGCACGATCGCCTTCGCCGGCGCATCGGGCATCAGCGCGGCGATGTCGTTGCCGAGGCCCGCGCCGACCGCGAGCGCGGGCGAGAACAGGCCGCCGGGGATGCCGGCGAGGTAGGAGGCGAGGTTGGCGACGAACTTGACGAGGCCGAATTCGTGCCCGACCACCGCATGGCCCTGCACCAGGCTGCGCGCCTGTTCGTAGCCGGTGCCGAACGCGCCCGGGCCGAAGGCGATGCCCAGGCCCGCGAGCAGCGCGCCGCACGCCGCGGCGAACAGCACCGGGTGTCCCTTGCGCAACGCGCCGAGCCAGCGCGGCCTGCCATCGACGGCGGCCAGCAGCAGGCGGCTGAACCATCCGCCGGCCAGCCCGCAGACGATCCCGCACAGGAGCACGGCCAGCCACGCCTGGCGCAAGGGCAGGGCGATCTCGACGCGGCCGAAATAGGTGTAGCTGCCGAGCAGCGCGAGCGAGATCACGCCGCCGACGATCACCGACGTCAGCAACGTGCCGGAGAAGCGGTGTTCGAACGCGCCGCCGAGTTCCTCGATGGCGAACACCACGCCGGCCAGCGGCGCGTTGAACGCCGCGGCGATGCCGGCCGCGCCGCCGGCCAGCAGCAACCGGCGCGCCTGCATGTCGCCGCGCAAACCGAAGCGGCGGCCGATGGCGAGCATGACGCCGGCGCCGACGTGCACGGTCGGGCCCTCGCGGCCGATCGAGGCGCCGCCGAGCAGGCCGGCCACGGTCAGGCCGAGCTTGGCCAGCGACACCTTCAGCGAGAGATGGCGCTGGCGTTCGGCTTCGGGCAGGCGCAGCGCCGCGATCACCTGCGGGATGCCGCTGCCGCGGGTCGATTCCAGCCCGCGCGTGGTGATCCACGCCAGCAGCGCGAACATGCCCGGCGTCAGCAGCAGCGCCCACCACGGCGAAAACGCGATCACGCGCTTGAACAGCGAGAAGGCGAGGTCGCTGGCGCGGGCGAAGGCGATGGCCGCGAGCGCCACCGCGATCGCGCCGCCCCAGAGCACGACGCGGCGTTTCCAGACGTCCGGGGACAGCAGGGCGTCGAGGCCGGCTTCTTGCTCGTCGTGCGTCGCCATCGCCGCATTCTCGCATGCCCGCCGCGACCGGGCTCGGGCAGAATGGCGGCATGGCCAAGCACGACCGCAACGACGACGCCCGCTGGCGCCTTCCCGGCATCGCCAACCTGCATTCGCACGCCTTCCAGCGCGCGATGGCGGGCATGGCCGAACGCCAGGGCGATCCGAACGATTCGTTCTGGACCTGGCGCGAGGCGATGTACCGCATCGCCGCGCGCTTCGATCCGGACACGCTGCATGCGGTCGCCGCGCAGCTGTACGCGGAGATGCTCGAAGCCGGCTACACCCGCGTCTGCGAATTCCACTACCTGCACCACGCGCCCGACGGCCGGCCGTACGCCGACCCCGCGGCGATGTCGAACGCGCTCATCCGCGCCGCGCGCGACACCGGCATCCGCATGACCCTGTTGCCGGTGCTGTACATGACCGGCGGCTTCGACGGCCGCCCGCTGTCGCCGCGGCAGCGGCGCTTCGGTTCCGGCGTGGACGGCTACCTGCGCCTGTTCCAGGCCTTGCGCGCGCAGCAAGGCGCGAACCTGCGCGTGGGCTGCGCACTGCACAGCCTGCGCGCGGTGCCGGCCGGGGCGATGCGCGAGGTGCTCGCCGCGCTGCCGGCGGATGCGCCGGTGCACATCCACATCGCCGAGCAGATCGGCGAGGTGCAGGATTCGCTCGCGCTGCGCGGCGCGCGCCCGGTCGAATGGCTGCTGGCGAACGCGGACGTCGGCGAACGCTGGACGCTGGTGCACGCGACCCACCTCGACGACGGCGAGATCGCCGGCATCGCGCGCAGCGGCGCGGTGGTCGCGCTGTGCCCGACGACGGAAGCCAACCTCGGCGACGGCCTGTTCCCGATGCGCGAGTTCCGCGACGCCAACGGCCGCTGGGGCATCGGCTCGGATTCGCACATCTCGGTGTCGCCGGTGGAGGAACTGCGCTGGCTCGAATACGGCCAGCGCCTGCTCAGCCGGCACCGCAACGTCATCGCCGATGCCGGCGAACCCAGCGTGGGCGAAACCCTGCTGCGCGGCGTCGCCGGCAGCCGCGCCAGCGCGACCGGCTTCGACGACGGCGACGACGAATGGCTGCTGCTCGACGCCGACGCGCCGCAGTTCGCCGGCGCGACCGACGAAGACGTCGTCGACCGCTGGATCTTCGCCGGCAACCGGCCGCTGCTGCGCGAGGTGCGGATCGGCGATGAGGTGCTGGTCGCGGACGGCCGCCATCGCGACCGCGACGCGATCGCGAAAAATTATCGCGAGGCCATTTCGAAATTGCTGTGAATCTCCCTCCCCTTCACCGAAGGGGAGGGTCGGGGTGGGGTTGAGGTTCGGCGAAAAAACCAACCCCCTCCCAGCCTCCCCCTTCCGCTGGAAGGGGGAGGGGTGTCAAGGTTGCAACGCGGGCAACAACGGCGCGATGTCGCCGTCGTTCGCGAGCGGCGCGATGCCGAGCAGGCGCGCGAGCAGCGGGTACACGTCGACGTTGTCGAACGGCGGCAGTTCCACGCCGCGGCGGAAGTCCGGGCCTTCGGCGACGAAGGTCGCGCGCATCGACGGCAGTTCCGGCGCGTAGCCGTGTTCGCCCTTCACCGGCTGGGCGAAGGGTTTGTCGGAATGCACCTCCAGCAGCCAGCCTTCGTCGGCCTGGCAGACGATCGCCGGTATGCGCGGATTCGTGCCGTAATGCCAGGCCGGCGGCAGCGACTCGCGCCGCCAGCATTCGGAATGGTCGTGGCGGCCGAGCAACCGCATCGCCTCGGCTTCGTGGCCGGCGCGCGGCGCGACCAGCACGACCGGGCCGTCGTCCTCGAATTCGATCGAATCGGCGGGGACGATGTCGTCGAGGTAGCGGATGTGGCCGTTCGCCACGTCGGCCATGCCGTGGTCGGAGACGACGACGAGGTCGATGCGGCGTCCGCGGGAACGCGCGGCGATGCCCGCGCGCAATTCCGCCAGGCCCGCGTCGACCGCGCGTTCGGCGGCGATCTCGTCCGCGCAATGCGCGCCGCAGCGGTGCCCGGCGACGTCGACCTGGTCGAAGTAGGCGGCGATCAGGCGCGGGCGTCTTGCGGCGGGCAAATCCAGCCAGTCCAGCACCTGGCGCACGCGCGCATCCACGCTCATGGTCTTGTCGAACGGACGCCACTGCGAGGGCCGTTCGCCGTGGATTTCGGCCGCCGAACCGGGCCAGAACAGCACCGCGCTGCGCTGCCCCGCGCGTTCCATCGTGACCCACAGCGGCTCGCCGCCCGCCCACCAGCGCCCGTCCGCCGCGCTCGCGCCCTTGGACGCGAACGCGCCGAGCTGCGCGTCGCGCATCCGGTTGTGGACCATGCCGTGGTGGTCCGGGCGCAGGCCGGTGACCAGCGTGTAGTGGTTGGGGAAGGTGAGCGTCGGGTACGACGGATCCATCCAGCGCGCGTGCACGCCGTCGGCGGCGATGGCGTCGAGCGTGGGCATCGTGCCGCTGCCCACGACGTCGGCGCGCAAGGCATCGATCGACACCAGCACCACGGTGGTTCGCGAAGCGGGCGAGGGCGTGGTGCGCAGGCCGGCGCAGCCGGCGAGCAGCAGCGCGAGGCACGGGATTGTCGCGGCTTGGCGGATTCGCATGCGCATGCCCAATGTTAGCCGCAGGCCGTGGTTTCGATGCATGCGCGAGGGCATCATGCGGCCTCGACCGTTCCGATCGCCTGCCGGGAATGCCATGACTTCGATCCGCTGCTTCGCCGCCGTGCTTGCGTTGGCGCTGTCGCCGCTGGCTTCGGCGCAATCGCCCGCGCCGCCCACGCCGAAGCTGTCCGCGGCCGAATGCGAGGTGTGGGCGCGCGAACTGGGCTTCGCGCGTTCGCTGGCCGAACACGATGCGGCCGCGTTCGCCGGATTCATCGCCGAGGGCGCGGTGTTCGGCGCCAAGCGACCACAGCCGCGGCGCGGGCGCGACGCGGTGGTCGCGGCCTGGTCCGGCCTCGTCGCGGGCAAGCAACTGCGCCTGTCGTGGTATCCGGGCATGGTCGCCATCGGCGGCGAACCCGGCATCGCCTATTCCAGTGGCCCGGCCCTGTATGAAGACCTCGCGCCCGATAGCAAGCAGCGCTTCCGGATCGGCGAATTCCAGTCGATCTGGCACCGCGACGCCGACGGCGCGTGGCGGGTGCTGTTCGACGACGGCATCGAGCCCAGGCCCGCCAGCGACGCCGAAGTCGCGGCGTTCAGGGCCGGTCGGCGCGAGGACTGCCCGCGCGGCTGACGGCCCCTAAACGCGCACGAAACCGCGGCGGCGAAGACGGGGCCGGGCCGGCGCAAAAGGCGTATAACAGGGACGGAAACCCGGAGGTGCCCCATGAAACGACTGCTGCTCGCCAGCCTGCTCGCCGGTGTTGGGTTCGCCGCGTCGGCCCAGTCGGTCGGCACGACCGTCCAGCCGACCGTGCAGGACGACATCCATTCCGACGTCGCCACCCGCGACGTGCGCGACCACACCTGCCTGAGCGAAACCGGTTCGCTGATCACGACCGCGCAGAACCGACGCGCCATGCGCCAGGCGCGCGCCAAAGGCGACGCGACCGTGGAGCTGAAGTGCGCCTCCTACGGTCGCGCCTACACCCAGGACGATATCCGCCGCACCGGCGCCATCGACCTCGCCGACGCCCTGCGCAACCTGGATCCGGCGGCGCACTGACCGCGCCGCGCGGCCTCAGCCGAACAGGTCGCCCGTGCGCGGCGCGGCCTCGGCCGGGGCCAGCGCGCCTTCCAGCCGCAGCAACGCGGCCTTGATCGGCAGCCCGCCGCCGAAGCCGGTGAGCCCGCCGTCGGCGCCGATCACCCGATGGCAGGGCAGCACGATCGGCAGCGGATTCCTCCCGTTCGCGGCGCCCACCGCGCGCACCGCGTCCGGCGCGCCGATGCGCTGCGCCTGTTCCGCGTAGCTGCGGGTTTCGCCGTAGGGGATTTCCGCCAGCGCCTGCCAGGCGCGGAGCTGGAACGCGGTGCCCGCCGGCCGCAGCGGCAGTTCGAACGCGCGGCGTTCGCCGGCGAAATATTCCATGAGCTGCCGCTTCGCCTCGGCGAGGCGGCCGGGCGAATGCAGCCACGCGCTGCGGCCGTGCACCTCGTGCCGGTTGCGTTCGAACAACACGTAGCGCAGGCCGTCGGCGTCGGTGGCCACGGTCAGCGGGCCGATGGGCGTGTCGAAACTGTCGTACCACATGCCCGCAGTGTGCCCGATCCCGGCCAGGGCCGCGGTCCGGCGCGGTGCGATAATCGCGGCTTCGCCTGCAGGAGCCGCGCCCCATGTCCAGCCGCCACGATCCGTCCCGCACCATCCGCGCCCCGCGCGGCAGCGAACTGAGCTGCCGTTCGTGGCTGACCGAGGCGCCGTTCCGGATGATCCAGAACAACCTCGACGCGGAAGTGGCGGAACGCCCGGAAGACCTCGTGGTCTACGGCGGCATCGGCCGCGCCGCGCGCGACTGGGCCTGCTACGACAGGATCCTGGAGACGCTCAAGACCCTCGGCGACGACGAAACCCTGCTGGTGCAGTCCGGCAAGCCGGTCGGCGTGTTCCCCAGCCATCCCGACGCGCCGCGCGTGCTGCTCGCAAATTCCAACCTGGTCCCGCACTGGGCGACGTGGGAGCACTTCAACGAGCTCGACCGCAAGGGCCTGATGATGTACGGGCAGATGACCGCCGGCTCGTGGATCTACATCGGCTCGCAGGGCATCGTGCAGGGCACCTACGAAACCTTCGTCGAAATGGGCCGCCAGCACTACGGCGGCTCGCTGCAGGGCAAGTGGATCCTCACCGCCGGCCTCGGCGGCATGGGCGGCGCGCAGCCGCTGGCCGCGTCGCTGGCCGGCGCGTGTTCGCTCAACATCGAATGCCGCCAGTCGAGCATCGATTTCCGCCTGAAGACGCGCTACGTCGACGAACAGGCGAACGACCTCGACGACGCGCTCGCCCGCATCGCGAAATACACCGCCGCCGGCGAGGCGAAATCCATCGCCCTGCTCGGCAACGCCGCGGAAATCCTGCCGGAACTGGTGAAGCGCGGCGTGCGCCCGGACTGCGTCACCGACCAGACCAGCGCGCACGACCCGGTGCACGGCTACCTGCCGATCGGCTGGACGGTCGAGCAATGGCTGGACGAACAGAAGGCCGACCCGGACAAGGTGCGCGACGCGGCGAAGAAGTCGATGCGCACCCACGTCGAGGCGATGCTCGCCTTCCACGCGGCCGGCATCCCCACCGTCGATTACGGCAACAACATCCGGCAGATGGCCTTCGACGAAGGCTTGAAGAACGCGTTCGATTTCCCCGGCTTCGTCCCGGCCTACGTGCGCCCGCTGTTCTGCCGCGGCGTCGGTCCGTTCCGCTGGGTCGCGCTCAGCGGCGATCCGGAGGACATCTACAAGACCGACGCGAAGGTGAAGGAACTGATCCCGGACGACGCGCACCTGCACAACTGGCTGGACATGGCGCGCGAGCGCATTTCCTTCCAGGGCCTGCCGGCGCGGATCTGCTGGGTCGGGCTCGGGCAGCGCCACAAACTCGGGCTCGCGTTCAACGAGATGGTGCGCAAGGGCGAGCTGAAGGCGCCGGTGGTGATCGGCCGCGACCACCTCGATTCCGGCAGCGTGGCCTCGCCCAACCGCGAAACCGAATCCATGCGCGACGGCAGCGATGCGGTCAGCGACTGGCCGCTGCTGAACGCGATGTTGAACGTGGCCGGCGGCGCGACCTGGGTGTCGCTGCACCACGGCGGCGGCGTGGGCATGGGCTATTCGCAGCACAGCGGCGTGGTGATCGTCTGCGACGGCACCGAAGCGGCCGACCGGCGCATCGCGCGGGTGTTGTGGAACGACCCGGGCACCGGCGTGATGCGGCATGCGGACGCGGGCTACGACATCGCCAAGGATTGCGCGAAGGAGCAGGGGCTGAAGTTGCCGATGGTTTGACTCCCCTCCTGCATGGGGGGAGGGCTGGAGTGAGGGTGGCTTGCCCACCGGCGATGGTTCATGCCATATTTGGCTCCGAATTTAGAGCCGAATCCGGGTGCGAGATGGAAGCCATCCTTGCCGACGCCAGCGTCAGCGTCACCGAGCTCAAGCGCAATCCCAGTGCGGTGATCGAAGCCGCCGATGGCGAGGCCGTGGCGGTGCTGGTGCACAACAAGCCCAGCGCCTATCTGGTGCCGGCTGCGGCGTACAAGCGCCTGCTCGATCGGGTCGAGGACCTGGAGCTGGCCGAACTGGTCCGCGCCCGTGCGAAGGAGCGCCGGGTGAAGGTCGCGCTCGATGACCTATGAGCTGGCGTTCGTCGAATCGGCGTTGAAGGAATGGCGCAAGCTGGCCGTGCCGATCCGCGAACAGTTCAAGGCCAAGCTGCACGAACGCCTGCGCAATCCGCGCGTGCCGTCGGCGCGACTGCACAACATGCCGGATTGCTACAAGATCAAGTTGCGCACAGTCGGTTATCGACTCGTCTATCAGGTCGATGACGGCGTGCTTCTGGTCACGGTCGTTGCCGTAGGCAAGCGCGACAAGGACAGCGTGTATTCCGCCGCAGGCAAGCGGGTGAAGTGAAATGACGGCCCGCGTCGCGATCCTCACGCCCGATCCGGCGGAAGGCGACAACGCCAGCCTGTGGCCGAAGGTGCTGGCGCGGCTGCAGGTCGCGCTGCAGGTCGCCGGCATCGAGGCCGTGCCGACGCCGTGGACGGCGCATGTGGATGACGCGGCGGGCCTGCGGGATTTCGACCGCGTGCTGCCGCTGCTGGCGTGGGGCTATCACTTCCAGCACGCGCGCTGGTTGCGTGCGTGCGCGACGTGGGAGCGCGCGAAGCTCCCGGTGTCGAACCCGGCGCGGGTGCTGGCGTGGAATTCGGACAAGCGCTACCTGTCGGAACTGGCCGGGCGCGGCGTGGCGATTCCGCCGACCACCTTCACCGACGAGGTGTCGCAGGCGTTGGTGGATGGCGTGTTCGCCGAGACCAGCGCGGAGGAGCTGATCGTGAAGCCCGCGGTGTCGGGCGGGGCATGGAAGACGCAGCGCCTGCGTCGCGGCGATGCGGTCGCCGCGGCTGCCGGCACGACGATGCTGGTGCAGCCGTACCTGCCGACGATCGAAACGGAGGGCGAAACCTCGTTGCTGTATTTCGGCGGGCGTTCCAGCCATGCGGTGAACAAGCGCCCGGTGGCGGGGGAGTTCCGCATCCAGGAGGAATTCGGCGGGTTGTATTCGCCGGTGCCGGTGCCGGCGGCGGGCGCGGTGGCGTTGGCGGAGGAGGTGTTGGCCGCGGTCGGCGAGCCGTTGCTGTACGCGCGCATCGACATGGTGCCGGATGCGGATGGGTGCTGGCTGTTGATGGAAGCCGAGCTGATCGAGCCGGATTTCTACCTGGGCGTGGATCCGGCGAAGGGCGCGGGTTTTGCGCGGGCGCTACTTCAAGTCCTAGGGTGAGCAGAAGGCGAGTTGACAAATCGTGCAAGGGTGCGCGGGAGGAAGAGATTCAGATTGCGTTGTGCTGCGGATCTAAGAGTCTGCCTTAGCAGCATGCGCACGGTAGGCATCGGCAAGTCGCTCCGGCAAATAGACGAATTTCAAAAGCTCATCGAGCATTCGTGGATAAATTGTCAGCAGAGGATTTATTGCGTTCAGATGCCACTTTGCTTTGACAAAAGGTCGATTTCTATTACCAAAGCAAGGGTTATTCCAAAGCAAAGCCGGTCTGCTCGGATGTTTGCGATTGTCAAGAATCGCTTCTAACAATCCGCCGTGTAGGCGAAATTTATACCGCGGCTCATTTCTACTTTTATCTATCCCGCGGTGTGATTCTTGCAAAAGTTCGTATTCATAAGGTGGTAGTTCCTTGCCGAACACGTCAAGTACTTGGCAGTACCGCCGCAGCTCCCAGATCGTCAGATCAAGATCAACAAGTATGTATCCATACAAACTAAAAGGAACTTCGATGTAACGATATTCGCCATAATCGGAAATCAGCTTGATGAACTTCTGACTCCGTTCCGAAAGATCGATTTCAAAGCTAAGTTTCTTTGTCAGCTGCATGACCTTGTTGATGTCATGCTTGACTTTCTTAGCATCAATTCGGTTGTAAAGAAGAATGGCTTTCAGGTATTTCTCGAGTGCTTGTTGGGATGACCATAGAAACTGGGGAAATAGTTCGTATCGGCAAGCAAGTCGAGCGGCGATGTAATCTCGATCTGCTTGGTCGCGAAATGATTGGGTGGCAAACCCGTTGACGAAGCGATCTAGCTTGTCTTGTTCATTTACATATGGCGTTAATGTTTGATAGCTCAAGGCTGTACTCCCGAGTAAGTGTTGTCACTACCCCATCACGCCTTCAACTTGTACCCCGTCCTGAAAATCCACCACACCGCCAGCAGGCACAGCGCCAGGAAACCCAGCGTCGCGGCGACGCTGATCCCCACATTCACGTCCGACAGCCCGTAGAAACTCCAGCGGAACCCGCTGATCAGGTACACCACCGGATTGAACAGCGCGATCTTCTGCCACACCGGCGGCAGCATCCCGATCGAATAGAACGCCCCGCCCAGGAACGTCAGCGGCGTCACGATCATCAACGGCACCACCTGCAGCTTCTGGAAATCGTCCGCCCACAGCCCGATGATGAAACCGAACAGGCTGAAGCTCACCGCCGTCAGCAGCAGGAAGCACAGCATCCACAGCGGATGCGCGATGTGGTACGGCACGAACAGCCGCGCCGTGACCAGGATCAGCGCGCCCAGCATGATCGACTTGGTCGCCGCCGCACCGACGTAACCGATCACGATTTCCAGCGGCGACACCGGCGCCGACAGCAGCTCGTAGATCGTTCCCGCCCACTTCGGCATGTAGATGCCGAAGGACGCATTGGAAATGCTCTCGTTGAGCAGCGACAGCATCAGCAGGCCGGGGATGATGAAGGCGCCGTAGCTGACGCCGTCGACATCGCCCATGCGCGAACCGATGGCCGCGCCGAACACCACGAAATACAGCGAGGTGGAGAGCACCGGCGACAGGATCGATTCGAGCAGGGTGCGGAAGGTGCGCGCCATCTCGAAGCGGTAGATCGCCTTGATGCCGTGGAGGTTCATGGCTTGTCTCCTTCCCTTGAAGGGGAGGGCCTTTGCGGATCGGCGTGCACCAGGCTGACGAAGATCTCCTCCAGCGAGCTTTCGCTCGAATGCAGGTCCTTGAAGCCGATGCCGAGGTCGCCGAGGCGGCGCAGCAGCGTCGCGATGCCGCTGCGCTCGGCCTGCGCGTCGAAGGTGTAGACCAGCAAGTGGCCGTCGTCGGCCAGTTCCAGCGGCTCGCCGGCGAGTTCCTCGGGAACGCGCTGCAGCGGCGCCTGCAGCTGCAGGGTCAGCTGCTTCTTGCCGAGCTTGCGCATCAGCACGCGCTTGTCCTCGACCACCACCAGTTGCCCCTTGCGGATCACGCCGATGCGGTCGGCCATTTCCTCGGCCTCCTCGATGTAGTGCGTGGTCAAGATGATCGTGACGCCGCTTTCGCGCAGCTCGCGCACCAGTTGCCACATCTCGCGGCGCAGCTCGACGTCGACGCCGGCGGTGGGTTCGTCGAGGAACAGGATGCGCGGCTCGTGCGACAGCGCCTTGGCGATCAGCACGCGCCGCTTCATGCCGCCGGACAGGGCCATGATCTTGCTGTCGCGCTTGTCCCACAGCGACAGCGAGCGCAGCACTTTCTCCAGATACTCCGGATTGGGCGGCCGGCCGAACAGGCCGCGGCTGAAGCGCAGCGTGGCCCACACGCTCTCGAACGCGTCGGTGGACAGTTCCTGCGGCACCAGCCCGATCTGCATGCGCGCGGCGCGCGCCTCGCGCACGATGTCGTGGCCGTCGACGAGCACGCTGCCCCAACTGGCGTTGACGATGCCGCAGACGATGTTGATCAGCGTGGTCTTGCCGGCGCCGTTGGGGCCGAGCAGGGCGAAGATCTCGCCGCGGCGGATGTCCAGGCTGACGTCGTCCAGCGCGCGGAAGCCGGAGGCGTAGGTCTTGCCGAGGTTGCGGATCGAAACGATGGGGGCGTCGTTCGACATCGGCGATCCTTGGTCGTGATCGGGGAACGGCGCCATTGTGCCCGCAGCCGGTGTAGCCCGGATAAGGCCAACGGCCGCATCCGGGTGCGTCCATGCGAATCCAGTCCCGGATGCCCCCGGATCAAGTCCGGGGTTACCCGGGCTACATGAGCTTGAAACGGATCGGAACCGGCATCATCTCGGAACGATCCTTTCCACCGGAATCGCCATGACCGCTCCCGATCCCGTGCCCCTGCGCATCGATTTCGTCTCCGACGTGGTCTGCCCGTGGTGCGCCATCGGCCTCGCCTCGCTGGAACAGGCGCTGCAGCGGTTGCAGGGCGAGGTCGTGGCGGAGATCCATTTCCAGCCGTTCGAACTCAACCCGCAGCTGCCGCCGGAAGGCGAGGACATCGCCGGACACCTGCAGCGCAAGTACGGCATGGACGAGGCGCAGCTGGCGCAGAACCAGGAACGCATCCGCCAGCGCGGCGCGGAGCTCGGCGTCGTGTTCGACCTGGGCGCGCGCAGCCGCATCTACAACACCTTCGACGCGCACCGGCTGCTACACTGGGCGGAAACCGAAGGCAGGCAGCGCGAGCTGAAGCACGCCTTGCTGCGCGCCTATTTCAGCGAGGGCAAGGACGTGTGCGACCGCGACACGCTGGTCGCCATCGCGGCATCCGCCGGGCTGGACGCGGGGCGCGCCCGCGCGATCCTCGATTCGGACGAATTCGCCGAGGAAGTGCGCGCGAGCGAACGGTTCTTCCAGCAGCTCGGCATTAGCGGCGTGCCGGCGATCATCATCGAACGCAGGCACCTGGTCAGCGGCGGGCAGCCGCCCGAGGTGTTCGAACGCGCCTTGCGCGAGATCGCCGCGGCCAGGCGCGGCTGATCGCGGGACGGCTCAGGCCTTCGGCGCCGGCGCCCGGGCGGTGCGCACGATCGCGCTGCCCATGATCACGCTGTTCGGCACCAGCACCTCGCTGCCGTCGGCGTCCAGCAGCACGGTGAAGCCGAGCGAAATCAGGTGCACGCGCGCGGTGATGAGGCCGTTCGGCGCGTAGAGCTTGATCTCGTCGCCCTCGCGGATCGCCCCGGACATCACCAGCGAGAACCCGGCGATGAGGTTGCCGAGGGTGTCCTGCGCGGCCAGGCCCGCGACCACCGACAGCACGCTGGCGCCGGCCAGCAGCGCGGTGCCGACGGTGCGCAGCTGCGGGATGAGGTGCGCGTACAGCACCAGCGCGGCGAGGTAGACCAGCATCTGCGCGAACAGGCTGACGAAGCGCAGCACGGTGACGTCGGACAGGCGGTGCTCGAGGCGCCGGCTGAAGCGCCGGATCACCAGCACCACGATCGAGGCGAGCACGAACGCGAGCACGCCGTAGAACGCCGCCCCGGCGAGCGTGGTCGGGTCGAGCAAGTGGCGCCAGGCGTGGTCGGCGAAGTCCGCGTACATGCGCCGGAAGGTTAGCCGAAAGCGCGCGGCGCGGCATCCCGGCCCGCGCAGGAGTAAAGTCGCCGCATCGAGGCCTTTCGGGAACGCAGCGTCCATGACCGACGGCAAGGCTCCCCGCTACAAGACCTACAACGCGCCGGCGGGCGGCTGGGGCGCGGCCGCGGCGACCGCCAAGGTCCTGCTCGAACAGAGCGTGATCGTGAAGGGCTCCGAAGCCCTGCTGGTGATGAACAAGCCCGGCGGCTTCAAGTGCCCGAGCTGCGCCTACCCGGACCAGGCCTGCGGCAGGAAATTCGATTTCTGCGAGAACGGCGCCAAGGCGCTGGCGCACGAGGCGACGAAGTTCCGCGTCACCCGCGAGTTCTTCGCCCAACATTCGGTGGCCGAACTGATGCAGCAGTCGGATTACTGGCTGGAAATGCAGGGCCGCCTCACCGAGCCGATGCGCTACGACGCGGCCAGCGACCACTACGTGCCGTGCGGCTGGGACGAGGCGTTCGCGCTGATCGGCGAGCGCCTGCGCGCGCTGGACAGCCCGCACCAGGCGGAGTTCTACACCTCCGGGCGCACCGCCAACGAAACCGCGTTCCTGTATTCGATCTTCGTGCGCGAGTTCGGCACCAACAATTTCCCCGACTGCTCCAACATGTGCCACGAACCGACCAGCCGCGGCCTGCCGCCGGCGATCGGGGTGGGCAAGGGCACGGTCGTCCTCGAGGATTTCGACCACGCCGAGGCGATCTTCGTCATCGGCCAGAACACCGGCACCAACTCGCCGCGGATGATGACCAACCTGGTCGAGGCGCGGAAGCGCGGCATCCCGATCGTCGCCGTGAACCCGATGCCCGAGCGCGCGCTGATCCGCTTCGCCGAGCCGCAGGACATCGTGCAGATGGCGACGTTCGGCTCGACGCCGATTTCCAGCGAATTCGTGCACATCCGCATCGGCGGCGACCTCGCCTTCCTCAAGGGCATCATGAAGGCGATGTTCGAGCGCGAGGCCGCGGGCGAAACCGTGCTCGACCACGACTTCATCCGCGGGCACACCGTCGGCGTCGATGCGATCCGCGAGGACGCGATGGCGCAGGACTGGGCCGGCATCTGCAAGGTGTCCGGGCTGGAGGAAGCGCAGATCCGCCGCTGCGCCGACATCTACATGCGCTCGAACGCGACCATCATCTGCTACGGCATGGGCATCACCCAGCACCAGCTGGGCTCGCAGCTGGTGCGGCAGATCGCGAACCTGCTGCTGCTCAAGGGCAATTTCGGCAAGCCCGGCGCCGGCATCTCGCCGATCCGCGGGCATTCCAACGTGCAGGGCGACCGCACCGTCGGCATCGACGAGAAACCCCCGCAGGCCTACCTCGACCGCGTGCGCGAGGTGTTCGGCTTCGAGCCGCCGCGCGAGTCCGGCCACCACACCATCGAAAGCGTGGAGGCGATGCTGGCCGGCACCGCGAAGGTGTTCATCGGCCTGGGCGGCAATTTCGTGCGCGCGGTGCCCGACACCGATCGCGCCTACGCGGCGATGGCGAAGCTCGACCTCACCGTCGGCATCGCGACCAAGCTCAACCGCGGCCACCTGGTGCACGGCAAGGACGCGCTGATCCTGCCGGTGGTCGCGCGCTCGGAGCGGATCAGGACCGCGAAGGGCGAGCAGTTCGTGACCATCGAGGATTCGATGTCGAACGTCACCGCCTCGCTGGGCGTGCTGGAACCGGCCAGCCCCGGCCTGCTGCCGGAAACCGAGATCGTGTGCCGCATGGCGATGGCGACGCTGCCGCACAGCAGGCTCGACTGGGCGCGCTACATCGACGACTACGACGCGATCCGCGACGCGATCGCCGAGGTGTACCCGGACATCTACGCCGGCTTCAACCGCAAGGTCCGCCAGCCCGAGGGCTTCCACCTCGACGTCGCGCCGCGCCGGCGGGTGTGGCACACGCCGAACGGCAAGGCGAACTTCATCGCGATGCCGGGCCTGCACGCGAACGCGGAAATCGACGACCCGGCGATGCTGCGCCTCGCCACCGTGCGTTCGCACGACCAGTTCAACACCACCATCTACAGCGACAACGACCGCTACCGCGGCGTGTACAACGACCGCATGGTGCTGTTCATGAACGCGCAGGACATCGCCGACCGCGGGCTGAAGGAATACGACAAGGTCGCGCTGGAAACGATCAGCGACGACGGCATCGCGCGCCGCGTCGACGGGCTCACCGTGCTCGATTACCCGATGCCGCGCGGTTCGGTCGCCGGCTACTACCCCGAACTCAACCCGCTGATCCCGCTGGACTACCACGACAAGGTGTCCGGCACGCCGGCGGCGAAATCGGTGCCGGTGCGGGTCGTCGCGTGACCGCGCATCAACGCGCTACGGGATCGCGATGACGGAGGATTCGCCGCAATCGCAGGACACGCACGCATTCCCGCCGCGGATCGCAAGGTGGCGACGCGGCTTGCGCTGGTTTATGGCCGAGTTCCTGGTCGTCGTGGTCGGCATCCTGGTGGCGATGGCGCTCAACAGCTGGTACCAGGGCCGGCAGGATGCGCAAAACGAGCGCGCGTACCTGCAGCGCCTGAGCCGCGACTTGCAGGGCACGATCGATTCGCTGCAGGAGGCCCGGGCGTTCGAGCAGAAGCAATACGACGACGGCATTTTCGCCAGCCGTGCATTGGCCGCGTCCACGCGCCCGGCCGACGTGGAAGCGGTCGCGACGGCCATGACGCATCTCGGGGAGCGCAGGACCCTGTTGCTCAGGAACGCGACCTACCTCGACATGCTCAACACCGGCAACCTGCGCCTGATCCACGACACGAAACTGCGGGACCGGGTCACCGGCTTCTATCAGGACACCCAATTCAAGTTCGAGATCATCAACAAGAACAACACCGCGCTTGTGGACGAAACCTATCGGCAGCGCGTCATTGCCAGTGGCCTGGTGATGCTGAGGATCAGCTCCAACCTGGCTTCCAATGCCATGAGAAATGCCGAGGCCAGGCGCATGCTCGGCGACGCCATCCGTTCGCCGGCCGATCGTTTGTGGGCGTTGCCACCGGATGCGCCGGAGTGGGCGATCGTGCGCGGCAACCTGTTGGCGCGAGTGAACGTAGCCTCCACCAGCAGCTTTTTGCTTGTGCAATGCATCGAGGATGCACTGGCATTGAAGGCCGAGGTTGATGCGGCGTTGGCGCGCTGAACGATAAGCAGGCGCGGCGCTGGACGTCGCGTTCCGATGATCCGGATTCAACCGGCGTGGCGACCGGTGCTGCACCCGGGTTGGCGGGAAACCCGGCTGTTCCGGGCGGTCTTCATGTCCGAATCGTCCGTCGGGCTGTCCAACTCGTGGCTGTTCGACCGCGACCGCTGGAAGAAGGGCGGGCATTGCGGCGGACCGGGCGTTATGCGCGATGCCCGCGCTGACTTCCGGCACATCCAAGGGGCGGCGCTGGCACGCACATTCGCCGGGCCTGTCACCGGAGCGTTCGCATGGTTCGCCTGGATCGCAAGTATCGGGTCGTCGTGGCCGCGCTGCTCGTTGGCGGATGCGCTTCCCGCCCCGAGGCGCCTTCGCTGGTCGAGTTGCACATGCAGGCGCGCGGCGGAAGCGCGCGGGTGCATGCCATCGGGGCGATCGAGTTGCAGCTCGACCTCGTCGAGCCGACGTTCGCGCTGCAGGCCGATTACATGGCCAACCGATCGGGCTGCATGCGGATCGACGTCTTCAACGGCGGCAAGTACCTTCAATCCGAGGGCGTCTCGCGCGACGGCGGCTGGGCGATGTCCGCCGGCGATGCCCGGGTCTCGCCGCAACCCGCAGGCGGCGCGGCGACGTTGCTGCATGGCATCGACAATCCCACCCGGATGATCGGGCTGGACGAATTCCCGGCACGCGGGCACGCCCTGCGCGTCGCCGGGCGACAGGCGCTCGACGGGATTGCCTTCGATCGCATCGACGTCACGTATGCGGACGGCTACACCGCGGAGCTGTTCCTGGATCCGGCCACGCACCTGGTCGCGCGCATGCGCGAACACAAGCCCATGCACTTGGCGATCGACCCGACCAAGCAATCGATCGAAACGCGATTCTCCGACTATCGCCTCGTCGACGGCGTCCGCTTTCCCTTCGCCAGCCGCGAAGTGAACTGGGAGACCGGGAAGGAGCTGGGCCACTCGACGGTCAGGTCGATCGAACTCGACTCCGCGGCCGCGATGGCGGTCTGCGCGCCCCCGACCCCGGGGTCCGTTCCCTGATCGACACCTGCCCGGTTTGCTAGCCTTGGGCGAATTCCCCCGGCGTCCGCGCATGGCCCAGCGTCGCGTTTCCCGTCGTCTCGCGCTCGTCGCCGTCGGCCTCGGCATCGCCTGCCTCGCAGGCTGCGGCCTGCTCGACCGCGGCCCGACGCCCGAGCAGGTGCGCGCGGAACTGATGCGGCGCATGCCCGCCGGCGTGCAGGATCGCGCGGGCTGGGCGCGCGACATCCAGGCCGCGTTCGCGGCGCAGGAACTCGAGCCCACCAGCGCGCACCTGTGCGCGGCGATCGCGGTGACCGCGCAGGAATCCGGCTTCCAGGTCGATCCGCCGGTGCCGGGCCTGCCGGCGATCGCGCGCAAGGCCATCGACGAGC